>JAJQEU010000015.1 GCA_021201535.1 Clostridiales bacterium | reverse complement strand
AATAATGATCTTTACAAAGATCTGCGATTACCTGATGCAGCATTTCATACGCATCTGTAAAATCACGTCCGTTCACATCTTTCAAAGTCACAAAAAGGACCGGCCACCGGTTCATCCACTGCGCGCAAAGCTCTTCATGATCTGAAACCTCCAGCCCCTCGAAAATCTCCCGGTTGTCCTTGCGGATATCAAAAAAACTTGCGAGCATGCTCATCGCCAGGGTTTTTCCAAAACGTCTGGGACGCGTAATCAGATTAACCTGAAAAGGGACATCCATCATCTCGCTGATCAGGCGGGTCTTATCAATATAGTAACAGTGCTCCCTACGTACTTTTTCAAAAAGGTCGATACCATAAGGCAGAGGAATCATCGCCATTTATCAACATTCCTTTCGTATAGAACATTCTTGCTGTCTCTCCATGTCATTTTACCATGAATATTGTGAATTACAATATACATAATTTAACAAAAAATCCCCCCGGGGAAATATCTCTTCCGAGAGGATTTTTCATCGCACAGGGATATGTAACGGATATGTTCCCTGACACTTCGCATTAGATTCACTCTTCTATCGCCGCCAGCGCCTGCGCCACATCCGCGATCAGATCCTCCTGATCCTCCAGTCCGCAGGACATCCGGATCATCCCGGCCGGGATACCGGCTTCGGCCAGCTGCTCATCCGTCATCTGACGGTGTGTGGAGGTGGCCGGATTCAGACAGCAGGTGCGGGCGTCCGCCACATGCGTCTCAATGGCTGCCAGCTTCAGAGCCTTCATGAACGCCTCCGCCGCCGGGCGGCCTCCCTTCAGTTCAAAGGAAATCACACCGCAGCATCCGCCGGGCAGATACTTCTGCGCCGTCTCGTAGTAGGCGTCGCCGGGCAGCTCCGGGCAGATCACAGCCGTCACCTGCGGCTGGGCCTGCAGATAAGACGCCACCGCCCGTGCATTCTCCACATGACGCGGCATACGCACATGCAGGGACTCCAGCCCCAGATTCAGATAAAACGCGTGCTGCGGCGACTGGATACAGCCCAGGTCGCGCATCAGCGTCGTCGTGCACTTCGTAATAAACGCGCCGCCCTGTCCGAACTTTTCCGCAAAAACAACGCCGTGGTAGGACTCGTCCGGCGTCGTAAGCCCCGGGAACTTATCCGCGTGGGCAAACCAGTCGAATTTGCCGGAATCCACGATCGCTCCGCCCACGGCCACACCGTGTCCGTCCATGTATTTGGTCGTGGAATGGGTGACGATATCCGCGCCCCACTCGATCGGCCGGCAGAGAACCGGCGTCGGGAAGGTGTTATCCACGATGAGCGGCACACCGTGCGCGTGAGCCGCCTTCGCAAACATTTCAATATCAAGAACCGTCAGAGCCGGATTCGCGATCGTCTCGCCGAACACCGCCCGCGTATTTTCCCGGAAAGCGGCGTTCAGCTCCTCCTCCGTGCAGTCCGGCGCGACAAAGGTCGTCTCGATTCCCATCTTCGCCATGGTGACCGAGAGCAGGTTAAACGTGCCGCCGTAGATGGACGAGGACGCCACAATGTGGCTGCCGCACTCACAGATATTAAACAATGCCATAAAATTCGCCGCCTGGCCGGAGGACGTCAGCATCCCCGCGGTTCCGCCCTCCATGTCCGCGATCTTCGCGGCAACCATGTCGTTGGTCGGGTTCTGCAGGCGCGTGTAAAAATAGCCGGCCTCCTCCAGATCAAACAGCTGTCCCATGGCCTCGCTGGTGTCATAGCGAAACGTCGTGGACTGAATGATCGGAATCTGCCTGGGTTCACCGTTTCCCGGGCGATATCCGGACTGAACGCATTTCGTGTTAATTTTGTAACTGCTCATACTATATCCCCTCTTTTTTCTGATGCCAAAACAGATCCAATGCCGTCATATACCCTTCCGGTGTACAGACTGCATCGAATCCGTTTTATATCTTCCCTATTCAATCACTCAGCGATTTTCAATCGGAATATAATCCATATGTACACCGACATATTTATATGCCGGACGGATGATCTTGCTCGCGTTGATCAGCTCCTCCAACCGATGCGCGCTCCAGCCCGGCATACGGGCGATCGCAAAGATCGGCGTGAACAGCTCCTCCGGAATACCAAGCATAGTATACACAAATCCGCTGTAAAAGTCCACGTTTGCGCAGACATTTTTAAACATCTTTCTCTGATTCATGATCAGCCGGCCCGCCAGTCGCTCCACCAGCTCATACAGAGCAAACTCCTCCATCATATCCTTTTCCTCGGCGAGCTTGCGGGCGAACTTCTTCAAGATAACCTCGCGCGGATCGGACAGCGTATAAACCGCATGCCCCATGCCGTAGATCAGGCCGCTGCAGTCAAAGGCCTGCTTATCGAGAATCTTCTGCAGATAAGCCTCCACCTCCGCCTCGTTCGTCCAGTCCTCAATATGCTCCTTGATATCGGCAAACATATGCTGCACCTTCAGGTTCGCGCCGCCGTGACGGGGTCCCTTCAGAGAGCCGAGTGAGGCAGCGATCGAGGAATAGGTATCCGTGCCGGAGGAAGTGACCACATGCGTCGTAAACGTGGAGTTATTACCGCCGCCGTGCTCCGCATGCAGAATCAGCGCGATATCCAGCACTCTGGCCTCCAGCTCCGTATATTTTCCGTCCGGGCGGAGCATCTGCAGGAAATTCTCCGCCAGAGACAATCCCTTTTCCGGATTGCGGATCATCAGCATCTCTCCCTTCCGGAAATGGAGATAAGCATTATAAGCATAAACCGCCAGAATCGGCATCTTGGCAGTCAGCTCCATCGTCTGACGCAGCACATTGCCCGGAGAGATGTCTTCCGGATTATCATCGTAGCTGTACAGGGTCAGGACACACCGCTGCATGGAATTCATCACATTCCGGCTGGACGCTTTCATCACAACGTCCCGGACAAAACGGCCGCTCAGCTCCTCCATCTCAAACATAACAGGGAAAAACACATCCAGTTCCTTCCGGCTCGGCAGCTTGCCGAACATCAGGAGATAAATAGCCTCCTCAAAACCGAATTTCCGCCCGTGCAGGCCTTCGATCATTTCACTCACATTGATACCCTGATAAAACAGCTTCCCGTCCGCGGGAATATTTCTTCCGTTGACCAGCTCATACGCGCTGACATCCGATATCTCGGTCAGGCCGGTCAGAACGCCTTTTCCGGATGAATCACGCAGTCCGCGCTTTACATCATACTCCACATATAAATTCGGATCAATGCCGTGGTTCTTCATCAGCTCCAGCTCCAGCGTATTCATATTACCGCGAAGCGCGCCCATTTCTTCCAGGCCGATCATCTCAATCTCTGCTGACATTCCATTCCCTCCATTTCTCAAAAAAGAATAAAAAAACACCATATTACACGTCTTTGCTGTAACTGGTGTTCCTGTATGTATTTCATAATGCTGCTGAAAAATGCGATGCAGAATACCGGATATCCGGCAGCATCTGCTTCACTTGATATATAGCGGAGCATCACTGTTCATCATCTGCTCCGTTACGGGGAAATCCATTTAAAACACGAAACACACCTCCTGCGCCCGAAAATATCAGACACTGAACCTATTTTACACGAAAATACAGCGGAAAACAAGCATTTTTTTGTAAATGAAACAAATGCTGCCTCAATTCTGTCTGTTCCGTCCTGAAATCGTCCCCCGGCTCACCCAAATGTATCCCACGCTATGCCGTAATTTTCTCATAACCGTAATAATCAAAATAAAAACCGAGCCTGTCATTGATCCTGTCGCGCAAAGCAGGATCCAGGGAAAACACGTTTTTCCGGTAATT
Organism: Clostridiales bacterium; assembly: GCA_021201535.1. Classification (GTDB taxonomy): domain Bacteria; phylum Bacillota; class Clostridia; order Lachnospirales; family Lachnospiraceae; genus Eubacterium_I. Next base: position 10,410 of record JAJQEU010000015.1, on the reverse strand, counting down.
CTTCTGGCTCTCGAGATATTCCTCAAAAAAGGGCTTCGCCTCCTGAAATCCGTCTATGCCGAGGCGATCATAGATCTTCTCCACATATCCCTCCGGATCCCCGCAGAAATCTTCATACCGAATATCAATGCGATCCTCCGGCGGCATCTCCTCCAGCTCCCGGATCGCCTTTTTGTAAATGCGTTCAAACAGATCGATGGAAACCTCCTCGATCACCTCCCGCGGAGCAGGGTCGTTCAGGCAGAGCAATTCCATCTCTTTGGTAAACATGTTGATCGTGGACATGATCACTTTGTAGGGATTGCGGTAGATATTGATAAACTTCGCATGCGGATAGCAGCGCTTCAGCTCCGCAATGCGGCAGGTATTCTCGGGACTTTTCAGCAGAAGCTGTTTGCCTTTATATAAATAAGTCACCTTCCGCAGGATATAATCATAGGCGGTGCGCCATTCCCGCTGCTTTTCCTCATCCTGCTCGTCGATGAAAGCTGTCTCGATATATTTCACGCCGTTCCCGCCGTCCGGGAACACCAGCATATGACTGATTGCCTGTGTGGAAATCGTCGCCTGAGCAAAGACCTCCTCCATCGGAAGATCCAGCTCGTAATCCATATTATCCATCGGGCGGGCGTCCTTGAGCAGATTTTTCTGCACCTTTGCCAGTATACGCTTCATCAGAATACAATTGTTAAAGGTAACCGTCTTCACCGGGTCAAACCACCCGTACTGCGGATCCCGCGTCAGAAGATTCTGAAGAAATGTCGTGCCGGACCGCCAGAAGCCGACAATATAGACCGGATCGCGGCGTATCTGCGTCCGTTTGATCGGGAAATAAAAAATCAGCCATTCCAGCAGAGCCGGGACACCCATGACAAAAGTCACCGCGGTGATAAACCGTCCCTGTTTTTTATTGGTGATCGGATTGGTCCGCTTTAGCCGAAGCCAGTTGTCAAATCTGCACCCGAGCAGGTTATGCGACATATTAATCTTATCCATACTGATGTATCCACTCTTCCGTCATTCGTAATATCCATTCATTATAATGGATTTTCCCCTGATTGCAAGTCCTGTTTGATAAATCAGGCAAACTGTATTATCAGGAAACGACATTAAGTCGTTTCCTTTGCGCCAGACTCAAGGCTGCGCATCACAGCCGCAAACAGGGATGCAGCCTTTATAACACCAGAACCATAACGGTAGAATCCGCCTCCTGCAGATACTGTACCGACTCCAGTCCGTAGCAGTAATCAAACACATGTCCGTCTGTCAGGAAATACCGAACCGCCTGCTCACACAATTCCATGTCGGAAAAACGGATGCGCACAACCTCATCCCCGTTCTCATATCCACTCCGAATGATCGCACCGACCGCGTCCGCATCCCAGACATCCACATAAAGGCCTTTATGAACATAATAGTTATCTGCCGTTGCCGTGCAGACGGGCAGATTAATCCCGGCATCCGGCGCATGCGTCGTCAGCAGCATCTCCGTAGTCACCCCGAAATAATCATAATCCATATATTGAAATCGGAGAATGTCCTCCTCTGACAATTCTTCCCCGTCTTCACTGCGATATACAAACTGGGAATTTCCCCAGGTGGTATCAATATAATAATAAAATCCGTCCATCACGACCAGATTCCATGCATGTGTCTCGCCATTCGCGCTGCCCAGCACAGTTGTACATGCGACGCCAAGCTTTTCCAGCAGATACTGCGTGGCATATGCATACCCCTGGCAGACCGTCTCATGGTTGACAAATGCACTGATGATATTCTGGCTGTTCTCCGCCCCCACGACATAATCCACCTCACGGATCAGCGTCTCATACACGTACAAAGCCTTGTCAAAATCACTGCCGTCCGCCGGGGCATCTGCCAGCATGCGCTCCGCTTCCGCGTCAATCTGCTGCTGCATCGCCTCCTGTTCCTCCTCCGTCATGGAGTACGTCGGCGCGATCTCAAGAGCGGTGATCTCATCCTCCCTGCTGTATTTTACATAACTCAGAGACTCAATCCAGAAAAAATCACAATAATCATAACGGACTGCCTGATATGCCTGTTCCATGACATTTGTATCCGTCGTCGAGCTTGTAACCGTTATCCGATTGGAAAACGCATATACAATCTCATCATAAACCTGTTTAGTCTCATCATCCAGCGTCCCGTACGCATATTTTCCTTCGGATACACTGTCCACCTCAGGCATAGTCTCCCCGGTCGGAGCACTGTCAGCCGTCAGTATCTCCTGTAACCCATCCGCAGCCGATTCGATCTCCGTACGAATCGACCCGCAGCCGGATAAAACGATCAGAAAGGACAAAATCAGAACCGGAGCAGATACTTTTTTTCTATTTTTACGAATCAAAGCCACTATCTCATTTCTTTCTGCTTGCTTTTCTCACAGGATACTTCTATAATAGAGCAAAATCTATTAGATTATAGCACAAAAGAATACTTTTGTGAACGGGAGCTTTTATGACGGCAATGCAGATTCACGATATCGGTCCCCTTCTGAATCAGATGCTGAAGGGAAATATGTTCGATCACTTTCTTCTCCGGGAAGCGTCTGTCTCACATGCCTTCCAGACCGACATTGACGGCACGCTCAACTCCCGTTTTTATTCGGAGGAGGAGTGCAGACAGCTCGGTCTGAGCGGACTCCGCTTTATCCCGTTTTCCCATGTGCGCCCGCTCTGTCTGGATCTCATCAAAGGGAACCGCAAACCGGACGCCTTCCGTTTCGTATTCCTGCTCTCACCGGAACACCAGGCCAACACGGTCGCCCGCGCCGGCAGCGTCTTTCAGATGGAGGACATCACCGGTATGTTTTTAAATCTCAATTATAAAAATGAGATACTGACCTGCACGACAGGTATCTCCTACCGGATCTTTTCGCCAGACAAAACCCTGGAAAAGGAGTGGGATCGCGTGGCCGCGCTTTTCTTTCGCCGTCACGGCATCGCGGTAAGTGAAAAATAGCCACACGCCGTACCCCGGAAGAACGGTTCTAAGGAACTCGTTCAATCAGACATGTGTGCTTTTTGGTATCCTTGTCGTAATTTATGCCGACCATAAATCATCCGATTCCTGTATGGCGGTCGCCACATAAGCCCATCCTTCTCCGCTTACGGTATCGCCAAAAGCATCGGCCACTTCTAAATTCGGAATGGTCGCTTTGTGAGTTTTCGAATCGTATGTCAGATACCCAAGATGAATCAGCAAAGTCAAAACATCATCCTTGCTGTTAAAGGATGTCATATCGTTCTGGAATGTACTGATTTTAACCCTGACTGCCTCACCGCCAAGCATACTCACGATAGCGCCCTTAAGACCGTCAAAGTCCATTTCAATGTACTTCTTTAACGATTCATACGTTTCCGAAGCTGTCCAGTAATTCTGAAATTCTTCATTCCGTATCGCCAGCATAACTGAATTCGGGCTGTAAACGTGCTGAATTCTACTAAAAGAGTAGCCGTCATACCAGATCTGCATACTCTCAAAATCCATATGGAACTTCTTACAGAGATTTTTTACTTCCGTCTCGGTGAAACCAACATATTTAGCTAACTTTGCAGGTCTTGTCATGGTAAATTCCTGAAAATCGGTAAGAGCAGACTCCGTTCCGTATTTCTTGATCGGCAGGATGCCTGTCATATATGCAGCCGCGATGGTTTCATCTGTAGAAGGTCCGCCTTTGAACAATCCTCGCAAAAGCTGAACATACTCTTTTTGAAGCTCCTCATCGTCTTTTGCCTCGCGAAACAGCGCATCCCACTCGTCAATGATAACGATAAATTTATTGCCCGTTTTATGACTGACAGCAAACAGCGCGTCCGCCAACACATCTTCCTTCTCTCTGATATACGAAGGGTAAGCTTCTCTGAGTTCTTCAATCACGCTCACCTGTGCGTTTTTAACGATCTCACACAAAGAGGTTGTGGTAGAAATAAACCTTGTGATATCCAAATATATTACATCGAACTTATTCAGATACTCTTCATAAGAATCCATCCCTGAAATCTTCAGCCCCTGAAAAAGTTCCCCTGAATCACAGCTTTTGTCATAGTATGCGCACAGCATTTTTGCTGCAAAAGACTTCCCAAATCTCCTCGGTCGACTGAAACTGGTCAGATTTGATGTGGTCGGTATTGTCCGATTGATATAATCAATCAAGTCCGTTTTATCTATATACACACCGCTCCGTATTTTGCGGAATGCTTCATTACCCGGATTTAAATAAAGTCCCACTTCAGTTCACCTCCCGTTTTATAATTGGGTGTACCGCTTATAACTTACCACAAAGCCGCCTTTAAAACAACTCATGAATTTTCTGATAATCTGAAACGCTTTTTATGGAAGAAAATTCATGACAGATACTCCAGTATACTGTGCGCCGCCACGTTTCCCTCTCCCACGGCCTTCGCGATCTGATACGGCCGTCCGGTACAGTCTCCCGCCGCGTAACAACCCGGCAGATTCGTCTCCATACGCCGGTTCACAATAATATGCGCGCCATCCATGGCCAGATCGGGCAAAAGAGCCGCCGGCGCCACGGCGCCGCGCAGACAGAACAGACCGTCCACGTTTATCTCCGTCTGATCGGCCAGAACAATCGCCGATACACGGGCTTCGCCGGCCACCTGCCGGATCGGCTTTGACAGCCGTTCCACGTTCGAGAGGCCGATCCCGCTGTCCGCATACGGTGCGGAGAGATACACTTTTTCTGCCAGTTCCGCCAGATAACGCACCTCATGTTCAAAACGCCGATCTCCGCAATAGACAGCGATCGTCTTCCCCCGATAAAGAAAACCGTCACAGGTCGCACAGTAGCTGACGCCGCGCCCCAGAAGCCTTTCTTCCCCCGGAAATCCCTTCGCCGACACAGAACCGATCGCCAGCAGCAGCGTTCTCGCCTCATAGATATCATTCCCCGCCAGAAGCTGATAACCGGATGCGCCCGCCATGACAGTCGTCACCATTTTGTCCGTCGGCTGAATCTCCATCGCTTCCATCTGCTCCTTGAAACAGCGGTTCAACTCAGTGCCGGCGATCATGCCCGGGCCGGGATAATTCGCGATTTTTTCTGATTTTTCTACCTTCGAACTGAGTTCTCCGGAACCGAACCAGATCACATCCTTATTGTGAAGCTTTAAGTTCAGCGCCGCCGACAGACCGGCGGGTCCGCTTCCGATGATTGCGGTATCGTACATGGTGTTTCCTCCTCGTATCCTGTACTCTGATAATGTTTTGATTCCGGACACCGACGGGCGTTCCCGACCCGTATGCCGGTCTCACTCGCCGGGTGATCATCTCCCACAGCTGTTCCTGACCTCAGCTTTTTTGAAACGGATATTCGTCCCGGAACCTGCAGAGCATCTCATTCGTCAGGGAAAAATGATTCGGCTTCTCATAAATCTCTTCCGGCCTCACCCATTTCGCCATCGACAGCTCGTCCTCCTGGATGATGATTCGTTCCGTCCCGTCCAGCTCCGCGAAAAACCCGAACAGCAGGCTGTCCGAGTACGGCCAGGGCTGACTTTTGTAGTAGCGCAGATTTTTGACATGAAGCCGCGTCTCCTCGTACACCTCCCGGACGACCGTCTCCTCGATCGTCTCTCCGACCTCCGCAAAACCGGCAATCAGCGCATAGTGATCCGTGAAGCCGCCCCGATACTGACTCACCAGAATCTTCCCATCGTGAATCACTCCCACGATCACACAGGGACAGATCTTCGGATACTCCATCTGTCCGCAGGAGGGGCATCGCAGCATGCGCTCCCTCCCGTCCTGAACCATCGGATGTCCGCAGGCACCACAGAACCGGTGCGCCACGTACCAGCGCCCCAGCTGCATCCCTACCAGAGCCGCGTAAACCAGATGCTGCGGGGCTGCCCCGCGCAATGCCGTTCCTTTCTCATAGCGATAACCGGCCAGATCCAGATCCCTGCACAGGAAAAAGCGTTCGTCTCCGATCGCAAACAGATAGGTAAATGCGTGCGCCGGGGAACGGAACGGCGACAGGTCAGTATCGGTCAGAGCATCAGGCTGCGACAGATCGGTATCAGTCAGATCCTCAAACCGCGGCAGTTCAATCCCGGTCAATTCGCCCCGGATCAGAATCTTTCCGTCCCGCAGGGCGATGATGCGATCTCCTGTCCGCGGCCGGGCGTCATAATAATATGTGTTGTCAAAATGAAGGGGCGCTAAATCCTGTATCATGCTTTTTCCACCCTTTGCAGTGAAAACACACGGGATAATATGAAACAGATCACTATGGTTTACGTTTCTTTCCACCCTTTACAGCGAAAACACACCCCCGCAGCGAACTGCAGGGGTATCGGATTTCCGCATCAGGGATATATCCGTCGTGTTTCTTACTGAAGATTACACGAAGTGCCGGTCAGACACCTCCGGAACAACAAATCCATTTCGTTTACTGAAGATTCCCCGGGAATTTCGGGATCCCGTCAAATCCGACCTGAAGGTCTTCATCTGTCGGGATATAATCGGTCATGGTTCCGTTGTGGAACTGCTCGTAAGCCACCATATCAAAATATCCGGTGCCGGTCAGGCCGAACAGAATCGTCTTCTCCTCACCGGTCTCTTTGCACTTCAGCGCCTCGTCGATCGCGGCCTTGATCGCATGGCTGCTCTCCGGCGCGGGCAGAACACCTTCAACTCTCGCAAACTGCTCCGCAGCCCGGAATACCTCCGTCTGCTCCACCGCTCTCGCCTCCATATAGCCGTCATGATACAGCTGGGACAGGATAGCGCTCATGCCGTGGAATCGCAGACCGCCCGCATGGTTCGGCGACGGGATAAAACCGCTGCCCAGGGTATACATCTTAGCCAGCGGACAGATCATGCCGGTATCGCAAAAATCATAGGCAAACACGCCCCTCGTAAAGCTCGGACAGGATGCAGGCTCTACCGCGATAATCCGGTAATCCGCCTCCCCGCGGAGCTTTTCTCCCATAAACGGAGAGATCAGGCCGCCGAGATTCGAGCCGCCGCCGGCGCAGCCGATGATGATATCCGGCCTGATACCATACTTATCCATGGCCAGCTTCGTCTCCACGCCGATGATGGACTGATGGAGAAGCACCTGGTTCAGAACGCTCCCCAGCACATAACGGTAACCCTCGTTGGTCACCGCCACCTCAACCGCCTCAGAGATCGCGCAGCCCAGACTGCCGGTCGTGCCCGGATGCTCCGCCAGGATCTTCCTCCCGACCTCCGTCGTATCGGACGGAGACGGCGTCACCTCCGCGCCGTAGGTGCGCATCACCTCGCGTCGGAACGGCTTCTGCTCATAAGAGACCTTGACCATGTAAACCTTGCAGTCCAGATCCAGATACGCGCAGGCCATGGAAAGCGCCGTCCCCCACTGACCCGCTCCGGTCTCCGTGGTAACGCCTTTCAGCCCCTGCTTCTTTGCGTAATACGCCTGCGCGATGGCGGAATTCAGCTTGTGGCTGCCGCTCGTATTATTTCCCTCAAACTTATAATAAATCTTTGCCGGCGTACCCAGAGCCTTCTCCAGACAGTACGCCCGAACCAACGGCGCCGGCCGGTACATTCTGTAAAAATTCCGGATCTCCTCCGGGATCTCGATCAGCCGGGTGTCGTCGTCCATCTCCTGCTTCACCAGCTCGTCACAGAACACGCCGCCCAGTTCCTGCGCCGTCATCGGCTGCAACGTGCCCGGGTTCAGCAGCGGCGCCGGTTTGTTCTTCATGTCCGCGCGCACATTATACCAGTGCGTCGGCATCTCGCTCTCTTCCAGGTAAATTTTGTAAGGAATCTTATAATCGCTCCCCATAGTATCCTCCTTCATACGCTTTCGAAAATCCTCCTGCATCTGCCTTCGTGACTGCCGAAAATCCGGGTGCAAAGAAATTCCGAAAATATTTTATACTTTCTTCAAAACAACAGTTACAATAAAATGATAAAATCAATTCGGATCAAAGTCAAGGGAATGATACGGATATCTCGATTGTTATACAAAAAATCCTTATATAACCCCCATCTTATGTTCATACAGAGATCTCGATCTTCCGCCCGGTCCTCTGGTAGCGGTAATACCGCACTCCGGCCGCGTCCATCATGCGCTTGGACGTCAGGACAGACGGCGTACCGTCGTACTTGTCATCGTCATAGACCACCGTCCTGATCCCGGACTGAATGATCGCCTTCGCGCATTCATTGCACGGAAACAGGGACACATACAGCTTCGCCCCCTCCAGACTCCCGCCGCGGTAGTTCAGGATCGCGTTCAGTTCACTGTGCACCACATACGGATACTTCGTGTCCGTCTCGTCCCCCTCCCTCGACCAGGGGAACTCATCGTCGGAGCATCCTCTCGGAAATCCGTTGTATCCCATGGACAGGATTTTATTGTCCGCACTGACGATGCATGTCCCGACCTGGGAATTCGGATCCTTGGAGCGCATGCCAGACAGCTTGGCGACGCCCATAAAATATTCATCCCATGTGATGTAGTTTTCTCTTTTTCCAGTCATTTTATGCCTCCCGGGTCCGCCTGTTCATTTCAGGTACTTTATTGAGATTATATGATTCGGGTGAAAAAAGGGTATGATGCTACGGATTTTCCTATGATTACACCTGTTCGATCACGCAGCTGTGCTTTTTCGCACCTTCTCCTTTTGCCTCCCTGTCGTAATTGATCCCGACCAGAAGCAGATTCCCGAAGTAATCTTTCAACACGCCGTCGTATCGGTTATCATAAATCTGTTTCACCGCGGCATCCGCGTCCTTATCGTATTTTAATTCAACAATCATGGCGGGTTTGTCTGTATCTCTTCTCGGAATGAACGCCAGATCCGCAAAACCTTTCCCTGACGGGAATTCCCGGACAATACTGTAAAACCTCTTCGCTGTATAAAAAGCAATCGTAATCGCGCAGCTTAAGGATGCCTCGTTGTTGTACTGCATCACGGAAGAAATGGATTCATGGATCATTTCCAACGCAACCGCCACCGCATCTGCGTCTTTTTGAAGAACTGCATTCAGAAGCCGTTCCGATTCGGCAATCGCCCTGCCCACAACTCCCCAGTGTTCATTGCTCACGGCATCTTCGAATGCTTCCGCCACTTCCAGATTCGGAATATATGCCTCTCTTTTCTCTGAATCGTAGGCAAGATACCCGAGATGGATCAGAAGCGTCAAAACATCATTCCTGCTGTTGAACGTCGTCATATCATTCTGAAATGTACTGATTTTCACACTGACCGCTCTGCCGCCAAGCATTTCAATCACTGCGCCTTTCAGCCCGTCATAATCCATCCCTATATATTCTCTCAGGCTCTCAAACGTCTCTGTCTGCGTCCAGTAATTCTGAACCTCTCCTTCCTGCAACGCACTCATCACGGAATTCGGACTGTACACATGGCTGATCCGGCTAAAAGAATATCCGTCATACCATGTGCGCATATCGTCAAAGCTCATTCGGAAACGACTGCATAATCGTTTTACTTCTGTCTCCGTAAATCCGGCGTATTCGGCAAGTCTCCCGGGTCTTGTCATCGAATATTCCCTGAAATCCGTCAATGCGGATTCCGTACCGTATTTTTTGATCGGCAGAATGCCGGTCATATATGCCGCGGCAATCGTTTCATCTGTCGCTGTCCCGCCCTTAAAAAGACCTCTCAGCAGCTGAACATATTCTTTCTGTAAAGAATCGTCCTCCTTTGCCTCGCGGAACAGCGCATCCCACTCATCTATAATGATGATAAACTTATTTCCGGTCACATGACTTACGGAAATGAGGGCATCCGCAAGAACTCTCTCCTGATCCTTTACACAGGACGGGAATCCCTGCCTCAATTCTTCAATCACTTTTGCCTGAATATCGCCGACAACATCCCTGACAGAATCCGCGGTTGAGATAAACCGCGTAATATCCAGATATATCACATTAAACTGATTCAGATATTTCTCAAATGACTTCCTTTTTGTAATCTCCAGTCCGTCAAAAAGCGGCCTTGCATCGCAGCTCTTATCATAATAGGCACACAGCATCTTGGCTGCAAACGATTTCCCAAAGCGGCGGGGGCGACTGAAACTGGTTAATTTCAGAGGCGTGTTTACGGTACTGTTGACATAATCGATCAATCCCGTCTTATCGACATAAATCCCGTTTGTGATCGTCTCAAAGCCCCCGCACCCGGGGTTCAGATATGTTCCCATGCTCCACGGCCTCCTTTCTGAAAACAAACCGCATGATTGCCCGGCAAAGATTACGGATTTCTTAAAATTTGATTTCATTATACCCTTACATCATGCTTTTCTCAACCTTATTTTTCCTTACGGCAAAAATTATATCTTTCCCGGGTTACTTTTCACGGGGTGAGGAATAGGGTAAATGCATTATCTATCACACGTTAA
>JAJQEU010000055.1 GCA_021201535.1 Clostridiales bacterium | reverse complement strand
CTTCATTCTTTACCGCTGCCTCCACCGCAACCGGCACTTCGCTCTTTACCGCCGCTTTCATTGCTCCCGGTACTTCATCTTTTACAGCGCTGTGAATCGCACTTTTTACTTCGTTTTGCAGAAGTGAAGCGATTGCTGATAAATCTTCTCTTGTTAATGTCATGTTACTCCCCCTTTGTAAAAACTCACTCTACATGTTTATGCGTAAATAAATGTTCCTGACAGTATTCGTAGTTTCCATTACACCTGGTGCAGTACCGGAACTGGAGATTCGGATCGTCCAGCTCGGTACGCCCGCAGATCGCACACCGGTGAATCGCCCCCACGGCAGACTTCTCCCTGCTCTGTCTGCTTTGATTCACCTGGCGTTTAAAATTTTGCTTTCGTCTCAATTCCTTCGGCGAGACCGTTGTTAAATTCTTCGTCACCGCAAAGAAAAGCAGGAAATTCAGGATGGATGCAATGATTGCGACTCTGCCGAGCCACGAACCGGTCACAACAAAGCTGTATGCGATCAGAACCGCGTATACGATTGCCATCCACTTCATCTTAATCGGGATGATAAAATACAGCATCACCCGCGTATCCGGATAGCAGACGGCAAAAGCCAGGAATATAGTCATATTAATATAGTAGGTGCTGAAGCTGCCGCCGATGGAAATCGGCGTGTTCACTCCGTAAATGACAAACAGAATCAGGGATCCGATAATTGTAAACAGAATACCGCCAAAAATATACAGGTTAAAGCGGAAGGTTCCCCATGTCTGCTCCAGTGCCGTGCCGAGCTGATAGTATAGAATCAGCATGATCACGACAAAAATGATATTCGAACTGGACGGCGGGATCAGCACCCACGAGATCAGCCTCCAGATCTGAAGGTTATGGAAGATCAGATACGGCTCCAACGTCAGATAATTCAGGACGTTCGGAGCAGTATACTCCAGTATATATCCGATGACATAGCATGCAATCAGGTATTTCATCAGGCCGGGAATGGCATATCTGCCGAATCTGCGCTCCATTTTATTTAAAAACTGCATCATTATCTCCTGTTCTTTATAAACGGATATGTCTCAAAACTATTCGTAACTGTTCACTGCCTTCACAGCTACAACTATTCTTTGATTATAATGATGACTTTTTTCTTTGTCAACGCCAGTCGCCGGATTTAAGAACAATTTTACAATTTACCCTCTTCTCTTTCGTGAAACCGGAATACATATCTCATCCCCCGCCTGCAGATTATATACATTTGCATACGGGTTTTTGTACATGATATCCGAAACGCTCACATGGTATTGTCTTGAAATCCGATAGAGCGTATCCCCTCTCTGCACCACGTGGATGATCCCGTCACACATGTGATTTCTTTCGAATGCTGTCTCTGTTTCCGCAGAATCCCCGTTTTCAGGGACTCTCCTGACCTCCGCGCCAAAATTCATCCGCTCATCCATATACATTCTGACAATCACCTTACGTTTTTCTTTTATTATATGTATTCATCCCTCTTTCGCCATCATTTGTTACAAGTCACACCCTCACCAAATTTGTGACTTATAATTATACAATGTGTGACTTGCAACAGCATCCGTCCATGCAAAATCGCTTCGCGATGGGACGGATGCTTGATACCACAACGTTTTCGGCCTGACCCCGCAGCAAGTGCGCGGTCAGGGAGTGACCAGTAATCATCATTTCGAAAGAATTTATAAAAAGATTGTATTTTACGTACTCCTGTCGTATAATTGCTTTGTTTATTTAAGAAGATAAGGTGAGGAAGATTATGTCCAGTTCTACTTTTTACAAGCTCGGGATCGATATCGGTTCCACCACAGTAAAAATCGCTGTTTTAGATCAACAGGATCAGCTGCTGTTCTCTGATTATATGCGCCATTTCGCCAATATACGTGAGACACTGGCCGACCTGCTCACAAAGGCACACGACCGGCTCGGGGAGATGATGCTCTGTCCGATGATCACCGGATCCGGCGGCCTGACCCTCGCGAACCACCTGGATATACCGTTCGTCCAGGAGGTAATCGCCGTTTCCACATCGCTACAGCATTATGCGCCGCAGACCGACGTTGCGATTGAACTGGGCGGTGAGGACGCCAAGATTATCTATTTTGAGGGAGGCAACGTAGAGCAGCGCATGAACGGCATCTGTGCCGGCGGTACCGGCTCCTTCATCGACCAGATGGCTTCCCTGATCCAGACGGATGCCAGTGGTCTGAATGAATACGCGAAAGATTATAAGGCGCTCTACCCCATCGCGGCCCGCTGCGGCGTTTTTGCGAAATCGGACATACAGCCCCTGATCAATGAGGGCGCGACGAGGGAGGATCTCTCCGCCTCTATCTTCCAGGCCGTGGTCAACCAGACCATCAGCGGACTGGCCTGCGGCAAGCCGATTCGCGGACATGTCGCCTTTCTGGGCGGGCCGCTACATTTTTTATCAGAATTAAAGACGGCGTTTATCCGCACGCTGAAGCTGGACGATGAGCACACGATCGTTCCGGAAAACTCTCACCTGTTTGCGGCCATCGGTTCCGCGCTAAATTATAAGGAAGAGTCTCAGATTTCTCTGGAGGCTCTGATCGGCAGACTCTCCGGCGAACTGCATATGGAGTTCGAGGTGGAACGCATGGATCCCCTGTTCAAAGACCGGGCGGTTTATGATACCTTTGTCACCCGCCACAACAGAGCGACCGTCAGGAAAGGCGATCTTGCTACATACAGAGGGAACTGCTACCTCGGCATCGACGCCGGTTCCACAACGACCAAGGTGGCTCTCGTGGGCGAGGACGGCGCTCTGCTGTACTCTTTCTACAGCAACAACAACGGCAGTCCGCTCGCCACCTCCATTCAGTCCATCAAGGAGATCTACAGCCTGCTCCCCGAGGATGCGCATATTGTCTCCTCCTGCTCCACCGGATACGGTGAGGCGCTGGTAAAGGCTGCCCTGATGCTGGACGACGGCGAGGTAGAGACCATCGCGCACTACACGGCCGCCGCTTTTTTTGACCCGGACGTCGACTGCATCCTGGATATCGGCGGACAGGATATGAAGTGTATCCGCATTAAGGACAACACGGTGGACAGCGTCCAGCTGAACGAGGCATGCTCCTCCGGATGCGGATCCTTCATCGAGACCTTTGCCAAATCTCTGAACTACTCCGTGCAGGACTTCGCAAAGGAAGCTCTGTTTGCGCAGCATCCCATTGATCTGGGCACCCGCTGCACCGTATTTATGAATTCAAAGGTAAAACAGGCACAGAAGGAGGGAGCGACCGTTGCGGATATCTCCTCCGGACTTGCTTATTCCGTTATAAAAAATGCCCTGTTCAAGGTCATTAAATTATCCGACCCGGATCAGCTCGGAAAGCACATCGTGGTTCAGGGCGGCACCTTTTACAACGACGCCGTGCTTCGGAGCTTTGAGACCATATCCGGCCGTGAAGCCATCCGCCCGGATATCGCGGGCATCATGGGAGCCTTCGGCTCCGCCCTGATCGCAAGAGAACGCTATGAGGGCAAACCGACCACCATGCTCTCTATCGATGAGATCAATCAGCTCGAGTTTACCACAAAGCTGGCCCGCTGCGGCAGATGCACGAACAACTGCCTGCTGACGATCAACCAGTTTTCCGGCAACCGCCGATTTATCACCGGCAACCGTTGTGAGCGCGCGCTCGGAAAAGAGAAAAACAAAGAACAGATCCCGAATCTGTTTGAATACAAACTGCACCGTGTTTTCGACTATGAGCCTCTGGCGGAGGAGCAGGCCGAGCGCGGCATTCTCGGCATTCCGCGGGTATTAAACCTGTATGAGGACTTTCCTTTCTGGGCGGTTCTCTTCCGCGAGCTGAAATACCGCGTGGTGCTCTCTCCCCTCTCCACCCGGAAAATGTACGAGCTCGGCATCGAGTCCATCCCGAGTGAATCAGAATGCTATCCGGCAAAGCTCGCACACGGGCATATCACCTGGCTGATCAAGGAAGGCGTACAGACGATTTTTTACCCGTGCATCCCCTATGAACGGAATGAGTTTGAGGACGCGGGCAATAATTACAACTGCCCCATTGTCACCTCCTATCCGGAGAACATCAAAAACAACGTGGACGATATCAACACGGGCAAAGTGCGCCTGATCCATCCGTTTCTGGCCCTGACCAATGAAGATATTCTGACAAAACGACTGCTTACGATTTTGAAGGATGAGTTCGCCATACCCGAATCAGAAAGCAGACCTGCCATCCGCAAAGCATGGACAGAGCTTCAGTCCGCCAGAGACGATATGAAACAAAAGGGAGAAGAAACGCTGAAATGGATGGAAAAAAACCACCGTCGGGGCATCGTTCTTGCCGGGCGTCCCTACCATCTCGACCCGGAAATCAATCACGGCATACCGGAGCTGATCACTTCCTACGGATTTGCGGTGCTGACAGAGGATTCCGTTTCCCATCTGCAGAAGGTAGACCGTCCGCTCATCGTGCTGGACCAGTGGATGTACCACTCCCGGCTTTATGCCGCGGCGCAGTATGTCAAAACCACGGACAATCTGGATCTGATCCAGCTGAACTCCTTCGGCTGCGGACTGGACGCCGTGACGACCGACCAGGTCAGCGATATTCTGACGAATTCAGGCAAGATCTACACCTGCCTGAAAATCGACGAGGTCAACAACCTCGGAGCCGCGCGCATCCGCATCCGATCTCTGATCGCTGCCATTCGCACGCGCGAGAAACACCCGAAGGAACGCACCGTTGTTCCATCCAGCCATGACCGCGTCATCTTTACCGAGGAGATGCGTAAAAACTATACGATACTGGCTCCGCAGATGTCTCCGGTTCATTTCGAGCTTCTGGAGCCTGCGTTTAAAGCTTCCGGCTATAATCTGGTTGTACTTGAAAATGACAACCGCGATGCCGTGAACGCCGGTTTAAAATATGTCAACAACGACGCCTGCTATCCATCGCTGATTTCAGTCGGTATGGTGATGGATGCCGTCACGTCCGGCAAATATGACGTGGATCGTCTGGCCCTCATCATGACACAGACCGGCGGCGGCTGCCGCGCGTCCAATTACGTCGGATTTATCCGCCGCGCGCTCGAGAAAGCCGGATATCCGCAGATACCGGTCATCTCCCTGAACCTGAGTTCTCTGGAAAAGAATCCTGGCTTTAAGATCAACTTTTCTCTGGCGCAGCGGGGCATCTACTGTCTGGTCTTCGGCGACATTCTGATGCGCTGTATCTACGCCACCCGGCCCTACGAGGCGGTTCCGGGCTCAACCAACGAGCTGCACCGGAAATGGGTGAAAACGATTACGGATTTCGTATCAACGGACAGGGCGATCAGCCACCGCAAATACAAGAGATACTGCAGAGAAATAGTAAAGGATTTTGACGAGCTTCCAAGGCTGGATATCGTAAAACCGAAGGTCGGTATCGTCGGCGAGATCCTGGTGAAATTCATGCCGCTCGCCAACAACAATCTGGCAGAGCTGCTGGAATCGGAAGGCGCCGAGCCGGTCGTCCCGGATCTCATCGACTTCTTCCTCTACTGCTTCTATAACACGAAGTTTAAGGTAGATAACCTCGGCTTCAAAAAATCGAGCTGGACCAAAGCAAGGATCGGCATCTGGGGCGTAGAGTGGCTGCGGCGCGCGGCACATAAAGCATTGGAGGAAAGCAAACACTTCTACCCGCCCTCCAGCATCTATGAGACTGCGGAAAACGCGAAGGACATTGTCTCTCTTGGCAATCAGACCGGTGAAGGGTGGTTTCTGACCGGCGAGATGATAGAACTGATCAATGCCGGCGCAAACAATATCGTCTGCTGCCAGCCCTTCGCCTGCCTGCCGAACCACATCGTAGGCAAAGGCGTCATCAAGGAACTTCGCCACCAGTATCCGAAGTCAAATATCGTAGCCATCGATTTCGACCCGGGCGCCAGCGAAGTAAACCAGCTGAACCGTATCAAACTGATGCTGTCAACGGCGCAGAAGAATCTTCAGAACTCATAAATACAAATGAAATGCTTCGTTGGACCCGCTCCGGCGAAGCATTTCTGTTTATTACGGCGAAAGTATTGTCATCAGACAGAAGGGTGCCGGACAGACGGTGGACGTCTGTTTAACAAAGACCGGAGCGGAACCATTTTTGCAAAAAAACTCTTGGGATCATATTTCATAAAATATCCCGAAACAAAGAGAAACGCAGGCATATGAAAGCTGTAAATAATCTTATATACAAGATACTCATCACCGTTTGCTCCCAGATTTCGAAACACATGCCCCAATACAACCAGAAAAATCAGAACAGCCTTTATATTGTCAAAATGATCGTTCCGCTCTTTATTTACCACATCCGTACAGTTATCCGTCATTTGTATCATTTATCGCATTTACCGGCCAACCGGAAATGCATACCCCATTTTTTATATTTCATACTCCCGGAATCGCCCCCCTGCACCCGTTTTCGCAGCAGATTCCGCTTACTCTGACCGCAACGCCGAGACCGGATCCATCGTGGAAGCCTTTCTCGATGGAATCAGACCGCCGATCAGGGTCAGAACAACACTCAGCAGAACCAGCATGATGCTGTAGGAAACCGGCAGATATGCTCTGGCACCGTCCGCCTGCACAAAATTGTGAACAACCATATTGATCGGGATCAGCAGAAGAAGAGCAATTCCTACGCCCAGCAGGCCGGCGCACAGACCGACGATAAAGGTCTCCGAGTTGAATATCTGCGCGATATTCCGCTTCGAAGCGCCGATGGCCCGGAGGATACCGATCTCCCTCGTGCGCTCCAGTACCGAAATATAGGTAATGATGCCGATCATAATCGAAGAAACAATCAGTGAAACCGATACAAACGCGATCAGCACGTAGGAAACCAGATTGATGATCGTCGTCACCGTTGACATCATTGTCCCGACCAGATCCGTGTAGGTGATCTGTTTTTCCACCTCACCCGCATCCAGCATCTCCGCATTATAATTGTCCAGAACCGCGACGACCCCATCCTTGCTCTCAAAATCCTTCGGATAAATGTCTATCTCGGAAGGGCTGTCAAAATCCACATAACCAAGATCTGCCAGATTACCTGAATAACTGGAGCTGGCGGCAGTGCTCATGGATGTCATAAGCTCCAGCAGCGAGTCCGCGTCCATGTTTGTGCTGACCGACTCCATAATTGATTCCGCGTCAATGTCCAGAGAATCCAACATACTGTCTGAAATACCATCCAGCATTTCCTCCATGGAGGATTCAATCGCTGTTGTCAGCTGCGCAGACACCTGGCTCATCACATCGGTCATCTGACTCTCGATCTGAGCGCTGATCTGCGTCATGATGCCGTCCATCTGACTCTCAAGCTGAGAAGTAACCTGATCCATGGCAGCGGTGATCTGCGTCTCGATCTGGCCGGCGATCGCGTCCGTGACGCTGCTCATCATCTCACTCATATAGCTCTGCATGGCTGCATTGATCTGTGTCTCCAGAAGATCTGTATCCAGCATCTCCATGATCCCGGCGGTCAGAACCTGCTGAGCGGAATCTGAACTCAGATAATCCATAAAATCCTCGCTGATACTCTCTGCCGTCGTCAGCTGATTGGCTGCCGCATAGGAAGCGTAACCCGCGGTAAGCTGCGCGGTCAGGGAAGCCATCTGATCGGAGCTTATGGTAATGCCGCCCATCGCGTCCATCATCCACGCGTAGAGCACATCATTTGCCCCCTCACTGCCCGCCGCAGCCAGATCCTGAAGCAACTCCGTAATATCCTGCCGCTCCAGTGCATCCGAAACGGCGTCTTCCATAATTTCCGACATAGCCGCAGAGAGAATCTGCTGTGCTTCAGAACTGGATAAATATGCCAAAAAATCGTTTGTCAGATCTGTGTAGGATGCGGCTGAGTTTTCCGCGGCATAGGCTTCATAGCCTGTCAGCAGACCTTCGGCAAGCTGGTTCAGGCTGTCGGAAGAGACATTAAAAAGATCTGATATATCCATGTCTGACATCAGCGCGCTGAGATCCAGACCGGACAATTCCAGATCAGACAAATCCAGGTCCATGTCCGATAAATCGAGATCCAGATCGGACAGATCCAGATTCAGATCGGACAGATCCAGATTCAGATCCATGTCCGACAGATCCATACTCATACTGTCAGATCCCATCAGGGCAGACAGATCCATGGAACTGCTGTCCGTTAAATCGGACAAATCTATCGATGATGAAAACAGATCCGAGATACTGTCCGCGTCAAACAGTTCAGACAAAGTCTCATCGTCCAGAGAAAACAGGGATTCCAGATCAAATTCCGCGTTCTCCCCGAAGGCTTCGCCGGTAAACACATTAATCTTCGGGTTAGAAATCTGATCCTTCACGATCTGGCTCTCCGCCGCCTCTTCCGCCACATGCTCAATCAGAGACTTCGGATAATTGAGCCCTTCCGTCAGCGCGGCGGCCGTCGCATCCTCCAGCGGCTGGACAATACCGACGATTGTGATGTCCTCGCCGTTCTGAACCAGTTCCCGCATATAATCCTCATTGTCCGTCTTGTCCGTCCACACGCTGTACTCACTGTCGTATTCATAATAATCCGAGGCATTGACCAGTTTGAATGTCTGGCCCAGCACTTCATCATAAGAATACGTATCAAGGTATTCCACAACGTCAATACTTTCCCCGTTCGCGGCTTTTTCTACCAGACTCTCATACTCCTCATAGTCCCGAAGGCCGAGCGTATATAACATGTAATCGCTGACACTTCCTTCTGAGCTGAGCACCAGAACACATTCATTATAATCCTCCGGCCACCGTCCCGCCTTCACTTCGTAGGAATCAATATAAAGCTCCTCATTCTCAGGCATCGCGTAAAACAGATCCATGCTCATGTATGAGGACATCATACTCATCAGACTCGAGCTGAGGCCGAAGCCGCTGGTCAGAGTCGATTCCGGATTCACCTGATGGATCGTATCTCCGTCCTCCAGATAGATCTGCGGTTCCACTTCATAGATATACTCGATGGCTTTCGTATAATCATCCAAATCGCTCTCCCCGCTGTCAATATACTCTTTAAAAGATTCCAGATCATTGGTATCCATCATGGAGAACATACTGGAAATCATCTCCGTGACAGTAATCTGATCCTCCTCTGTCTCCTCATCCGAAGCGGAACTGCTTCCCATGAATGAGGACATCATAGAGGTTATGTCAAATCCGGAACTCGATACCTGAATCGGATACTCCGACATCGTCTCCTCCTCCAGCGTATCAATATAGTCGTTGACGCCGGCGGAAACCGAGAGAACCAGACCGATCCCGATAATGCCGATGGAGCCGGCAAATGCGGTCAGAAAGGTCCGTCCGCGCTTGGTTCCCAGATTGTTAAAGGAAAGTCCCAGCGCCGTCAGACGGGTCATGGCAGAATGTCCCATATTCTTATGCACCGGCGGTTCCAATGCAGTGTCATCCACAAAATAAGGATCCGTATCGCTGATAATGCGCCCGTCCGTGAGGCGGACAATCCGCGTCGCGTACTGCTGGGCCAGCTCCGGATTGTGTGTCACCATGACGACCATGCGCTCCTTCGCCACTTCCTTCAGAAGATCCATGACCTGCACGCTGGTCTCCGAATCCAGCGCGCCGGTCGGCTCATCCGCCAGAAGGATATCCGGATTATTGATCAGCGCGCGCGCGATCGCGACGCGCTGCATCTGTCCGCCGGACATCTGGTTCGGCTTTTTGTGGAGCTGATCCCCGAGTCCCACCTGATCCAGCGCCTCTTTCGCTCTTTTTCTGCGCTCCTCCCTGGAGATACCGGAGATCGTCAGCGCCAGTTCCACATTCGACAAAACGGTCTGATGAGGAATCAGATTATAGCTCTGGAACACAAAACCAATCGTATGATTTCGATAGGAATCCCAGTCCCGGTCCGAGTATTGTTTCGTTGAAATGCCATTGATGATCAGATCTCCGCTGTCATAACGATCCAGTCCGCCGATGATATTGAGCAGCGTGGTCTTGCCGGAACCGCTGGGTCCCAGGATCGCGACGAACTCGTTGTCACGGAAATTCAGGCTCACGTCATCCAGCGCAGTCTGCACCAGATCACCTGTCGTATACTGTTTACAGATATTTTTTAATTGCAGCATTCATTTTCTCCTTTGATGCCATAGCAGCACATACCCTGAACCCAGCCGTGCTCCAGTTCAGGAGCCTTCGGCTCTCGAACTGTCCGGGCTTCGCCCTATATCCGATTATCGGAATCCAGCCCCTTACGCGCGAGCGCGACGGGTCTGGCTTTCGATAATCCGCTGCACGACTCATTGCCTACGCTCAGTATAACAAACGTTACAAAACTCATCAACCAACAATCAAATTTTATGTGTCGCACGTGCGTACTGCGTATTTGTACAGGAACCTGTAAAACATTCACCACAAATGAAGCAGCCGGATCAGCACCCTGCCGCCTTTGTAAATGACAGTCTCCAGATCTGCGGCCGCCAGATTCAGTTCCCTCGGGATCTCAATCCCCTGCGGACAATGCTGCTCACACTTCCCACAGCCGATACACTGTGACGCGCTGCCCGGGTCATGGCGAAAGATTGTACACTGCATATAACTTTTTCTGGCGGATTTTTTATCCTGCGAATAGAACGTATTCCATGCGCTGAAGGTGCCGGGTATATCCACGCCCTTCGGACAGGGCATACAGTAGCCGCAGCCGGTACACCCGACCTTCATACTGTGGTTGATCCGGGTTTTCAGCTGCTCGATCAGCGCAAAATCCTCCTCCGTAAAGACTTCCGCCCGCACGTCGGAAGCGATCGCCGCATTCTCCCGCAGCATCTCCAAAGAATTCATTCCGGAGAGCACGGCCGTCACCTCCGGCTGGTTCCACAGCCAGCGGAAAGACCATTCCGCGGCGCTGTATCCCCTTTCGTTCTCCGCGATCAGACGCTTCGCCGTATCCGGCAGCAGGCTGACCAGACGGCCGCCCCGCAGCGGTTCCATAATCATCACGGGCAGTCCGCGCTCATGGGCGTGCGTAAGCCCCGTCCGCCCCGCCTGGGAAAATTCATCCAGGTAATTGTACTGGATCATGCAGAAATCCCAGTCATAGGCATCCACCAGTCTGCAGAACATATGGGAATTTCCATGGTAGGAAAAACCGATATTCCGTATCTGCCCGGACTCCTTCTTTTCCCGGATCCACTCCGCCACACCCAACCCTTTCAGCCGTTCCCAGGTAGCGACGTCCGTCAGAACATGCATGAGATAAAAATCAATATGATCCGTCCGCAGCCGCCGCAGCTGTTCCTGAAAAGTCTTTTCGAGCCCTGCCCTGGATCGGATCATATAGTGAGGCAGCTTGTCAGCGATATACACCCGGTCGCGGCAACGATTTTTCTCAAAAATCTCACCGATAGCCGCCTCGCTGCCGGAATAGATGTAAGCAGTATCAAAATAATTGACGCCGAGACCAATCGCTTCCATAATCTCGCGTTCCGCCTTCGCCAGATCGATTTTCCCGTTTTTCTTCGTAAAACGCATACATCCGTAGACCAGTATGGAAATATCCGTACCATCCTTTGTCCTGCGATACTGCATCCGCGACTCCCCCCTTTGTTTATAAACGAACTTCATAACTGTTCCATACCATCACAGGCTTCCAAATGGAACACCCGACGACCTGTCAATCTGAGTATTTCCTGCTGGAGTAAGCCGTTTTCACACTGACTCCGTCCAGTGACCCGATCTTGCCGGAAAGAGCGGAGATCACATCCTGCCGCGCATCCAGAGCGATGCAGATGATATTGATATTCCGTTCCCGATAGGGCAGACCCATCCTCCCGATGATACAGCTGCCGTATTCGTGCAGGAGCGTATTGATCTGCTCCACTACTTCCATATTTTCAACGATAATGCTCATGACCGCCACTCTGTTTTCCATGATGAATTTTCCCTCGTCTTTCTGTTCATGTACGCTGCCGTGCTCAGTGTACCATAATATTTTTAATTTTAAAAGGCGGATATCCGAAATCACAAAACATTTCGAATATCCGCTTTCTCAGGAATACACGGTATCTGAGGAACCGTCAACAATTCTGTTTATTTGCTCTTGTTTGCCAGCACCAGCATGATATCATTGCTCCGCGCCACGAAAGCGGTCATCGCTTCCGGCTCGAGCGGATGATTGGAAAGCATAGCCAGATCATACAGCTGTTTGCAGAATATCGGCACATGCACGTCGTCCTTATTCTCCAGAATGAAGGTGACCAGCGGGTTTTTCACATTCAGGATCAGCGTCGCATCCCCGCCGAACATGGACTCATCCATGCCGGAGAGATTGTACATCTTCATCATATCCTGCATGCGCCGGCCTTCCTCAGAGAGCGTGATCACGGACGCAACGGATGTATCCTTTAACTGCTCCACTTTTATGTTCAGTTCTTCCTTGCCCAGCGCCTTGCGGAAGGTCTCGGTCAGCGAATCCAGCGCATCCTTCAGATCCTCCTCGGAGACATCCTCCTTCAGCGCGTCGGTGACGTCCGCGTCGATCCGCATGAATTTATAATTTTGATTGCGCTGCTCCAGCTGCGTGATGAAAGAGCTGTCGATGTTGTGGTTCAGGATCACGGCGTTCATGTCATATTCCTTAAACATGCGGATGTACTGACCCTGCTGTTTCACATCAGTGACATAGTAGACAGTCTTTCTCGTATCCTTCTCTTCCTCATCGTCCTCCGGAAGATCATCCGTTTCATCGACAACCTCCGCCTCGACGGTCTCGTCGTCCCCGGTCTCCTCTGTTTTCTCATCGGAAGCTTTTTCCTCTTCCGCCTTCAAAAGCTCCGGCAGTGTGAGGAACTTGTCATTGATATCCTTAAACAGGATATAGTCGTTCATCTTATCGCAGAACTTCTCATCCTTCAGGCAGCCGAACTTGATGAAGGGGCTGATATCGTCCCAGTACTTCTCATAGCTTTCCTTCTCGGTCTTGCACATGCCGATCAGCTTGTCCGCCACCTTCTTCGTGATGTACTCGGAAATCTTCTTCACAAAGCCGTCGTTCTGCAGCGCGCTTCTGGAAACATTCAGCGGCAGATCCGGGCAGTCAATCACGCCCTTTAAGAGCATCAGAAACTCCGGGATGACTTCCTTGATGTTATCCGCGATAAATACCTGGTTATTATACAGCTTAATCGTTCCCTCAATAGAATCATACTCTGTATTGATTTTCGGGAAATACAGGATGCCTTTCAGGTTAAAAGGATAATCCATATTCAGATGAATCCAGAACAGCGGCTCCTTGTAGTCCTGGAACACCGTGCGGTAAAACTTCTTGTAGTCCTCGTCGCTGCACTCGTTCGGATGCTTCGTCCAGAGAGGGTGAATATCATTGATCGGGACCGGACGCTTTAAGATCTTTAACTTTTCTTTCCGCGGAGAAACCTCAACAACCTCTTTCTCGCCGGTCTCATTCTCACGCTCCTCGGTCTTCGGCTCCTCGATGATCGTCTCAATGACGACGTCCTTCTCTGTCTTTTCATCCACAGGGATCGTCTCATACTGCGGCTCCGCCGTCTCATTCACGAGATAAATCTCCGTCGGCATGAAGGAACAGTATTTTGTCAGCACTTCCTTTGCGCGGTACTCATTGGCGAACTCCAGACAATCCTCATTCAAAAATAAAGTGATCTCCGTGCCGACCGTCGTTTTGCTGCCGTCACTCATCTCAAACTCAGTACCGCCGTCGCAACTCCAGTGAACCGGCGTCGCGCCATCCTGCCAGGAAAGCGTCTCAATCTGTACCTCATCCGCAACCATGAAGGCGGAGTAAAATCCGAGTCCGAAGTGGCCGATGATCTGATCTTCGCTGGATTTGTCCTTGTACTTCTCAAGAAAATCCGTCGCGCCGGAAAAGGCGATCTGGTTGATGTACTCCTCCACCTCGTCGGCCGTCATGCCGAGGCCGTTGTCGATGACCTTCAAGGTCTTTTCTGTCGGGTTCACACGAACCTCCACCTTCGGCTCATAATCGTCCGGCAGTGTGTATTCTCCCATCACATCCAGCTTCTTCAGCTTCGTGATCGCGTCGCAGCCGTTGGAGATCAGCTCGCGGTAAAAGATGTCATGGTCTGAATACAGCCACTTTTTGATAATCGGAAAAATGTTTTCACTGTTAATGGAAAGAGTCCCCTGTTTGTTTGTCATGATCATCACTCCTGTTTTTATATTATAAAATTGGTTTGGGTGTCAAAAGCCCAATTTGAAAAAACGTTTGGCAAATTGCACAA
>JAJQEU010000093.1 GCA_021201535.1 Clostridiales bacterium | reverse complement strand
TTATACTAGTTACTTAATATTCGAGGTACTAGAAAATGTCAGTTCCTGCGGCTGCAGATTCGGACGGAGAAGTCAGAAGATGCGGCTGCAGGTTTTCATCTGTCAGGATGAAGCAAGGAAGGATTATAGATTATGATAAAAAATGTAGCGTCCGTCGGCCTGCCGGTGGACGAGGTTTTAAATGTGAGAAAGATGCGTGTGGAGCCGGTCGGGAAGGATTCCGGCAAGCGCATCTGTATTGTGACAGGAACGCATGGCGACGAGCTGGAGGGACAGTATGTCTGCTATGAAGTGCTTCGCCGTATTTCCGAAAACAAGAATCTGCTGACGGGAACGGTAGATATTTATCCGGCGATGAACCCTCTCGGCATCGATTCTCTGACGCGTGGGATCCCGGCTTTTGATCTGGATATGAATCGTTTGTTCCCGGGAGCCAGAAACGGCAGCATGACGGAGTATGTCGCGGCGGAGATCTGCAGGGATCTGGACGGGGCGGACGTCTGCATCGACATTCATGCCAGCAATATTTTCCTGACGGAGATGCCGCAGGCGCGGATCAATGTCAATACAAGCGAGAAGCTGGTGCCTCTGGCGAAAATGCTGAATCTTGATTTTATCTGGGTACATGCCGCAAGCACCGTGCTGGAGTCTACGCTGGCACATACGATGAATTCCCGGGGCGTGCCCACCATTGTCGTGGAGATGGGGGTCGGTATGCGCATCACAAAGGAATACGGAGATCGTCTGACGGACGGCATTTTTCATCTGATGTATGAGATGGGGATCTGGCAGGAAGACACGCCGGTGACATCGGAGCCTGTCATATCCGAGGATGGCAGTGTGAGCTTTTTAAATGCCGAACACAGCGGCATCTTTATAAAAAACGCCGCGCACGGCACGTTGGTGAAGGCGGGTGATTTTATCGGAAGCATTGTCAGTCCGCTCACCGGGGAGGAGTTGGATCATGTGGTTTCTCCCGTGGACGGCCTTTTGTTTACAATCCGCGAATATCCCGTGGTGGATGAGGGATCGCTGATCGCGAGGATACTGGAGGGTGTGTCATGACAAAAAAACAATTTATGAGATTAAATCTTTATACAGGGATGATTTTCGCGTGACCGGATATGAGTTCGGATCCGGCGGGAAGTCCGCCTGCATTGCGGGCGGCTGCCGCGGGAACGAGGTGCAGCAGATCTATACCTGTTCCCAGATCGTCCGTCAGCTCAAACTGCTGGAAAAAAAGGGAAAGATCAATCCCGGACATAAAATCCTTGTTATCCCGTCGATGAACCCGTATTCCATGAATATACAGAAGCGGTTCTGGCCGATTGATAACAGCGATATCAACCGCATGTTTCCGGGATACGATCTCGGTGAAACGACACAGCGGATCGCGGCGGGGATTTTTAAGGAAATTCAGGATTATAAATACGGCATGCAGTTTACGAGCTTTTACATGCCGGGGAATTTCACACCGCACGTCCGTATGATGCGCACCGGTATGGAGGATGTGGAGCTTGCGAAGCAGTTTGGCTTCCCCTACGTGGTTATCCGTGAAGTGCGGCCCTATGACACAACCACGCTGAACTATAACTGGCAGATCTGGGAGAGCAAAGCGTTCAGTGTGTATACAAACAGTACGGACCGGATTGACACGAAATCCGCCGCGGAGGCGGTGCGATATGTGCTGAATTTTCTCGGAAAGCAGGGGATCATTCAATACAAATCCCATGACGGTTATATTTCCCAGGTGATTTCCGATCAGGCGATGGCGTCTGTCCGTGCGGAGGCTTCCGGAATCTTCGACGGAAAAGTGAATGTGGGGGACGCGGTCGCCCAGGGACAGCTGCTGGCGGAGATTATTGATCCCTATGAGGGAGAAGTGATGGAACAGATATTCTCACCGGCAGACGGGGTGATTTTCTTCGCACACAATGATCCGCTGACCTATTCACATACATCCGTGTATAAGATTGTTCGGAATATGGAGGCCTGATATCGGTTTCGCGCATTTTCTACAGATTCCTGCAGAATATGCCCGGAAAAACAGATATTAATCCGGAATATGGATAACTTGTTCTGTTTTTTGCATAAAATATAAACGGCAATTTCTGTACACTTTGCACCTCGCTGTGGTAAAATGTTATTATAACTGTGGCGAGTGCCGATATATCATATATACATATCCGGCATGTATCGCTGCTCAATATTTTACACAGAAACGGAGGGGCTTGTATATGATTACAAAGTCAGTTTATGCAAAACAGGAGGTCAACGAAGCGCAGAGAGCGGCTGCTTTCAAAGAGGCCACTCAGAAGGTGCTGGAGTATTTTTCAGATCAGGAGGATAAGAAAAAGACGGCAGTGGATGTTCTGGAATCCTTAAGGAGCCGGAAGACGCTGGAGCTGAAAGGCGCGGACGAGGAGGCCTGCCTGGCAGCGGCGGTTTTCTATTATATCGCTTCCGGTCAGCCGATCCTGATTTCAGGAGCGTGCGTGAAGCGGCGCGAGGAGCTGATCAAGAAGGTTCGTGCCATGTACCGCGGCATTAAGGGTGAGAAGGCAAAGGTGATCAGCATCACCGGCGAGAAGGCTGCGGTTCTCGTGATCCGCGGTGTGGAGAATGTAGATTTGGATCTGCATGATGTTGCTTTCCTCGAACTGAAGACGAACGCGATCGTCAATAACTGCATCACCTTCTGTGATCACGATTTCCTGATCCGGGATCTTCAGACAGAGCCGGATGAGTTTGATCTCACCTACCGGCTTCTGCCCGCGAAGTATGATACATTCCTTGTTCTGGATGCGGATCAGCTGGATGAGTCCGCGGCAAAGGCAGATGTGACGCGCTGGAATCACAAATCTGCGCGCGAGCTGCTGGACAATATGCTTTTCTTTGCAGAGGGACTGGGTCTCGACGATACGGCAGCGCAGATTAAAAAGGCCAAGAAATGCCTGTCCGATCTGGTAGATCAGATCATTGACGACACGGTGAAGACGATTGATTTTGCCGCGTTTGCTCCGTTAAAGGAATCCATGACCGGCCTTTCGATTCCGCCGGTGACGGAGTGGGGCGCTTTCTACAGCAAGGAGAGACAGACTTTATACAATACATTAGATCCTGAGATGGCTCGTCAGATGGCTGCGCTTGAGGCGATCGTTGCGGGTACGGATGAGGATTCCCTGACGATCCGGCATCGCTTAGGAAAGTATGCGTTTGCACCCTGCATTACAGAGAAGACCAAGGCAAGAGGTGCGTATTACAATACATTTGTATATTTTACAAAGAGTGCAAAGAATTATGACGGCGCAGCGCAGCTGAAAGAGCTTGTAGGAGCGGATCCGGATCTGTCTCTGGTGATGGCAAACTAAGGATTTATCACGAAACGACTTAAGTCGTTCCCTATAACTTATGCGACAGTTCCTAAAGTATACAGCATCAGATATGATTCCATGAACAAAAGAGAGTCAGCATGCTGTTTGATGGTCGAACGGCGGAATGTGATGATGCACTGGCGTTTCAGAATAAAGAAGTCCTTCAGGTCGAATATAAGGTCTGGAGGACTTTTTTTGACTAAATAATTCATTTTATATCATGTAAAATATTAAATAATTAAAAAAATCATGAAATATGGTTGGCAAATCTTTTCAGCTGAGGTATTATCTACTATGAAAGTGTCGTGAATAGACAGACAGATGGACATGCTTGCATGGCCAGATGGCTGGATATTCGACGACCAGGACGGTATGAGCAAGTAGGGCGATTAGCCCGGATTGCGAACGGCCCAGGCCGCCCTCTCTTGCCGCTGTGCGGCAATTCACCTTGTACCGGCGGCGATGACGGGAGCTCGCAGAGCGGAGTCATCGACTTTCATGGATGTTGGCGCGCTGCGCCGGCAACGCACGGAAGCTCAGAAAAGAAAGGAGGCAGTCATGATTCATCTTCCGACGGCGACTCCTGCTGCAGATATTCGATATAATGTTTGATGACAGGAAGCATGGCGGAAGGCATACGATTTAACAGCTGGATGGTTGCGAGATTTTCCCGCTCGTCATTTTCCGCATCGTAAAACAGTTCCCAGCTGTTGACATCGAAAAATTCACTGATGGAATCTATTTTATCAAGAGAAGGATTTGCGTCGCTGGTTATAATTTTCTGAGCATAGCTGTCAGACGCGCCGATGCTCGTACTCAGATTCCTCATGGAAGATTGTTCATCCTGATTGAGTAGGGCAAGCAGGTTTTTGCGGAAAATGGTTATGGTTTTTATGGAATTCATCTGATCTCTCCTTTTTTGTGTATTATATGGAAATTGAATTGAGGGTATAGGAACACAAATATACACAAACGGAGCAGAAGAGGAAAACGGTTATCAAAATGAAAAACAATGTTGAAAATGACGGCGTGTTTTTTGAAAAATGCATAGTGTGAAAAGGCGCGTCCGAATAAGTAAACAGAACAGTAGGAGGATTATGGAGACACAAAATAACGAAAAAAAGCTCAGCGCATGTGAAACACTGATTATGAAACTGGTCTGGGATGCAGAAGGAGATATCTCGGTACAGAAGCTGATTGTGGAGATACGGGAACGCTATGGAAAGGATTATGCCAGAACAACAGTCGTCACATTTGTGAAAAAACTGATGGATAAAGGCTATGTCAGCACGTATCGTGTGGGACGGGCTTCTTTTGTTCATGCCGAGCGGGATGAATATCTGTATAAACAGCGGCTGATGTCAGAGGCGACTGATTTCTGGTTTGAAGGGAAGCCATCCGGCCTGCTGGCGGCTGTCTGCTCCGGAAGAAATGTGCCGGAAGAGGAGATTCTCGCGATGCGGAAGCTGCTGGATGAGCTGGAAAAATAGTTACATAAATTTTACAAATGATAAAGGAACTGAAAGAGTTATGAAAAAACTGAATTACAGAGATTTTAACACCGAATGCGGCAGGAGAATCTATCTGGCCCGGACAGAGCGGCAGTATTCCAGAGAACACCTGGCGCACCTGGCAGGCATTTCATCGAAGTTTTTATATGAGATTGAGATAGGAAAAAAGGGATGTTCTGCCTACGTGATCTGCTGTCTGGCGGACGCTCTGGATGTGGGTGTGGCATATCTTCTGGATGTACCGCTGGAAAACAGTGATAACATTGAGGAACTGTGCCGTCACTTTCATGGTTCTCAGAAAGAAGCCCTGACTCTGATCCTGCAGCTTATGTATGAGATGATTCAGACCTGTTGATGCACAGATGAGGAACCGTTTTTTCATCGGTTACAGAGCGCTGCCGCGCAGATTTACTTTCTCAGAAACCCGATTGTATGTGAGTGCTGTCGGGTTTTTTTGGCATATTCTGATTTTTTTAGTTGCCAGAAGATTCGGTTTTGTGTATAGTATATATCGTGTATACGAAAAATGCCGGAGACTCCGGTCAAACATAAGGAGATAACAGAAGATGGAAAAATCAGCGTTTGTTACAAGGGAACAGATACAAATGATCGTGAAGGATTATCCCACGCCGTTTCATTTGTATGATGAGAGAGGAATCCGTGAGAATGCCAGAGCTGTAAAGGAAGCCTTTTCCTGGAATCCGGGTTATCGGGAATATTTCGCGGTCAAGGCGACGCCGAATCCGTTCCTGATCAATATTTTAAAGGAGTACGGATGCGGAACGGACTGTTCCTCCATGACGGAGCTGATGCTCTCGAAAGAACTGGGATTTTCCGGCGAGGAGATCATGTTTTCCTCGAATGACACGCCGCCGGAGGAGTTTGTGTATGCGAATGAGATCGGTGCGACGATCAACCTCGATGATTTTACGCACATCGCTTATCTGGAGAATCTGATCGGTGAGTTTCCGAAGACGATGAGCCTGCGTTACAATCCGGGCGGTGTTTATACGCTGAGCAACGGTATTATGGACAACCCCGGCGACTCAAAATATGGATTTACGAAGGAACAGATTCTGGAGGGATACCGTATTCTGAAGGAGAAGGGTGTGGAGCGTTTCGGTATCCATGCGTTTCTGGTGAGCAACACAGTGACGAACGATTATTATCCAACGCTGGCGAAGACTCTGTTTGAACTCTGTGTTGAGATTCGGGAGAAGACCGGTGTGCAGATGGATTTTATCAATCTTTCCGGCGGCGTCGGTATCGCTTACAAGCCTGATCAGACGCCGAATGACATCCGTGCGATCGGAGCAGGCGTGGAGAGGGTCTACCATGAGGTGCTCGTGCCGGCGGGTATGGGCGATGTGGATATCTATACAGAGATGGGACGTTTCATGATGGGTCCTTACGGCTGTCTGGTGACAGAGGCGATTCACGAGAAGCATACCTATAAGGAATATATCGGTGTGGATGCCTGCGCGGCAAATCTGATGCGGCCGGCCATCTATGGCGCCTATCATCATATCACGGTGGCCGGGAAGGAGGATGCTCCCTGTGATCATAAATACGACGTGGTCGGTTCTCTTTGCGAGAACTGTGACAAGTTTGCCGTGGACCGTATGCTGCCGAAGATCGATATGGGTGACTATCTGATCATCCATGATGCCGGCGCGCACGGATTTTCCATGGGATATAATTATAACGGGCGGCTCCGCTCCGCGGAGATTCTCCTGAAGGAGGACGGCAGTGCACAGCTCATTCGCCGCGCGGAGACGCCGAAGGATTATTTCGCGACATTTGACTGCTTCGATATTATACATGCACTGGTATGATCAGAGAATCAGAGTCACCTGTTATATCGACCGTATTCGGATGAATTGTTTTCAGAAAATGAAATTAATCTGATAAAATTGGATATGCTCTGTTGACGAAATGTTTTTTTGTTGATACAATAATTTTATTATCAAAAGAAAATTCTGGCAAAGGCGCCGCAAAAGACCCTGTTTTTTGCTGTGCCTTTTTCTTTTGCGAATAAGATGAAATACCGGCTGCATACATATATTTATAGAAAGAAAGGATAAGAATATGAGCGCATTTGAACCGATTTTATGTGGATATCCGGGAGTTGACCGAATGCTGGACAGCATTCGTCTGGGTGATAATGTTGTCTGGCAGGTGACGACGCTGGAAGAGTTCTGCTGTTTCGCCCATCCGTTTGTAAAGCAGGCCATCGCGGACGGGAGGAATCTGATCTATATGCGGTTCGGCGATCATGAGCCGCTGCTGGAGCCGCAGCCCGGCCTGAAGATTTATGAATTTGACCCGAATGAGGGTTTTGAGGCTTTTACTGTCAATATCAGAAGCCGTATCACCGAGGAGGGGTTTGACGCGTTTTATGTTTTTGACAGTCTTTCTTCTCTCCAGTCCGTATGGTACACGGATCTGATGATGGGTAATTTTTTCCGGCTGACCTGTCCGTATCTTTTTATTCTGGACACCGTCGCCTACTTTCCGCTGCTTCGCGGACGCCACTCCTATGATGCGGTGGCAAAGATCCGGGATACGACGCAGCTTCTTCTGGACGTGCATTCCGGGGAGAATCTTTACGTACAGCCGTTGAAGGTCTGGAACCGGAATCTGCCGGAGATGTTTCTTCCGCATATCTGCGATACGCAGACAGGAGAGTGTCAGACGCTGCGCGGCGGCATTCCCCTGAGCAGGTATTATCAGCTGGTGGACGAGGTCGAGGCGGAGAGTCAGGATCAGAATCTGGACAGCTATGACCGATTTTTTGCGCTGGCGCGCCTGGAATACAGACAGGGAAATTTCAGTGAGGAGACGGAAGACCAGATTATTGAGAGCACCATGACAAAGGATGCGAAGCTTCATGAGCGCATCAAACAGTATTTTAAGCCGAAGGATTATTTCAAACTGCGGGATCGGATGGTTGGAAGCGGCGCGATTGGCGGGAAGGCATGCGGGATGCTTCTGGCCAGGCGAATCGTCCAGACCCGGCTGCCGGAGTACGCCGCCCACACCGAGCCGCACGATTCTTTTTATATCGGATCGGATGTGTTTTACAGCTATATTGTCGCGAATGACTGTTGGAAGATGCGGATTGCGCAGCGCACCGAGGAAGGCTATTACTCGGAGGCGGAGCCTCTGCGGCAGGCGCTTCTGTCCGGGACATTTCCTCCGGATATACGGGAGAAATTCCGGTCACTTCTGGAATATTACAGCGGAAGTCCCATCATTGTGCGCTCCTCCAGCTTTCTGGAGGACGGTTTTAACAACGCCTTTGCGGGAAAATATGAATCCGTATTCTGCGTAAACCAGGGGACGCCCGGGGAATGCCTCACGGCGTTTGAGGACGCGGTTCGAACCGTCTATGCCAGCACGATGGATCTGTCGGCGCTGGAATACCGGCGGCAAAGAGGACTGGAGCATCTGGATGAACAGATGGCGGTGCTGGTACAGCGGGTATCCGGTTCCTTCTGGGATAAATATTTCTTTCCGGCGGCGGCCGGGGTCGGCTACAGCTACAGCCTGTACTGGACGCGGAAGGATGCGGATCTGTCGGCGGGGCTGCTGCGCATTGTGGCGGGGCTGGGTACACGCGCGGTAGATCGTCCGGAGAACGATTATCCGCGCCTTTCGAGCCTGGATCGCCCGGAGCTCTCTCTCTATCATTCTGTGGCGGATAAGCATCGTTTTTCACAGAGAAACATTGATGTGCTGGATGTATCAGACAATCAGTTGAAAACTCTGAATTTTGACACGATTATGTCTCTGCTGCCGCTCTGGTATAAAAAAGCGGTTATGGAACGGGACTACGAGGCTGAGACCGCTCTGAAACGGCTGAACCGCTGGAGACAGGTGTGGTTTGTCACCTGTCAGAAGCTGCTTTCCGACAAAACATTCACGACATATATGCAGAAAATGCTGAAAGTGCTGGAGGAGGTCTACGGCAATCCCGTAGATATCGAGTACACGGTCAATATCGATGAGGAGGGTGCGTTTGTCGTCAATCTGCTGCAGTGTCGTCCGCTTTATACCGGCACAAGGGGAGGCGCGGTGGAGATGCCGTCGCTCCCGAAAGAAGATATTTTCTTTGAACTGAAGGATTCTTCCATGGGCACTTCGCGGGAGATGAAAGTGGAGGTCGTCGTGCAGATTGATCCCATTGAATACTATGAATATCCGTATAAGCTGAAGCCTCAGGCGGCGGAGGCGCTGCGGAAGCTGAACCTTCACTACCGCAAACAGGGAAAAAAGATTCTGCTGATGACCCCGGGACGCGAGGGGACTTCCTCCCCGGAGCTCGGCGTGCCGGTGACCTTTGCGGCCATCTCCAACTGCTGCGGTGTCTGTGAAGTTTCCGATCACCGGGCGGGCTATATGCCGGAGCTCAGCTACGGAAGTCATCTCTTTCAGGATCTGGTGGAGGCGGATATCTTTTACTGTGCGCTGTGGAACGATCACCGGACGCCAGTCTACGAGGAACATTTCTTTAATGGACTGGAGAATCATTTTGCGGAGATCTGTCCGGATATGGAACCGCTGTTTCCCATGTTCCGCGTGGTCGAACCGGAGGATCTGTACTATTGGAACGACGTGAAGTCGGGCCGGACGCTTTGCGGCAGAAAAATCACTGCGTAAAAACAGCTTGCTTTTTCAACGGAGATATGATATTCTAATCTGGTCTGAAATACAGGCGGAATGCCGCTGTGGCGGAATTGGCAGACGCACTTGACTCAAAATCAAGCGGGTAACACCGTGCCGGTTCGAGTCCGGCCAGCGGCATTTCGGGACAGTTCCTTACAGGCATCTCACGAAAATCGTGGGGTGCTTTTTTGTCATACAGGTGTGCAGAAAAAAGGAGAGCGATAAAATTGTGATTCTGTCCTTTACTTTGCAGGTAAAAGCAGGTATACTATATAAGCATGTCTGTACATAAATTATATTTTAAATTTTTCGGGCGTCCGGCAGCTGTATGAGCCGGTTCGTCATACAGAACCAAAGGAGAATCGATCATGAAGAACGGAATCGAGATCAGATGGCACGGCCGCGGCGGTCAGGGTGCCAAGACAGCGGCGCTGCTTCTGGCGGATGTCGCTTTTCAGACCGGAAAATACGTTCAGGGTTTTCCGGAGTACGGTCCGGAGCGGATGGGGGCGCCGATCACTGCGTTCAACCGGATCAGCGGGGATGTGATCCGCGTGCACTCGAATATTTACGATCCGGATTATGTGGCCGTTGTGGATGAGACGCTGCTGCACACGGTGGATGTGACTGCCGGTCTGAAAGAGGATGGCGCGATCATCGTCAACACGGCCAAATCACCGGAAGAGATAATGCCGCAGCTGAACGGATATATGGGCAGGGTGTATACCATCGACGCCAGAAAAATTTCCGAGGAGGCTTTGGGTAAGTATTTCCCGAATTCGCCGATGCTGGCGGCAGTCGTCGCCGTGACAAAGGTGATGCCGGAGGAGATTTTCATGAATGAGATGCGCAGCTCCTATCAGCATAAATTCGCGAAAAAGCCGGAAGTGATCGACGGGAACATGAAGGCGCTGCAGATGACGTTTGACGCGCTGGCGGATCAGGTCTGAATCAGACGCGCGGATCAGGTACCGCAGAGCGATCCACACATAAGAAACGAGGAAATCAGATGAGAACGGATATTACAAAAATAAATGAGAAGACGCCTCACACCGGTATGACCGAAGGCATGCAGATTTTTGCCGCAGGCACCTCGAAGCTGTTCCTGACCGGTGAGTGGAGGAATAATACGCCGGTCTACCTGGCGGATCAATGCAAGCAGTGTCTGCTGTGCACGCCGGTATGCCCGGACAGCAGCATCCCGGTGCGGGACGGAAAAAGACTTGCTTTTGACCTGGATCACTGCAAGGGCTGCGGCATCTGCGCCGCGGTGTGTCCCTTCGGCGCGATTGTGATGAAGGAGGGAGTAGAATAATGGCGATTAAAGAGAGAATGTCGGGCAACGAAGCCGTTGCCTGGGCGATCAGGCAGATCAACCCGGATGTGATGCCGGCGTTTCCCATCACACCTTCTACGGAGATCCCGCAGATGGTTTCCACCTACATAGCAAACGGAGAGGTTGACACGGAATTCATCCCGGTGGAGAGCGAGCATTCCGCCATGAGCGCGTGCATCGGCTCCGAGGCGGCGGGGGCACGGACGCTCACAGCCACCTCCTCGGCGGGGCTGGCCCTGATGTGGGAGGAGCTCCTTCTGGCGGCGTCCAACCGGATGCCGATCACGCTGGCTCTGGTGAACCGCACTCTGTCCGGCCCGATCAATATCAACTGTGATCACACGGACGGTATGGGCGCCCGCGACACCGGCTGGATCCAGATTTACGCGGAGAACAATCAGGAAGTATACGACAATATGCTGCAGGCCTACCGCATTGCGGAGCACAGGGATGTGCGTCTGCCGATCATGATCTGCCAGGACGGCTTTATCACGAGCCACGCGGTGGAGAATATCGAGCTGATGGAGGATGAGCCGGTGCGCTCTTTTGTGGGCGAATATGAGCCCGAGGAGTACATGCTGAACCCGGGCAGACCGGTTTCCGTGGGGCCTTATTCCGTTTCCAACTACGTGATGGAGGGTCGGAAGAACCAGCTGATCGCACTTCAGAACGCGAAGCAGGTCATCCTCGATGTGGCGAAAGAATACGGACAGATTTCTGGGAGAACCTACGGTCTGTTTGAGGAATACCGGACATCGGACGCGGATTACATCATGCTGCTGATCGGTTCCGCGGCCGGGACCGCCAAACAGGCGGCGGACGAGCTGCGGGAAGAGGGGAAAAAGGTCGGCGTGTTAAAGCTTCGCGTGTTCCGTCCTTTCCCGGCGGAGGAGATTGCGGAGGCGCTGA
This sequence comes from Clostridiales bacterium, assembly GCA_021201535.1. Taxonomy (GTDB): domain Bacteria; phylum Bacillota; class Clostridia; order Lachnospirales; family Lachnospiraceae; genus Eubacterium_I. The sequence continues at coordinate 39,964 of JAJQEU010000093.1, read as the reverse complement.
AAGGATGTCAATCGGTCGCAATCCTCGATCGCTGCGAGAGCTATAACGGACACGGCGGTCCGCTGGGCGCAGAGGTTCTGGCAGGACTGTACCGCAGCAGGATTTATATTCAGACAACGAATTATATATACGGTCTCGGAGGACGTGATTTCACAACGGATGAGGCGAAGGAGGTTTTCCTGGCGATGGAAGAGTCCGTGGCGACCGGACAGCCGATTGAGCAGTATCAGTATATCGGATTAAGAACGGGGGAGGTTTCGGAGAATGGCTGAGAGATATGATTTCAAACAGGTGATGAGCAAACCGGAACGTCTCGCGCCGGGACACAGAATGTGCGCCGGCTGCGGCGCGACCATCGCGGTCCGTGCGGTTCTGCGCGCCCTCCATGAGGGGGATCAGGCAGTCATCGGCAACGCGACCGGCTGCCTGGAGGTATCATCCTTCATGTACCCCTATACATCCTGGGAGGACAGCTATATCCACAACGCGTTTGAGAACGGCGGCGCGACCCTGAGCGGCGTGGAGACCGCCTACCGGGCGCTGCGCAAGCGCGGCCGTCTTCCGCTGGATCAGACTTTTAAATTCATCACGTTCGGCGGCGACGGCGGCACCTACGATATCGGTTTCCAGTCGCTGTCCGGTGCGATGGAGCGCGGACACGACCTGGTCTATGTCTGCTATGACAACGGCGCGTACATGAACACCGGCATCCAGCGCTCCTCCGCGACGCCGATGTTTGCGGATACCACCACCACGCCGGTGGGCACACAGTCCAACGGAAAGATGCAGAACCGTAAGGATCTGGCTTCCATCATCGCGGATCACGATGTGGCTTACGTCGGGCAGACCACGATGATGGGGAATTTTTCCGACATCCACAAAAAGGCGGAGAAGGCCATCTACACGGAGGGGGCTTCCTTCCTGAATATCATGGCTCCCTGCCCGCGCGGCTGGCGTTATGAGACGGCGGATATCATGAAGATCTGCAAGCTGGCGGTGGAGACCTGCTACTGGCCGCTGTTCGAGGTGGAACACGGAAAGTGGAGGCTCACCTACGAGCCGAAAAAGAAACTTCCTGTCGAGGATTTCCTGAGAGAACAGGGCAGATTCAGGCATCTGTTCAAACCGGGTAATGAGGATCTGATCGTCCAGTTCCAGAATGAAGTGGATCGGAGATGGGAAGACCTCCAGTATAAGTGCGCGAGATAGTAAAACGCGGGATCGGATACAAATAAGGATATGACTTCCTGATTTTCAGGCAGCCATATCCTTTTTATATGAATCAGATGCCTGACATCCCATATCCTGAATCGGTTACAATGGTAAGGAACTGTCACGCATTATTCGGCACAATCTGCTCAAATTATTTCGTAACAGTTCCTGAAGGAAAATCAAAGAAGGAGGATATGGGGAATTATGAGTCAGGTTTACGGTTATATCAGGGTCAGCACACAGGAGCAGAATCTGGATCGGCAGCTGATCGCAATGGATGAATATGGGGTCCCGAGGGAGAATATTTTTTCGGATCATGGCTTTTCGGGAAAGGATTTCAACCGTCCGGCCTATCGGGAGATCATAGCAAAGCTCGAAGCAAGGGATACGCTTGTCATCAAAAGCATTGACCGCCTGGGGCGCAATTATGATGAGATCGTTGATGAGTGGCGGCTGATTACGCGGAAAATGGAGGTGGACATTGTTGTTCTGGATATGCCCATCCTGAATATACCGCTTCTGAACAGTGAAGTCGGAATCACGGATGTGACATCCAGACTGATCAGTGCCATCTTTCTGGAGGTGATGAGCTGCTTTGCGCAGCTGGAGCGTGAGAAAATTCACGAGCGGCAGAAGGAGGGAATCGTTGCAGCGAAGGCAAAGGGGGTAAAATTCGGACGTCCGCCGAAAGAACGCACGCCGGAATTCTATATCCGGATGGGTCAGTATCTGGACGGAGAGATTACGATCAGGGAAGCTGCGGGATTTCTTGGAATATCACACTCTACCTTTCTTCGATGGGTAAAGGAACAGACAGGTCCGGAAGTGGCGTGAGAATTTATCAAAGGAAACGACAGTTCCTTCGTGTTGTTTTCCGTAAATTGTAAAAAACCTGCTGCATGATGTGACCATGCAGCAGGTTTTGCTTTTGTTATACTGGAAACAGAGAGAAGTTACTCTTCTTCGCCCTCCGCAGGCTCCTCCTTCGCGATATGGAAGGAGATCAGCAGATCATCCTGATGTACGGAATCACCCTGCGTCACGTAGATCTTGTCTACCGTACCGTTGACGGTGGATACGACGGTGGTCTCCATCTTCATGGCCTCGACGGTCATCAGAGGCATGTTGACGGTAACCGGATCGCCTTCGCTTACCAGAACCTTGCCGACAGTACCCGGGATGGAAGATCCGAGGTGCTGCGGGTTGTTCTTGTCCGCCTTCAGTCGGCTGTCCGCTTTTACCTCAAGGTTCTTATCCTGAATCTTGACGGTACGGAGCATGCCGTTGACGCTGAAGGTCAGGATGCGTACGCCGTTCTCATCCGGCTCGCTCATCTCCAGATATTTGATCAGGAGCTTTTTGCCCTCGCCTATGTCGAGATAGGTCTCCTCGTTCTTGCGCAGACCGTAGAAAAATACGTGGCTCTCCAGGCGCGTTACATCGTTGTACATCTCGAAGTGCTCGCAGTAGTCTTCGTATACCTTCGGATACAGAGCGTAGCTGATGGACTTCTGCTTCATGACCTCCGGTGACTTGTCGCCGTAGCCGAATTCGTCGATCAGATGCTGTTTGATCGCGTCAAAATCGACCGGTTCGAGCGTCTTGCCGGGACGGTCGGTAAGCGGTTCGATATCCTTTAATACGATCTTCTGCAGCTCTGCCGGGAATCCGCCGTAGGGCTGGCCCATCATACCCTGGAAGTAGGAAACAACCGAATCCGGGTAGGAGAGGGCGGCGCCGTCCGTCAGGATATTGTCCTTCGTCAGGCCGTTCTGGAACATGAAGATCGCGAGGTCGCCGACCGCCTTGGAGGTAGGCGTAACCTTTACGATGTTGCCGAGCAGCTCGTTGGCATCCTTGTAGAGCGCCTTGATCGACTCAAACTCATCTGCGGAACCCATGCTGGTTACCTGTGCGAGCAGGTTGGAATACTGTCCGCCGGGGATCTCATATTTGTAGATCTCAGCGTTCGGGGACTTCATGTCGCTCTCGAACTGCTCGTATACCTTGCGGATGCGGCCATAATAGCGGCTCAGCTCATCCAGCTCCTCAAAATCGAGTCCGGTGTCGCGTTTGCTGCCGCGAAGCGCCTCAACGACTGCGTTCATGGAAGGCTGGCTGGTCATGGAAGCCATGGACTCGATCGCGAGATCGACGATGTCCACACCGGCCTCCGCCGCCATCAGAACGCTGCTGACGCCGTTACCGGTGGAATCATGCGTATGAAGATGAACCGGTACATGCAGCTCGCTCTTTAAGGTGGAAACCAGCTCTTTGGCCGCACGCGGCTTCAACAGGCCGGCCATATCCTTGATCGCGATGATATGGCATCCCAGCTTCTCCAGCTCCAGCGCCATCTTTACATAGTAATCCAGTGTGTATTTCGTCTCATCCGGGTTCGTGATGTCGCCGGTGTAGCAGATGCTGCCCTCGACGATCTTGCCGGTCTTTAAGCACTCCTCGATCGGCATCTTCATATTCTCAACCCAGTTCAGGCTGTCGAAGACACGGAAGACGTCGATGCCGTGCTCTGCGGAAACCTCGATGAACTGTTTGACCACATTGTCCGGATAGTTGCTGTATCCAACCGCATTGGAAGCACGCAGCAGCATCTGGATCAGGGTGTTCGGCATACGCTGGCGCAGCAGCTCCAGACGTTTCCACGGGGATTCCTTCAGGAAACGGTACGCGGTGTCGTAGGTGGCTCCGCCCCAGGCTTCCACGGAGAAAGCATTTTCCATAAAAGCGTTCGTCGCGTAGGCGGCTCCGCAGAGATCCTTGCTTCTCATCCGGGTGGCGAGAAGGGACTGCTGTGCGTCACGCATGGTCGTGTCTGTGACAAATAATCTGTCTTCTTTCAGAAGGCACTGGGTGAAATCCTTCGGACCCATCTTCAGGAACCGGTCGCGTCCGCCGTAAACGGTCTTTGTCTTGTCATAGACCGGCAGTACGCGGTTCTCGAAGGCCGGCTTGTCCTTCACGCCGGAGTTTACGATCCGGTCGCCGAGGAACTCTACGATCTTCGTCGCGCGGTCCTGGCTGATGTGCAGGTTGAACAGCTCCGGCGTCTCCTCGATGAATGTGGTGTAGCACTTTCCGCTGATGAAGGTCGGATGGTTCAGCACATTGATCAGGAACGGGATGTTCGTCTTTACGCCGCGGATCCGCATCTCGCGCAGGGCACGGAGGGATTTTTTCACCGCTCCCTCAAAGGTGCGGTCGATGGAGATCGCTTTTACCAGAAGGCTGTCATAGTAAGGGGAAACAACAGAACCGGTGAAAGCGTTGCCGCCGTCGAGACGGATACCGTTTCCGGAGCCGGAGCGGTAAACCGTGATCTCGCCGGTATCCGGCAGGAAGTTATTGCCCGGATCCTCCGTGGTGACACGGGTCTGGATGGAATAACCGATGCATTTCACATCCTCCTGTGAGGGAATGTTGACCTCGTCGGAATCCAGAGGATAACCCTCCGCGACCAGGATCTGGGACTGTACGATGTCGATATTCGTGATCATCTCGCTGACCGTGTGCTCCACCTGGATACGCGGATTCATCTCGATGAAGTAGGGATTGTTCTCCTCATCTACCAGGAACTCAAGGGTACCGGCGTTGCGGTAGCCGACGTTCTTGGAGAGACGGATGGCGGAGTCGAAAATGATCTGCCGGGTCTCGTTCGGAATCGAGAACGCGGGCGCGTATTCTACGACCTTCTGGTGACGTCTCTGTACGGAGCAGTCGCGGTCGAAAAGATGTACGACGTTGCCGTAGTTGTCGCCGAGAACCTGTACTTCAATGTGCTTCGGTCCGCGCAGGTACTTCTCGATGAAGATCTTGTCGTCGCCGAATGCCTTTTTGGACTCATTCTTTGCTTCGTTGAACTCCTGCTCCAGATCCTCGATGCGGTTTACGATACGCATACCGCGGCCGCCGCCGCCGTTGGAAGCCTTCAGCATGATCGGGAAGCCGACCATCTTGGCGACTTCTTTTGCCTTGTCAATGTCCTTGATCGCGTAGTCAACGCCCGGGATGATGGGTACGTTGGCTTCGATCGCCATCTTCTTGGAGGAGATCTTGTCTCCCATGGCGTTCATGATATCGCTGGTCGGTCCGATGAAGACGATGCCGTTCTTCTCGCAGGCGTCGACAAAGTCGGGATTCTCAGACAGAAATCCGTAGCCGGGATGGATGGCGTCCACGTTCGCGTTCAGCGCGATCTTGATGATGGTGTCGATGTCCAGATACGCGTCGATCGGTCCCTTCGCCGGGTTCAGCGGATACGACTCATCCGCTTTGGAGTGGAAGAGTGCGTACTTATCTTCCTTTGAAAAAATGCTGACGGTCGCGATGCCGAGCTCGTTACAGGCCCGGAACACGCGGATCGCGATCTCGCCGCGGTTCGCCACCAGCACTTTTTTAAAGGGTTTAATCTGTACTTTCGTGCTCATGTAAATTCCCCTTTCTGATATGATGTACTCTCACGGGCACAGCAGATCCGAGAGTACATTTTGATTTGATTCCGATGCCATTGCACCGGAAAATATACTACCCTTTTAGTATAGGTAATAAAATGATGAATTGCAAGAAAAAGTTGAGCAAAAATCGGTGAAAATTGGTCAAAATGTTGAAAAATCGTACATGTCACTCCCTGACCACGCAGGGTCTGCCCCAGCGAAGCGAGGGTACCTGCTGCGGGGTCAGGCCGAAAACGTTGTGGTTTTGAGCATCCGTCCCATCGCGAAGCGATTTTGCATGGACGGATGCGGTTGCAAGTCACATCCTGTTTGGATGAAAAAACGTAAATCTGGTCAGGATGTGACTTGCAACAAAAATCACGGCAGACAGATGGTAGACTGACGGTATTCCGATTTGAGGAGGCAGCCGGATTTTGTATATAGAATATGTTTGCAGATCTCAGCGGACCGGATGTCCAGATCCAGCAGATGCTTTCGGTCTTCATCGAGGGAAGCGGCGTCCGGGGCAAGCTGTGTTAGGACGGGTATGTCTGCATGGTTCCGGATGGATTTCAGCAGGGGCGCTGCGGATGTCCGGAAACCGAGCAGCCGCGCATAGGGCGCACGGGCATACGTCGCGGCGAGCTCAAAATCCTCCCGGCGAATCTGCAGCAGAATGTGGGTCAGGTAACGGCTGATGGCGGTCCGGGTCTGGTTTCTGGATTTCAGAAGGTCGGCAAACTGTGTCCAGCTCTCAAACCCTTCCAGCAGATTTGCGGCGCGGTGCGCCAGATCCGGGCTGCCGGAACCGAAAGTATCCAGATGATCTCTGTTTGTGGTCAGGGCATAGTGGAGCAGAGCGGAGAAATCATTTTCCGAGAGGAACTGATGGTTTTCGACGGCGTGCTGCAGCATCTGCAGTACGGTCGGCGGAACGCTTCCCCGCAGCTTTGAGCATGCACTGACAGCGGTGTCCGCCGGGGAGAACTCTGCCTGCACCGGATCCGGGTCAGTATACACAGACAGCCTGTTTTCAGCGTCGCTGCTGTAAAAACCGAACGGAATCACATCTGTGTGCGAAAGCAGGTGGCTTCGTATCGCGGCGGCGGATGAGAAGGAATCGGACAACTCTGTGCCGTGATAAGGACTTCCCTCTCTTCGAATCATGCAGAGATCCATGGAAGCGCCGCATTTTCTGACGGCTTTGGCATATTCCAGGGCAAGGATATTATTCGGTTCGGACAGGAGACGGCGGACAGCGGTCTCACATTCCTCATCCTGAATATGACTGCCGTGCTGTGTCGCGGCGTTTGCACTGCGGACGTCGTTCCCCGAAGACAGATCTGTACGGAACCGGATATCCGAACCGGATCCTGTCTGTGTGAGATGTCCCGTCGGCGCATGGATTCGCAAATATTCGACGACAGCCAGCTCGCGGGCTTTCGGAAAGCTCATGCCTTTTTTCAGACACTGAGACAGTTTTGTCTGAAAATCCCCGGGTTCATCCGTCAGTATCGCGGCGACTTTCTGAAACTGCTCCGGATCTGAAGCAGCGCTCTCGCAGCCGAAGCTTAAGACGTCCACCACGCCGAGACCTGAAAGAAGCGATACGCCGCCCGCCGCAAATCCTTCTGCGCTGGAAAGGGCGGACGTCGCCGGAAGCGCAAAAACGAGATCCGCGCCATACAGTAAAGCCATCCTGGCGCGGTCGTATTTGGAGAGCAGGGCAGGCGCGCCGCGCTGGACAAAGTCGCCGCTGATGACAGCGATGACATAGTCCGCGCCGGTCCGCCTGCGCGACTCTTCGATATGAAACCGGTGTCCGTTGTGAAACGGGTTGTATTCGGCAATGATGCCCACAGTCTTCATAAATAATACCTGAAACTCATGCTTTCTCCGCAATCTCATACAGGAGCTGTTCCGTATCATTCCAGCCCAGACAGGGATCGGTGATGGATTTGCCGTAGACGTGCTCTCCGATCTTCTGGCTGCCCGGCTCGATATAGCTTTCTACCATGACACCTTTGACCAGTTGCCGGATTTCCGGTGAGATGGAGCGGTTGTGCAGGACTTCCTCGACGATGCGCGTCTGCTCCTGGTATTTCTTGCTGGAGTTGGAGTGATTTGCGTCTACGATGCAGGCAGGATAGAGGAGATCCATTTTCTCATACATCTCGTGCAGTCGGATCAGATCCTCGTAGTGGTAGTTCGGGATGGCGACACCGTGCTTGTTGACTGCTCCGCGCAGAATGACATGTGCGAGCGGATTGCCGCTGGTGTCCACCTCCCAGCCGCGATGTGTAAAATGATGCGGATGTTGCGCGGCAAACACGGAGTTCAGCATCACGGAAAAATCGCCGCTGGTCGGGTTTTTCATGCCGCTGGCGACGTCAAAACCGCTGACGGTCAGCCGGTGCTGCTGATCCTCCACCGAGCGTGCGCCGATGGCGACGTAGGAGAGCAGGTCGTCGACATAATCCCAGTTCTCCGGGTAGAGCATCTCGTCCGCCGCGGACAGGCCGGTCTCCTCGATGGCCTGCAGATGCAGTCTGCGGACCGCGATCAGTCCGGCGATCATGTCCGGGTTCGCCTCCGGATCCGGCTGAGTGGCGATTCCCTTGTATCCCTCCCCGGTCGTGCGGGGCTTGTTCGTGTAGATGCGGGGGATGATGATCAGCCGATCCTTCGTCTGCTCGTTCACCTTTGCCAGCCGGCGGATGTAGTCCATGACGGGCTTTTCACTGTCGGCGGAGCAGGGGCCGATGATCACAAGAAACCTGTCAGATTCTCCCCGTATCACGGCGCTGATCTGTGCGTCTCTCTCTTTTTTTAACAGCTGAAGCTCCTCAGACAGCGGAAAATCCTTTTTGATCTGTGTCGGGGTCGGAAGCTCATTTAAATAAGTAAAACTCATGGCAATACCTCTTTTTATATATGATTTGCGGGGATAAACCCCGTAAAATACGCAAGCGCTTTATTATGACCTTTTGGCTCTGTCATCAGGTGATGATCTGACCGCGTATGAGATCCACCGGCATCTTCTTCCCGGTCCAGCACTGAAAGGAGGCTGCTCCCTGGAACAGGATCATGCTTTCGCCGTTGTGCGTCGGGCAGCCGGCCTTCTCAGCCATCTCAAACAGCATGGTCCGGCGCGGATTGTATATGATGTCGTAGACGATCAGATCCGGATGCAGCAGGGACGGATCCGTGATCGGGCAGGCGTTCGTATCCGGCGCCATGCCGACGTTGGTCGCATTCACGAGGATGGCGCTCTCTGCAAAGCTCCGTCTCATCTGTTCGGTGTCGGCAAAATCGTATACATGGACGGTGCAGCCGGTCGTGTGCTGTACTTTGTCCGCGAAAGCGATGGTCTTCGCAAAGGCCTCCGGGCGTTTCCTCCGGAAAATGTCGATCTCGCGCATGCCGTCCAGTGCAGCCTGGCTGATAATGGGAGCGGCAGCTCCGCCCGCGCCGAGAACTGACATCTTTTTGCCGATGATATCATGTCCGAAATCCTGTACGGAGTGCATGAATCCGATGCCGTCGGTGGTGTGCCCGATCAGGCGGCCGTTTTTTGCGATGACCGTGTTGCATGAACCGGCCAGGTCCGCGGCCGGGGTCAGTTCGTCCATCAGATCGAGAATCTTTATCTTGTAGGGCATCGTGACATTAAATCCGAGAATGCCGATCTCTCTGAGCCCCTCGACTGCCTTTCTGAAATCAGCGTGTCCGAGGTCAAAGGCGAGGTAGACATAGTCCAGCCCCAGCGCCTGAAAGGCGAGATTGTGCATTTTCGGAGAAATACTGTGTGAGACCGGGCAGCCGATCAGACCGGTCAGCCCTGTTTTTCCTGATATCTCCATAAGAGTGGGATCCTTTCGTAATATATTAAAAATAAATATAGTCTTAAAATAGAATAATGCAAGGATTGAATAAAGTCAATGACTTGCATCTTTTTTTAGAATCGCTTATACTGTGAAAGAGTTCTCAAGAGACAGAAGGGGGTACCGTCTATGCAAAAACCGTTTGATGTAAAGGGCATCCGGTTCGGAGAAGGCCGACCGGTGATCTGTGTACCTGTCGTGGAGAGGGAGAAGGATGCGATCATACAGAAAATACGCGCTCTGACAGAGAAAAAAGTTCAGATGATCGAATGGCGGGCGGACTGTTTTGCCGGGATGGATCAGCCGGATCAGGTGAGAGCGATTCTGGAGGAGATCCGTCCTTTTGTCAGAGATACGGTGATGCTGTTTACGATCCGCACGAAACAACAGGGCGGCCATGCCGTGACAGAGGAGAAGGATATTCTCTATCTGAATCAGACCGCGGCAAAAAGCGGGAGCATTGATCTGGTCGATCTGGAGTTTTTTGAAGCGACCCGGCCGGAGCGGGAGATCCGAAAGCTTCAGCGGATGGGCGTGCGCGTGATCGCTTCCCACCATGATTTTCAGACGACGCCGGATGAGAGGATCCTTCATATGCTGATGGATCAGATGAAACAGGGAGGTGCGGATATCGCGAAGCTTGCGGTGATGCCGCGCACGGCGGATGATGTGCTTCGCATTCTGAAACTGACGAATGATACCAGACAGCGATACCCGGGACTGCCGGTCGTCACGATGTCCATGGGCGGTCTGGGTGCGATCAGCCGTGTCTCAGGGGAGATTTTCGGATCCTGTATCACGTTTGGCGCGGACGGGGAGACCTCGGCGCCGGGACAGATGCAGATGGATACGCTGGCCGGGATACTGGATGCGCTGCATGATTCATTCACGGGGCGGAGTGCCTGAATGATGAAACTGAGCGCGTGAAGTGGAGGACTGACTGCGGCCATAGATGTTGGTGCGCTGCGTCGGCAGCACACGTGTGTTTGAGGAGATGGCGGATGAATAGACATATTTTTCTGATTGGGTTTATGGGGGTCGGGAAATCGACCGTGTCCCAGAAGCTGAAGGAGCTGATGAAAGCAGATGAGATGGATATGGATGCGGCTATTGTCCGGGAAACCGGAATGTCGATCAGTGAGATGTTTGAGCGCTTTGGGGAGGATTTTTTTCGCAAAAAGGAGACGGAGCTGCTTCGCAGGATCGCCGGATCCGATCCGATGATTGTCTCCTGCGGCGGCGGCTGTGTGCTGCGGGAGGAAAATGTCGCCGTTATGAGGGAATGCGGCACGATTGTTCTGCTGACCGCGGAGCCGACGACCATTTATCACCGTGTCAGATACGGCACCGGCAGACCCATCTTAAACGGTCACATGAATGTGGATTACATCGCCGGGCTGATGGAGAAGCGTCGGGCGGCTTACGAGGGAGCCTGCGATCTGAGCATCAGCACGGACGGAAAACGACCGGCGCAGATCGCGGATGAGATTGTGAAGAAGATGATGGAGATGAAATGATGAGCAGTTCCTAAGGATTGTGAGATAAGAATCATTGATTCCCATACAGAACCGTGCGCAGCACGGAATAATCCGCAGGTGTCGCAGGGGGTTACATATTTTTTTCAACACAATATGTTACGTAGAAAGGGGGAGGTTAAGTTATGTTTGTTGGTGTTGCCTGGATCATCGGTCTGATTATCTGGATTGTGTGCCTGGTCCTGAATATCCGGATCGCTCAGAGAAAGAACCGCAATCTTGCATTATGGGTTGTGCTGAGCGTGTTTTTCTCATGGATCACGCTGATTGTCAACGCGGTTTTGCCGGCGAGACAGTCGTAATAAACGAAACAGATAATCAAAAACCCGAAGCAGTCACTGCGGCTTCGGGTTTCATCATGCAACCGGCGGGAATCGAACCCACATTACAGGAGTCGGAGTCCTGCGTTCTATCCGTTAGACTACGGTTGCCCTTTGCAATCGGTATCATAACACAAAAGAATCAACAGCGCAAGAACTGATTTTGTTTCTGAGCCGGATTTCTGACCCGGATACAGATATTTGTTCAGAGTTTGTTTCAGTTTTTACCTGGTTTTTTAAATATATTCTTAAACCTTTTTGAAATTACATTGACGATTGCCCGGTTGTGAATTATATTTTCAATTACAGCACACATTAAAGGCAAATACGTAACTGTGAGGGTGCTGAACAGTTACGAAAATACTTTGTGACTGTGCATTTGTGACTGTAAGTTATAAAACAGTTTCACGATGTATTTACAGTGAGGATACGTTTTTATGGTCGTTCGCAGATTTATTTACACTTTTCTGGTTTCCATGATCCCAGCCATTGAGATAAAGGGCGCGATTCCGTTCGGCATCGCACTGGGGCTTCCGGCGCCGGTCGCGTTTGCCGCGGCTCTCTGCGGCAGCGGTCTGATCGCCTGTTTCCTGGCATTTTTTACCCATTGGTTTTATGAAGCCTGCAGACGCAGACACCTGTTGCCGGGATTTACCGCCTGGATGGGGAGAATCACTGAAAAGCATGAGGAAAGCTTTCAGCGTTTCGGCCCGCTGGCTATTTTTGCCTATGTGGCCGTGCCGATTCCGGGGACAGGCACCTGGACGGGTTCGATCATTGCGGGTGTGTTTAATCTGAAGCCGAAGCGCATTCTTCTGAGTGTGCTCTGCGGGAACGTCGTCTCCGGGCTGATCGTGACACTGGTCGGAAACGGACTCGTCAGCATGGTGAAGAGTATATTCATACAATGAAGACGCAGCTGCCGATGCGGGCTCGTACGGTGATGACAACTGCCGTGCTTACATTCAGACCGCCAGACGCAGCTGCCGATACAGAATCGTACAGTGGTGAAAGAAAAGCATTTATTTTATATTTCACGACAGTTCCCAAAAACCGGCGCGTCGGCGCATGTAACAGGATGATTCTGATTTGACAGGAGGGATACCTATGGATCTGACAATCAGACCGAGAAGACTTCGCAGAGATGAAACCCTGCGGAAGATGGTGAGAGAGACGCGCATGGATCCGTCGTCTCTGATTTATCCGATTTTCATAAAGGAAGGAACCGGTATAGTGGAAGCGATTCCGACAATGCCGGGACAGTACCGCTACAGTGTGGACACCATGGGAGAAAAGCTTGCTTCGCTGCAGAAAGCGGGTGTTTCGTCCGTGATGTTTTTCGGCATTCCGGATCACAAGGATGAACTGGGAAGCGGCGCTTATGACGCGAACGGCATTGTGCAGCAGGCGCTGCGTCAGGCCGCGGAGGATTTTCCGGATCTGTATCGGATCACGGATGTCTGCATGTGCGAGTATACTTCCCACGGGCATTGCGGCGTGCTTCGCGGACAGAATGACATGCTTCATGGGCATGAGATTGATAATGACCGGACGCTGGAATTCCTGGCACAGACGGCACTCTCCCATGTAAAAGCGGGGGCCGATATGGTGGCACCCTCCGATATGATGGACGGCCGTGTGGCCGCCATCCGCGCGATTCTGGATGAACACGGTTACACGGATACGCCGATCATGTCCTACGCGGTCAAATATGCCTCGGCTTTTTACGGACCGTTCCGGGACGCCGCGGGCTCCGCGCCCTCCTTCGGCGACCGCAAAAGCTACCAGATGGATTACCACAACAGCCGGGAGGGTGTGAGGGAGGCGCTTCTGGATGTGCGCGAGGGAGCGGATATCATTATGGTGAAGCCGGCGATGTCCTATCTGGATATGGTGGCGAGGATCAAAGAGACGGTGCATGTGCCGGTGGCCTCCTACAGCGTCAGCGGTGAGTACAGTATGATCCGGGCCGGGGCAAAGCTGGGGTATATCGATGAGGAGAAGATTATCTGCGAGACGGCGGCGTCCGCGTTCCGTGCAGGCTGCGATATCTATCTGACCTATTTTGCGGAAGAAATCGCTGGATATATGCGGGAGGGGAAGATCGGATAGATCCGGGTCGCGGCGAGGCTTTGGGGCTGCGATGCAGACAGAGGGATCGCAGGGGCAGAGCCCCCGCCCCCGGAGGCACGGCCGTATATCAGGCACTGCAGACGCGCCTTGAGTAGCAAAGCCCCCGCTCCCGGAGGCAAGGCGTTTATGGGCTGTGATGCATATAGAGCGAGGAGAGACAGGTGATGACAAAATCAGAACAATTATTTATGCGTGCCGAAAGAGTGATTCCGGGCGGTGTGAACAGTCCGGTGCGCGCATTCGGATCCGTGGGGCTTACACCGCGGATGATCGCGTCTGCCGACGGCACGCATCTGAAGGATGAGGATGGAAGGGAATATCTGGATTTTGTCGGTTCGTGGGGACCGATGATCCTGGGACACAATCATCCGGCGGTGCGTGAGGCGGTCATCCGGGCGTGTGAAAAAGGCTTAAGCTACGGAGCCGCCACGAAGCGCGAGGTAGAGATGGCTGAGCTGATCTGCGGTTCCGTTCCGAATCTGGATATGGTCCGCATGGTAAATTCCGGCACGGAGGCCGTGATGAGTGCGCTCCGGGCGGCAAGAGGTTACACAGGCAGGGATAAAATCGTAAAATTCATGGGATGTTATCACGGACATTCCGACGCGCTTCTGGTGAAGGCAGGATCCGGCGTCATGACGGCGGGTATCCCGGACAGCGCCGGGGTGCCTGAGGGGTGTACGAAGGATACACTCTCTGCGGTTTACAATGATGCGGTATCTGTACAGAAGCTGTTTGAAGAATTTCCGGAGGAGATCGCCGCGGTTATTGTAGAGCCGGTGGGCGCCAATATGGGGGTTGTCCCGCCGGAACAGGATTTTCTGGAGACACTTCGGAGCCTGTGCACGAAATACGGTGCGGTGCTGATCTTCGATGAGGTGATCACGGGATTCCGTCTCGCGTTCGGCGGTGCGCAGGAGTATTTCGGAGTGAATGCGGATCTCGTCACCTTCGGGAAAATCATCGGCGCGGGCATGCCGGTGGGCGCATACGGCGGAAAGCGTGAGATCATGGCGTGCGTCGCTCCCGTCGGACCTGTCTATCAGGCGGGCACGCTGAGCGGAAATCCGGTCGCCATGGCGGCCGGTCTGGCGCAGCTTACCATACTGAAAGAGCATCCTCAGATTTACAGGGATCTGAATCGCACGGGCGCGTGGTTTTTCGGGGAGATCCGGAAACTCGCCTCTCAATCCGGGATTCCCGCGACAGTCAATGCCTGCGGTTCGCTTGGCTGTGTCTTCTTCACGGATGCAGACGTGGTTGATTATGAGACGGCAAAGACATCTGATACCGCAAAGTACGCGGAATATTTCCGGTACATGCTTGCTCACGGCATCTATCTGGCGCCCGCGCAGTTTGAGGCGATGTTTTTGTCAGCGGCTCATTCGGAGGAAGAGCTGCAGATGACCCTGGAACGGATGAAAGAATATTTGCAGCTGTACAGATGATTTTTGTACTCACAGACTGCGTGACAGAGGAAGGATCAGAATTGCTTTTTCCGTTATTTATTGATTTAAGCGAAAAGAATATATTGTTCGTGGGAGGCGGTGCGGTGGCGGACAGACGTGTGCATACCCTTCTGGGATTTGCCGGGCATATCAGTGTGGTCGCACCGGAGACGACGGATGGCTTGAGACAGCTGGCAGACAGCGGCGCTGTCCGTATTTTTTACAGAATTTTTGAATCGGGTGATCTGGAAGGACGGGATCTGGTTTTTGCGGCGACGGACGACATCCATCTGAACCGGGAAATCGCTGCGCTCTGCCGCAAAAAGGAGATACCGGTCAATGTCAGCAGCGATCAGAGTCTGTGTGATTTTCAGTTTCCCTCTGTTTTACTGGACGGCGATGTTGTGATCGGGATCAATGCCTCCGGAAAAGATCACC
Source organism: Clostridiales bacterium (assembly GCA_021201535.1). Lineage (GTDB taxonomy): Bacteria > Bacillota > Clostridia > Lachnospirales > Lachnospiraceae > Eubacterium_I. The sequence goes on along the minus strand of JAJQEU010000093.1, from coordinate 24,543 downwards.
ATCTGGTAAAGGAAACCAGAAAAAAGCTGGAAGATTTTCTCTGATTCACAAAGCCGCCTTGATTAAAAACTCTGTTTATGTTAGAATTACTTCCACAACTCACAGCAGACTGTATAATAATCATGATGGAGATATAAGTTTTGGCACATTAAATACGAACAGTTTAAAGGAGTATCGCATATGTCAGACTTTGAAAAAGATAAATTAACGGAACAGGAATCAAAAGAAGAATCAAAATCAGAACCGGCACAGGAACCGGATGTGCTGGACGATCTGGAGTTCATTTCCCATGAATCTGTGCGGGATAAATCCAGAATGGCAGAGGGAACCGAGATTCAGGATGAGCTGATCTCCAAAAAAAAGACGAAGCGCAGGAGCGTGGACGCAGAAGCCGCAAAAAGGGAAAAGGCACAGAAAATAGCCAGGAAAAATCTTCACCTGATCGTGATCGCCGTCGTGGTGATCATTGTCCTGATCGCGCTCATCAGCTGGGGTCTGAGGCAGAGAGCGGCGAAGCTGGAGGCACAGAATCTGGAACAGCCGGTCTCTTCGCAGGAATATGAGACAGATGCGCACGAGCAGATCAATGCGCTGATCGCAGACTATTATGCGTGTTACGCGGATGGCGATGTCGAGAGCATCCTGCAGTACGCGTATCCGATGTCGGATTCCGAGAAATCCTACATTCAGATGTACAGCGCATATGTGGATGATTATGACAATATCGTCTGCTATACCAAGACCGGGGAGGATGAATCCGCTTACATTGTTTCAGCTTCTTTCGATGTGAAGTATACGGGTGTGGATACCGCTGCGCCGGGGATGGATTTCTTTTATGTCCGGGTGAATGATGACGGTACGGTTTATATTGATAATACTTACAGCCCGTTTAATCTGCTCTATCAGGAGTATACGCTGGATCAGGCCATTGTTCAGCTGATCCAGGCTTACGAGTCCACCGATGATGTGATCGCGCTTCAGGCCGGCGTGCAGACGAATTATGATCAGGCGCTGGAGCAGGATGAAGCTCTCCGTACCCTGGTGGAGGGCACGCTGGCGGATGCGGTCAATTCCTGGATTGCAGAATATGAGGCGGCCCAGCAGCAAAAGACCGAGGAAGCAGCCCAGCAGGTAGAGGAAGAGACGGCAGCAGAAGAAGCGGCCGCGGAGGAAGCTGCCGCAGCAGAAGAGGCGGCCGCCGCGGAGGAGGCTGCCGCGGAGACGGCTGAAACAGAGGAAACGACGGAGACGGAAAACAAGGCGTGGGTCTATGTGACGGATACCGTCAATATCCGTCAGGAGCCGAGCGAGTCGTCGGCAGTTCTCGCCTCGGCGACGGCGGGATCTCAGATCAGGCAGCTTGCCGTCACGTCGGACGGGTGGACGAAGGTAAAGACCGGTGAGATTGTTGGCTATATCAAGAGCGAGTATATTTCTGCGGATGTGACGACCGCTTCAGCCTCTTCTCTGACGGCGGGATCGACGATCACGCTGACCGCCTCGGTGAATATTCGATCTTCCATGAGCGAGAGCTCGGAGAGGATCGGGCTGGCCTACGCGGGTGAGCAGGTGACGGTCGTGACCAGCTACAGCGAGGGCTGGACGCAGGTTAACTGGAACGGGAAGACAGGATACATAAGGACGGATATACTGGCCGGCATGTAATGAGCGCAAGCGAGGAAAATCATGCTTGCATGAATTTGACGAGCGGCGAAGTGAATCGTGATGAAATCACGATTTAATGAGCGCACGGCGGAACATGATCAGTTAAATATTTAAAAATGTGTCAGGGAGCAGTTTTTCTGTTCCCTGAAAAGTTATTCTGAACGGATGGAAGAAAGCACCTGTATAGATCATTTTACACGGGGAGATACTGACTGACAGAGGTGCATTTCTGAAACTTTTTGTATCTGCGGAAAGATTTCGGGCATGCACGGATGAAACAGGAGGTATCATATGAGTGAAAATGACGAAGCCCGTCTTCTGCATGAGGTCTGCAGGAATTCCAGTATGGGAGTAGAAGCCATTCAGCAGGTGTTACAGGATGTTTATGATGAGGAGTTCGCCTATGAACTGCATATAGAAGCCGGAAAAATGCGGGAGTTTGAACAGAAGGCCGACGACCGGCTGAACCAGAGCGGCAAAGAAGCCGGCAAGACCAGACCGATGGCTGCGAAAATGCTGAAGTCGGCTGTGAAAATGAGGACGGCTGTCACTGACAGTACGTCGCATGTTGCGGATCTGATGCAGAAGGGCAACCGGCGCGGCGCCGACGAGCTGAAAAAGGCGATCCACAAATATAAGGATGCCGGCGTCTACGCGACGGAGCTGGCCAGGGACATGATTGACTTTGAGGAGGAAAATCTGAAAAAACTGGACAGATTTAAGAAATCGTAGGGGTATGTATGTTCAGATTCCGGCGAACCGGCACAGGTATGACGGACAAAAGAGTGTTTTTGAGAGAATGAGACGGTGCGGAGGGACGCAGCAGCATGGATGAAAAAGAAAATCAGCAGAGCGGAGTTCGGATCAACAGGTATTTAAGCGCGGCCGGCGTCTGTTCCAGACGCGAGGCCGATCGCGAGATCGCGGCCGGGAGCGTCCGGATTGACGGGCGTGTCGCCGAGACCGGAGACCGGGTTCCCGCCGGTGCGACCGTGTCTTTTCACGGGAAACCGGTTGTCCCGGAGGAAGAGGAGATCCTGCTCGCGTTTCACAAGCCGCGGGGGATTGTCTGTACCGCTGAGAAACGCGAAAAAAATAATATCATAGATTACATAGATTATCCAAAACGGATTTATCCCGTCGGAAGACTCGATAAGGATTCGGAAGGGCTGATTCTGCTGACTAATCAGGGAGATCTGGTCAACCGGATCATGCGGGCCGGGAATTACCATGAAAAAGAATATACAGTCACGACGGACCGGGAGATCGACGCTGCGTTTCTGGATGGCATGCGCGGCGGCGTTTATCTGCGGGATCTGGATGTCACTACGAGGAAATGCAGGGTAAAAAGGACGGGAAAGCGCACCTTTTCCATCGTGCTGACACAGGGATATAACCGTCAGATCCGGCGGATGTGCGAGGCGTTCGGATACCGGGTTGTGCGGCTGACCCGGGTTCGGATCATGAATATTTATCTGGGTGATCTGCCGCCGGGCACATACCGCGGTCTCACGGAAAAGGAGAAGCGGGATATGTATCGTCTGATCGGGCAGTCTTACAGTGCGCCATTGTCGAACGCGATCCGGTGAACATCACCGTGCGGGTCAGTCCGCAGAGCGCACCAGGGATCAAAAGGAAAGAAAAAAGAGACATTCATCATGCGGCCGGACGCCGGAAACGGAGATTATACATGACTGAGAGACAGAAATACGAAGAACTGCAAACGATGATCAACTACCATATGAATCGTTATTACAACGAGGACGCACCCGAGATCAGCGATTTTGAATATGACCGGATGATGCTTTCGCTGAAGGAGATCGAGGCGTCGCATCCCGACTGGGTGACGCCGGATTCTCCGACGCAGAAGATCGGCGGCAGCGCGAAGCGGGAGGCGGGCGTGGAGGTGGCTCATCACGTCCCGATGCTCAGCATTCAGGATGTATTTACCAGGGAGGAGGTGGTTTCCTGGGTGAATGAGGTGCTTCGCCTGCATCCGGACGCGCGTTTTTGCGTGGAGGAAAAGATTGACGGACTCAGCATGAGTCTGCGTTATCAGGACGGGAGCCTCATTCTCGCAGAGACCCGCGGCGACGGACTGACCGGCGAGGATGTGACGCAGAACGCGATGGTGATCCCCGATGTGGTAAAACAGATCGATCTCCCAGGTTATCTGGAACTGCGCGGGGAGGTCTACATGTCCCATCAGGATTTTGAGCGGTTCAACGGGGAACGGGAGTCCGCCGGGAAGCGCAGGGCGGCCAATCCTCGAAACCTTGCTGCGGGGACGCTGCGCCAGCTGGATGCCGGTGTGGTGAAAAAGCGCGGACTGCGGATGTTCGTTTTCAATGTGCAGGATGCATATGACAACGGGATGGATCTGATGCTTTCCCACGCGGAGGCGCTGGATCTGCTGCGGGAGAAGGGCGTCGCCGCGGTGACGCATACGCTTTGTTCCTCTCCGGAGGAAGTTCTTGCGGCTATCGATGCGATCGGGGAGTCAAGAGGCGATCTCGGCCATGATATCGACGGCGCGGTCGTAAAGATCGATCAGATCGCGTACCGGGCGGATTTTCCGGCGGGGAGCAAGTATTCGGCCGGTCATATCGCCTACAAATACCCGCCGGAGGAGAAGGAGGTCGTGATCGATCAGATCGAGGTCAATGTCGGACGCACCGGAAAGATGACATTCCGTGCCATCTTTAAAGAACCGGTTCGGCTGTGCGGGACGAATGTACAGAAGGCGACTCTGCACAATGTAGATTTTATTCAGAAAATGGGCGTGTCGGAGGGCTGCACTGCCATCTGCAGAAAGCAGGGCGAGATCATACCGGCGATCGTCCGCGTGACGAAAAAGACCGGCCGGCCTTATGAGGCTCCGACCAGCTGCCCGGTCTGCGGTTCGACGCTCATACGGGAGGAGGATACGAGTGATATTTACTGTGAAAATCCCTCCTGTCCGGCGCAGCTTTTGCGCACGCTTGCCTATTTTGCGGGCAAGGATGCGATGGATATCAAAAATTTCGGATCAAAATATATGGAAAGTCTGGTGGAACAGGGATATATAAAGAATATTCCGGATATCTACCGCCTGCATGAACACCGGGACGAGATGATCGAACAGGGCATTCTCGGAAAAGAGAAAAATACGGACCGGATCCTGTCTTCCATCGAGGCGTCGAAACAGAATGACCCGGACCGTCTTCTGACCGGCTTTGCCATCCGCAATGTCGGCAGAATCTCCGCGCGCCAGATCATGAAGCACTATCACAGCCTCTGGGATCTGTCGAAGGCACAGGTGGAGGAGCTTGTCCGGCTTCCCGATGTGGGAGAGATCACAGCCCGTGCTATCCGCGTGTTTTTTGATGATCCGCGCCATACGGAGATGCTGCGCCAGCTGGAAGAGATGGGCGTTCGAGTCTCGACAGCGGATGATTCGGCGGAGACGGAGATATCGACGGCGGACTCTCAGCCTCTGAAGGGCCTGACGATCGTGGTCACAGGGACACTGGAGCAGTTCGGACGAAAGGAAATCGAAGAACTGATCGGGAAAAACGGCGGGCGCTGTACCGGCAGCGTGAGTAAAAAGACCAGCTTTCTGGTCGCCGGTGAGAATGCCGGTTCCAAGCTGGACAAGGCCCGCAGTCTCGGCGTGCCGGTGATCTCAGAGCAGGAACTGCTCCATATGTGCGATCCGATGCTTTCCCCCAATGAGTGAATGCGTGAAATGAGAGAAAAGAGTTTTCAAATATAAGAAATTTTGCTATACTACGATTGTGAGATCAGTGAAACGGGGAGGATTACATGAGCCGAAGAGAGATCAGGGAGCAGATTTTTAAGATTCTTTTTCGTGCAGAGTTCTATGCGAGAGAAGAGCTGGAGGAACAGCTGGATCTGAGCGTCGGTCAGATGGAGGCTTCAGAGACGGATATCACTTATATTAAGGAAAAAACAGAGGATATCTGCCGGCATCTGGATGAGATTGATGAGATAATCAACGCGCGTGCCGAGAAGTGGAAGACGGGCCGTATGGCAAAGGCGGAGCTCGCGATCATCCGCCTGGCGGTGTATGAGATGAATTATGAGGAGGAGATGCCGGTTTCCGTCGCGATCAACGAGGCGGTGGAGCTGGCAAAACGGTACGGAGATGAGCACGGACCGGGGTTTGTCAACGGTATCCTGGCGAAGCTGGTATGACGGGCAGTGTTTATTCCGTAGGGCAGGTCAATGCCTACATTAAAAATATGTTCGCCCAGGACTTCATGATGAACCGTATCTGGGTGAGCGGCGAGGTGTCAAACTGTAAGTACCATTCCTCGGGGCATATTTATTTTACGCTGAAGGATGTCTCAGGTGTGCTGTCAGCGGTTATGTTTGCGGGATCCAGGAAGAAGGGGCTTGCGTTTCCGATGAAAGCGGGCAACAAGGTGATCGCGTTCGGATCGATCCGCGTTTATGAGAGAGACGGGAGATATCAGCTCTATGCGGAGCAGATCCTTTTGCAGGGAGCCGGTCTGCTTTATCAGAAATACGAAGCGCTGAAGCGGGAGCTGGAGGAGATGGGGATGTTTTCCCCGGAGTATAAACAGCCGATTCCGGAATATGCGTCCCGCATCGGAGTGGTCACGGCGCCCACCGGAGCGGCCGTGCAGGATATACGGAACATCTCTCATCGAAGAAACCCTTTTGTACAGCTGATTCTTTATCCGGCGCAGGTGCAGGGCGACGGAGCGGCTGCATCCATCGTGAACGGGATCCGTGCGCTGGAGGCGCGCGGTGTGGATGTGATCATCGTCGGGCGCGGCGGCGGTTCCATCGAGGATCTCTGGGCTTTCAATGAGGAGATCGTGGCCAGAGCGATCTTTGACTGTTCGGTTCCGATCATATCCGCGGTGGGACATGAGACAGATACGACCATTGCGGATTATGTGGCTGATCTGCGGGCACCGACGCCGTCCGCGGCGGCGGAGCTGGCCGTGTTTGATATCCGGCGGCTGCTGGAGCAAATCGATGCCGCGCGCCTGGCCTTAAACCGCGCGGTCGCGGACAGGCTGGAGCAGACGGAGGCGAGGATCCGGCAGTATGAACTGCGCCTGCAGGTTTTAAATCCGAAAAACCGTCTGCTGGAAAACCGGCAGGCCGCGGCGGATTTTCAGGAACGTCTGCAGAACCGGATGGAGCAGCTGATCACGGAAAAGCGGCACCGGCTGCAGCTGTACGCGGCGGCGCTGGATGCGGATTCTCCGCTGAAAAAGCTGCAGAGCGGTTACGCTTATCTGGCAAAAGCCGACGGACGCAGACTGCGGGGGACGGCCGATCTTGTGCCCGGTGACAGGGTTCGCGCCTATATGCTGGACGGGAGCTTTTCCGCCGTGGTGGATGAAGTGGATGCGGCTGATGCGCTGAGTTCCCGATCCGGATGAACCGGAACAGATATTTTGCTGTTTTGCGCAAATATGGTTCATATGCGCCTGACCCGGATGAACCGGAACAGAATTTTGCTGCTTTGCGCAACAATGATCCATAAGCGCCTGAACAGTTGTGGAGACAGAAAGAAACGGGGTAATTATTCATGATAGTACTTCGCGCCTGCTGCGAAGTATGTATGATGACGTAAATTACACGGGGTGATATCATGGAAGAGCAGACAGAAAAAAAGAAAAACATATCGTGTGAGGAACCGGGGGAGGACAGGGAGACCACGCTGGAAGAGCTCTTTTCTGATCTGGACGGGATACTCGCGGACATGAATGACCGGGAAGTCTCCCTGGAGGATGCTTTTTCTCTGTATGAGAAAGGCATGAAGAGGATCCGACAGTGCAATGAAAAGCTTGACCTGGTAGAAAAAAAGATGGTGGTGATCGCACAGGACGGGACGGAAGAGACTTTTTCACCGTCGTAGGCGAGGTTCCGGAAGGATGTACTGGGGACGGAGGCATGTCATGAATATAAAAGAAGAGATTGCGGCTCGAACCGCTGAGGTGGAAGCAATCATCACCGCATATCTGCCGGAAGAGCGCGGTTATCAGAAGACGGTGATCGAGGCGATGAATTACAGCTTTCTTGCCGGCGGCAAGCGACTCCGGCCGATGCTGATGCATGAGACCTGGCGGCTGTTCGGAGGCTGCGGCCGGGTTGTGGAGCCGTTTATGGCGGCGATTGAGATGATACATACGTATTCACTCATTCATGATGATCTTCCGGCTATGGATGATGACGAGTATCGCCGCGGCCGGAAGACGACGCATGTCGTATACGGCGAGGCGATGGGGATACTGGCGGGGGACGGTCTGCTGAATCTGGCATATGAGACGGCTCTGACGGCTCTGGATCTGGAGCCCGGGAATCCGAACGTGGCAAAGGCGCTGCAGATACTGGCGCGACATGCCGGGATCTACGGCATGCTCGGCGGTCAGGTGGCGGATGTCGAGTCAGAGGGTCGGCCGGTGGAACGGGAGAAGCTGGATTTTATCTATGAGCTGAAGACAGGCGCTCTGATCGAAGCCTCCATGCTGATCGGCGCGGTTCTGGCCGGAGCCGATGAGCGGCAGCAGGAGATGATCGCGCGCGCAGCAGCGGACGTGGGACTGGCTTTCCAGATTCAGGATGATATTCTGGATGTGGCGGGCGATCAGGCGGTCATCGGCAAGCCGGTCGGGAGCGATGAAAAAAACCAGAAAACGACCTATGTCACGCTGCGGGGACTGGAGGCCGCCTCAGGAGATGTGAAGACGATCTCGGAGCGGGCCATCGGCGTGATGCGGGAGATGCCTGTGCAGAATGAATTTTTAATTGAGTTATTGAAATATCTGATACGAAGGGATAAGTAATTCGGAGGGGAATATGGCGGTACTGGATCTGATCAATGGGGAAAATGACATAAAAAATTTATCACAGCAGGAGCTGGCGCAGCTGCCGGGGGAGATCCGGTATTTTTTACTGGAGCATGTGTCTAAGACCGGCGGACATCTGGCATCGAATCTGGGCGCGGTCGAGCTGACCATGGCGCTGCATCTGATTCTGGATTTTCCGCAGGACAAGCTGATCTGGGATGTGGGCCATCAGTCTTATACACATAAGATACTGACCGGAAGAAAAGACGAGTTCGATCATCTGCGTCAGATGGGCGGCATCAGCGGTTTTCCCAAACGGTCAGAGAGCGCATGCGACTGTTTCGATACCGGACACAGCTCCACATCGATCTCTGCCGGACTCGGTTTTGCCAAGGCGCGGGATCTTCTGGGGGAGACATACAGTGTGGTCTCTGTGCTGGGGGACGGCGCTCTGACCGGAGGACTGGCCTATGAAGCCCTGAACAATGCCTCCAACCTGAACACAAATTTTATCATCGTGCTGAACGATAACCGTATGTCTATTTCTGAGAATGTGGGCGGGATTTCCAGACATCTGGCCTCCATCCGGATGTCGGACGCTTATCAGGAGTTCAAGAGCGATGTCCATGATTCACTGAGCCGCCTGCCTTACGGGGAGCGCGTGGCGCGCCGGATGACGAAGGCGAAGAGCAGCGTAAAGCAGCTGCTGATTCCCGGAATGCTTTTTGAAAATATGGGAGTCACCTATCTCGGACCGGTCAACGGACACAATCTCCAGGATACGCTGCATATTTTAAGAGAAGCGAAAAAGGTCAACGGAGCGGTGGTTGTCCATGTTCAGACGGATAAGGGAAAGGGTTATCTCCCCGCGGAGCTTCGCCCCAACCGTTTTCATGGGATCGGTCCCTTTGATGTGGCGACAGGCGAGCCGCTTCAAAAAAAGAAAAAACCGAATTACACAGATGTTTTTTCGGCCGTGATCTGTAAGATTGCAGAGAAAAATAACCGTATCGTCGCGCTGACGGCGGCGATGGCGGACGGAACGGGGCTGCGCCGGTTCCGTCAGAGATATCCGGAGCGTTTCTTCGACGTCGGCATTGCGGAGGGGCATGCCGTGACGTTCGCCGCCGGGATGGCGGCATCCGGATTACACCCGGTTTTTGCTGTGTATTCCTCATTTTTACAGCGGGGATTTGATGAACTGGTACACGATGTCTGTCTGCAGAACCTCCCGGTGACGTTTGCGGTTGACCGGGCCGGCCTGGTCGGGGCGGACGGAGAGACACATCAGGGCATTCTGGATCTGTCCTTTTTGTCTGTCATCCCGAACATGACGATCCTGGCGCCGAAAAACAAATGGGAGCTCGCCTATATGCTCTGGTTCTGTTCCCGTTTTGAGGGACCGGCGGCCGTCCGTTATCCGAGGGGAGAGGCCTATGACGGGCTGAAGGAATATCGGGCGCCGATCGTTTACGGAAAGAGCGAGTGGATTTTTGAGGAGCGTCAGATCGTGCTGTTTGCTGTAGGGAATATGGTAGAAACGGCTCTGGATGTCCGTGAACGGCTGCATGAGCGGGGATTTTCCTGTTCTCTGGTCAATGCCCGCTTTATCAAGCCGATTGACCGGGAAGCCTTTCAGAAGGCGATCGGGAATCACGATCTGATCGTAACCATCGAGGAAAATATGCTGCATGGCGGTTACGGCGACGCGGTGGGCTCTTATCTGTGTTCCGTGAACGCGGATGTTTCCCTGCTGCGTTTCGGTATCGACGACCGGTTTGTGCCTCACGGGGCGGTCCCCCTGCTGCAGGAAACGGTCGGACTGGACGCGGCGCATATCGCGCAGAAAATTGCGGACGCTTACGGTAAACTTCCATGCACGGATCGGGATTCATAGCTACGTCGAGTATTTTTGAGATGCGCTATCGGGAAAACAGGCAAGTATACATTCCGGTTAATTCGAAGACGACACACTAGAGGAGAGATCATACTATGAAAGAGAGACTGGACGTTCTCCTTGTGAAACGAAATCTGGCTCCCTCCAGAGAGAAAGCCAAAGCGATGATCATGGCCGGTCATGTTTTCGTGGAAAACCAGCGGGAGGACAAGGCGGGATCTGCTTTTGATGCGTCGGTTTCCATTGAGATTCACGGCAGTACCCTGAAATATGTCAGCCGTGGCGGACTCAAGCTGGAGAAAGCGGTGGAGCGGTTCGGGCTGGAACTGACCGGGAAGGTCTGTATGGATATCGGCGCTTCGACCGGCGGATTTACCGACTGTATGCTGCAAAACGGCGCCGCAAAGGTCTACGCCGTGGACGTGGGCTACGGTCAGTTTGCGTGGAAGCTGCGGCAGGACGAGCGGGTGGTCTGTATGGAGAAAACCAATATCCGCTATGTGAAGCCGGAGGATATCGGGGATGCTCTCGATTTTGCCTCTGTGGATGTCTCGTTTATTTCCCTGACGAAGGTGCTTGTCCCGGCAAAAGAGCTGTTGAAGGACGGAGGGCAGATGGTCTGCCTGATCAAACCCCAGTTTGAAGCGGGGCGGGAAAAGGTCGGGAAAAAGGGGGTAGTCCGCGATCCGGACGTCCACCTGGAAGTCGTGGAGCGGATTCTGTCGTTTGTTCGGGAGATCGGATTTTCGGTACTGCATCTGGATTTTTCTCCCATCAAGGGACCCGAGGGAAATATCGAGTATCTCATACATATGAAAAAGGAACCGCCTGTGCAGCATATTTCCTGCGGAACAGATCTGATATATGGCGACGCACACCTGAATGAGACAGAGAAGGACACGGCAGAAACGAAGGAGGCCGGGATCCATGCGGCGGCTGTGGTAGAGGCGGCGCACGCGGACCTGGATTAGGATATGAAACGGTTTTTTATTATTACGAATGAACACAGGGACAGGGATCTGTCCGCCACCCGTTCCGTTCAGGATTATATCGAGGCAAAGGGCGGGCAGAGCAGCTTTTACGTGAGCAATAAATCCGAGTGGGGGAAACGCCATTTAAGACATCTGCAGAATAAGGATGTGGAGGCGGATGGCATCATCGTCCTCGGCGGCGACGGTACGCTGGTGAGGGCAGCCCGTGACATGGCGAAGATCGGCATCCCGCTGATCGGCGTGAATCTCGGTACGCTCGGTTACCTGTGCGAGCTGGATATGGCGACAGTCTTTCGGGCGATCGACCGTCTGTTTGAGAATCAGTACGAGGTGGAGCACCGCATGATGATCGAGGGAGTCTGTCCCGGCACAGATACGGTGCACGGTCCGTCGATGGCACTCAATGACATTGTGATCCATCGCGTGGGCTGCGCCCAGATCATCAATCTGATTCTGATGGTAAACGGCGAATATCTGACGACCTACAGCGCGGACGGGATGATCATATCCACACCCACCGGCTCTACCGGGTACAGCATGTCCGCCGGAGGACCCATCGTGGATCCCCGTTCTGAGCTTTTGCTGATCACGCCGATCAATCCGCAGTCATTTTCGACCCGGAGCATTGTGGTCGGTTCGGATGCGCGGGTGGAGATCATTCTGTCAAAGCGAAGACTGGAACAGGATGAGGAAGCGGAGGTGGCCTTTGACGGCGACCATTTTATTCAGCTGAAAGTGGGGGACCGCATTGAGGTAAAGAAAGCGGATGTGTCCGCGCAGGTGATGAGACTGGACCAGTTAAGTTTTCTTCAGATTTTAAGGAAAAAGATGTCATGATACACAGGGGATAAAAGTTATGCAGAGCTGCAATCCGTAGTATCATGATAAAGTAAAGGGAAACGAAATAAGAGATTGCAAGAAAGAGGATTGCAATGAAAGAAAAACGCCACGCAAAGATTCTGGAGATCATACGCAGACAGGATGTGGATACGCAGGAGGAGCTCTGCGACATCCTGAACAGTGAAGGCTTCCCGGTGACCCAGGCCACGGTTTCCCGCGATATCCGGGAGCTGAAGCTGACAAAGATTTCCCTGAGCGGAGGGAAGAAAAAGTATGCCCTGCTCTCAGATACGGAGGACGGGATGAGCGAAAAATACCACCGCGTGTTTCAGGACGGTGTGGTATCCATTGATATGGCGCAGAATATTCTGGTGATCCGGACGGTGTCCGGGATGGCCATGGCGGTGGCGGCGGCCATCGATATGATGAACTGCCGTGAGATCGTGGGAAGCATCGCCGGGGATGATACGATCATGTGCGCGGTGCGGACCGTCGATGAGACGGTTTCTCTGATGCGCAGACTGAAACGTTTACTTTGAGAGAGTGGAAAGGAATACGGTATGCTGCTGAATCTCCATGTAAAGAATCTTGCCCTGATCGGGGAGACCGAGGTGGACTTCGGCCCCGGACTGAATATCCTGTCCGGAGAGACCGGGGCCGGCAAGTCGATTCTGATCGGATCGGTCAACCTGGCTCTCGGAGAGAAGGCGCAGAAGAGTCTGCTGCGCGAGGGGGCGGAGTACGCGCTCGTGGAGTTGACGTTTTCCGTGGAACAAAGCGCTCAGGTGCAGGCTCTGGGCGAGCTGGATATTTTTCCGGAGGACGGGCAGATCCTCATGACCCGCAGGCTTGCGGCGAACGGCAGAAGTGTCTGCCGGATCAACTCAGAAACGGTATCCGCCGCACTGATGCGCAGGGTGGCCTCACTGCTGATCGACATTCACGGACAGCATGAGCATCAGTCTCTGCTGACCAGAAAAAACCATCTCCGATATCTGGATGCCTGGGCGGGACACGCTCTGGAGGAAAAGAAAGGCGCGCTCGCGTCCTGCTACCATACCTGGGCGGCGTGCAAAAGACAGCTGGAGGAGGCTTCCATGGATGAGGAGCAGCAGAACCGGGAGCTTTCCTTTCTGCAGTATGAGATTGATGAGATCGCGCAGGCCCGGCTGCAGCCGGGGGAGGATGAGCAGCTGGAGGCTGATTTCAGACGGTTATCCCACGGAAGAAAGATTCTGGATGCTCTGGCAGAGTGCAGAGCGCTCTGTTCGGACGGCTCCGGCAGTATCCCGGATGCGTCGGGGAGAGCTCTGCGCGCGCTCCTGCATGTGTCAGAGTATGATGAACAGGTCTGCGCGCTGGCCGCCCAGCTGCAGGAGATCGACTGTCTGATCCAGGACTTCAACCGCGATCTGTGCGATTACATGGATGATTTTGAGTTTTCGGAAGAACTGTTTGCGGAGGTGGAGTCACGTCTGGACCAGATCAATCATCTCAAATCAAAATACGGCAAAACCATTGATCTGATTTTAGAAGAAAAAGAAAAAAAGGAGGCGGAGGTCGAAAGATTGCTGCATTATGATGAATATCGCAGGAATCTTGAGGCAAAACTATCCGGAAGCGAGCTTGCGCTGCGGGAAATCTCCGAAGAAGTCTCTGAGATACGAACGTCTGCCGCAGAAATTTTCACGGAAGAAATAAAAAACGCGCTGATTTCATTGAATTTTCAGGACGTCCGGCTGGAGCTGGAGTTTCAGAGACTGGAGCATTACACGGAGAACGGGTGGGATGACGTCCGTTTTCTGATCTCCACGAATCCCGGTGAGCCGCTCAAACCGCTGGATGCGGTGGCCTCCGGCGGCGAGCTGTCGCGTATCATGCTGGCTTTAAAGACCGTGCTGGCCGAAAATGATGAGATTGAGACGCTGATCTTTGACGAGATCGACAGCGGGATCAGCGGAAGGACGGCGCAGCGCGTGGCGGAGAAAATCAGACAGACGGCCCGAAATCATCAGGTCATCTGCATCACCCATCTGCCGCAGATTGCTTCCATGGCGGATTCGCATTTTCTGATCGAAAAAACGTCGGAGGAATCATCTACGATTTCCAGAATCCGCGCGCTGGACCGGGAGGAGAGTATACAGGAGCTGGCGCGGATGCTCGGAGGCACGCAGATCACGGAGTCCGTGATGCGGACGGCGCGGGAGATGAAGGATATGGCCGACGGCCATTCCTGAATCGAGTGTCTGTAACAGGATATGGCAGATGCGGTAAGAACATACAGTGTGTAAAACAGAAAATGAAATATACTAATCAGGGTGCTTGTGATAAGCATCCTTTTTTATACAATAGAAAAACGGAGGCAGACGTGATGCCTGGATTGCGTATATTTCATTTTTACAGAAAACGCAGAAAAAGATTTTTTTATCTGTACCTGTTCTGTTTTCTTGCCTTCTCACTGTGTTCCGTGCGGGAATATATTCCGGACTCCATTTCGGTTACGCGGGGAGAGGCGGTCTCTCTGGGCAGCTTTCTTCCGGTGACGCAGACAGTAAAGAACGGGAGCGAGACAGCGGTATCCTACGGGATTGCCGGGACGGCGGGAACGGACGACTATGAGCTCGAATGCCGGCTGTTCGGCCTGATTCCGGTGAAAAACGTGACCGTGCACATCGTGGACGAGGAGCAGGTCATTCCCTGCGGGATTCCGATCGGAATCTATGTGCAGACGGCAGGCGTATATGTCGTAGATCTGGCGGAGATTGAGACGGAGAGAGGCGGAGCGGCCAGCCCCGCGAAGCATGTTTTAAAGACGGGAGATTATATTCTGGAGGTTGACGGAACCGCTGTTGAGACAAAAGAGGAACTTGTTGCGGCCGTATCCGCCTCCGACGGTACGGCGCTGATGCTGACCGTCAGAAGGAACGGGGAGACGCTGGAGTGCGAGGTCACGCCGGTTCAGACTGTGGACGGCAGTTATCAGATCGGCGTGTGGGTGAGAGATGACATGGCGGGAATCGGTACCCTGACTTATGTGACAGAGGATGGTAAATTCGGTGCGCTGGGGCACAGTATCAGCGACACGGACACGGAGAGCCGGATCGAAATGAAAAAAGGAACACTGTATCTCGCGGACATCCTGAGCGTGATTCGGGGTGAGAAAGGAAATCCGGGAGAATTGGTGGGTCAGATCAGCTATACGGAAAGCACGATACTCGGCAGTATAGAAAAAAATCTTGCGAATGGGATTTTCGGGACACTGACATCCCTGCCGGATGAGCTTTCCGGAATAGAACCTGTCTCTGTCGGCTATAAACAGGAGGTGGAGGAAGGATCTGCCCGGATGCTCGTGGAGCTGGACGGAGAGCTGTGTTACTGTGAGATTGAGATCGAGAGCGTGGATCTGAATGCGGCGGAGGTGAATCAGAGTATCCGGATTCGCGTCACGGATGAGGCACTGATCGCGAAAACCGGCGGGATCATTCAGGGATTTTCCGGAGCGCCTATCCTGCAGAACGGAAAGATCATCGGAGCTGTCACCCATGTTTTTGTATCAGATCCTCTGGAGGGATATGGGATTTTTATCGAGGATATGCTGCAGACAGAGTAGCGAAATCTGTATACAGACAGGGTAGTGAAATCTGTATCTGTTTGACAGAAACATGGCTCGTGTTGTATTATAGAACAGATGTGCACGTCCGTATCCCGGGCGTGCGCCGGATCATAAAGAATGCAGGCAGGGAAAATGAAAGCTTTCCGTTATTTTATCTGGGTTTTACCGGCAGCTGTTGCTGTAATGATATTTTGTTTTTCGGCGCAGCCGGGCGATGAGTCGTCACAGCTGAGCAGCGGGCTCGCGCTGCGGCTTCTGGATTTTCTGTCGCGGTGGAATCCGTCCATAGATACCGCTGCTTTTCTGGAAAAGATAAGCACTCCGATCCGGAAGACTGCGCACATAACGGAATACACATTGTTTTATCTTACTCTGCTGGCGGCATGGCATGTGACCGGACTCCGAAAGAGGCAGTGGATCGGTATTTCCATGCTGACTGTATTTTTGTATGCCTGCTCCGATGAGTTTCATCAGCTTTTTGTTGACGGCCGGGCAGGTTTGTTCTCGGACGTACTGATCGACTGTTCCGCCAGTCTGATTCTCTCACTTGTTCTCTGTCTGCGTCTTCATTACACAGACAGATAGATAATAGCAGCACTATTCAGGACAGTACTTCGCACCTGCTGCGAAGTACGTCTGACAGCGCAGATTACAATAGTTATTTTTTATCGACAGGATTCGACAAAGTAAGCAGATCAATTTGTCTATACTTCTATTGTCCGCTCAAAAAATGTAAGCTTAGATAGGGGTGTGGGGAAAATTGATTAAGATAGCGATTGCTGATGATAATGAAAATATGGTTCGTCTGCTGACGGATCTCGTTTCCAGAGAGGACGAGCTGCATGTGGTCGGAACAGCCAAAAACGGCGAGGAAGCATGTGAAGTGATCCGCACAAAAGAACCGGATATCGTACTTTTGGATATCGTTATGCCGAAGCTGGACGGGCTGGGCGTCATGGACCGGACAAACAGGGATAAGACCATCAGAAAACACCCGGACTATATTATTATCAGTGCGATCGGGCAGGAGAATGTGACGGAGGACGCTTTCCGTCTGGGAGCAACCTATTATCTGATGAAACCGTTTGACCGGGAAACGCTGGTCAGCCGACTCCGGTATATGAAAAATCATCTCAATCATAAATCGGTCGGGGCCGGGAAGGGAGTCGTGTATGAAAAGAATGCCGGACGGCGCGAACATGATCTGGAGACGGATGTCACAAACATCATTCACGAAATCGGCGTACCCGCGCATATCAAAGGATATCAGTACCTGAGGGAAGCAATCATGATGTCAGTCAACGATATTGATATGCTGAATTCCATCACGAAAATATTATATCCGACGATTGCAAAAGAATATCAGACGACCGCGAGCAGAGTGGAGCGGGCGATCCGTCATGCCATTGAGGTGGCGTGGAGCAGAGGAAAGATGGATACGATCGACGAATTGTTCGGCTACACGATACATAACGGGAAGGGAAAGCCGACCAATTCCGAATTCATTGCGCTGGTCGCGGACAAGATCAGACTGGATTATAAAAAAGGGGCGATTTAGATGAAAGGAAAAAGCAGCGGGACATAGGATCTCCGGAAAGGTTTTCCCGAAAAATGAAATAACTCTGGTGTCTCAGGGAAAAATGTTGTATGATAAAACGGACAGCATTCCTGGGACAATGACGTGATGAATCGAAACGATACGCGGGGTGCGGAGTCTATTTCTATGTTGGGAGGATATCATGAACAGGATTTTATTTGCCGCATCTGAGGTGGTGCCATTTATCAAGACGGGGGGACTGGCGGACGTCGTCGGATCTCTGCCGAAGTATTTTCCGGAGGAAGAGTACGATGTGAGGGTGGTGCTGCCGAAATATCTGTGTATGAAAGAGGCGTTCTGCGACAGGATGGAATTCCTCGCGTCCTGTCAGGTCCGGCTGAACTGGCGTGAGCAGTATGCGGGGATATATTCGCTGAAAGAGGAAGGCGTCACTTTTTATTTCATCGAAAACGATTACTATTTTGCGGGACCGGCGCCCTACGGTGAGATCTACCAGGATGCGGAGAAATTTGCCTTTTTTTCAAAGGCTGTGCTGACGATCCTGCCGGTGATTGCGTTTTCCCCGGATGTGATCCACTGCCATGACTGGCAGACCGGCCTCGTCCCCGTTTTTCTGGAGGCACAGTTCAGGCAGGAGGATTTTTATCATCATATCCGGACGATATTTACGATACATAATCTGAAGTTTCAGGGGCGCTGGTATATGGATGCGATCCGTGATGTGACCGGACTGCCGGCGGAGTATTTTACGCCGGATACGCTGGAGAGCTACGGACAGGCCAATCTGTTAAAGGGCGGTGTGGTTTTCTCGGATTTTGTCACCACCGTGAGCGAGACATACGCAAAAGAGATACAGACCGTGGAGGGCGGAGAGGGACTGGACGGTCTCTTCCGTGCACGTGTATCCCGGCTTTCCGGTATTCTGAACGGGCTGGATTATGAGACGCTGGATCCGTCGGCGGACGAGCGGATCGCGCACCGGTATGAGGGCGACGTTTTATCTTATAAGAAGGCGAACAAGGCGGAGCTTCAGAAGAGCCTCGGCCTGGAGGAGCGGGAGGACGCGTTTCTGATCGGTATGGTGTCCCGGCTCACGGATCAGAAGGGCTTCGACCTGGTGGATTATATCCTGGATGAGATCCTCGGAAATGAGAGGATTCAGTTTGTGGTTCTCGGACTGGGAGAGAGCAGATATGAGGAGATGTTCCGCTTTTTTGAAGGAAAATATCCGGGCCGTGTCTCCGCGAATATCTGTTATTCCGATGAGACAGCGCAGATGATTTACGCTTCCTGTGACGCATTTCTGATGCCGTCCCGGTTTGAACCCTGCGGATTGAGCCAGCTGATCGCGCTGCGCTACGGCACGGTTCCCCTGGTTCGTGAGACGGGAGGGTTGAAAGATACCGTGGAGCCGTATAATGAGTTTGAGCACACAGGCACCGGTTTTACCTTCCATGATTACAATGCGCATCAGATGCTGTTTATGGTGCGCAGTGCTTTCAAGATTTTCGATCAGTATCCGGAAGAATGGCTCGGCATCGTTCAGAGAGGGATGGAGATGGATTTTTCCTGGAAGGCTTCCTGTGAGCGCTATGCATTGCTCTACGAGGCGCTGATCGAGGAGGAGCGCAGGAGGACAGCGGAGGAACGACGCATCCGGGAGGAGCGGGAGCGCAGGGAGCTAAGACAGAGGGAAGAGGAGATGATGCTGCGCATCCGTCTGGAAAAAGCGCTGGCTGAGGAGGACGCCCGGACAGAAGAGGAGCAGAAAAAGACGGCTCCGGCAGAACAGAAAAAGACGGCTTCGACGAAGCGGAAAAAACGCGGAGTACAAAGCAGAAAACCGTAAAATAAATACGGCGTTGTCAGACCCATTGATCTGACAACGCTGTTTTTATCATATAGGAAATGCCCGATGATGGTTTCAGACTGTAAAGGTGATCCGGTCCTGCTCGCGGGAATAGTAATAGGCGTGGTCGGAGAGAATCTCTTCGTCCGCGACCTGTGTCTCGTTGACCTCGCGGACGATGTCGGAAAAATCGTCCATTCGGCTGTCGCAGGAAGCCGGAATCAGAATGACCTCGTGTATGCTGCTGGGGAGAATATAGAAATCAGAATGAAAGCGATCGGCGTAAGAATGAATGAGATCGTCATAGAGCAGACAGGAAGCGCCGAACATATTCTGACTGTTGGTGAGAACATACATCGGGTAGAGAGGATCCTCCGGGAACACAACGGTCGGATACGACCGGTCCGACAGCATTTTCTCCACCAGGCTGTTCATGTTGTGAAACCTTGGCGGCAGCAGCCGCGCGGCGTTTTCACGTGCTGTCGCATACAGAGAGTCAACGTCCTGATTCCAGAGATCCAGATGGGAATTGCGAATCAGGATCGTCGCGTTTCCGATATCCGAATCCATGGGAATGTAACAGTAAAACACGATGGCCAGATCGAGAAACGGAATATGGGGCGTGTCCTGCAGGAGCTTTTTGTTTTTCTCATAATGAATCAGCTTAAATACGATTCTGGAGCCGGTTTTGCCAAAATCCGTAAAAAAACTCACGTCAATGCTCTTCGTCGTTTTATTTGCCCTGTAGTGATCCAGGAGCTGTTCATAGGTTTCCTGAAAGCCGGCGCCTTTCTGATAGGATCTGTAGTAATAATTGAGATAGAGTGTCGGCGCGATGTTGACGCCGTTTTCCAGAATGACGAGACCATCCAGGACATCTCCGTTGTTGCGGCAGATCGACTGCACGGTGATCTGTTTCGGGTTCGGAATATCGTCGGCCAGACGGCGCAGAATAGTTTCTTTAAATGTCATGTATTGCATAATGGTTCAGAACGGTGTATGCTTAAAAAGCAAAACCATTCTAGCATAAAAAGCAGGGATTGACAAGGAAGATTTTTTTCTTTTTGTCTTGATATTGTGATGGGAGTTCACTATAATGAAAAGTAGTGACATTCAGTCGTTTCCTTTGGGGGGATCATATATGAATGGTATTGAAGAAGCAATCATAATTATCATATGTATTATTGCCGGGTGCAGCGCATTATTTCTGGCGATGACCTGTCCGGGCAGGGGCAGGAGAGAGCGAATGAAACCATTCGAGAATGTCCTGATCGCTCATCGGGGTCTGTTTGACAATCAGGGGGACGCGCCGGAGAATACGATGGCGGCTTTCCGGAAGGCGATTGACGCCGGATTTGCGATCGAGCTGGATGTACAGATGTCCTCGGACGGACAGCTGCTTGTATTCCACGATCCGGATCTGAAAAGACTGGCAGGCGTGGATCTGAAAGTGTGCGATACGCCCTATGAGATACTGGTCAGTTATCCTCTCGGACAGTCCGAGGAGAGAATACCGCTGTTTGCGG
This sequence comes from Clostridiales bacterium, assembly GCA_021201535.1. Classification (GTDB taxonomy): domain Bacteria; phylum Bacillota; class Clostridia; order Lachnospirales; family Lachnospiraceae; genus Eubacterium_I. The sequence continues at coordinate 3,770 of JAJQEU010000093.1, read as the reverse complement.
ATGTTCTGGATCTGGTGGCGGGACAGGTGCCCATGGTCGTCGAGATCAAGATCAGCTCCGCATACCGCAAGACGACGCGGGCGGCTGCCGCGATGCTCCAGTCTTATCAGGGGATTTACTGCGTGGAGTCCTTCCATCCGCTCTCACTGTTCTGGTACCGCAGACACATGCCGCAGATCCTGCGCGGTCAGCTCTCCATGGATTTTAAATATTGTGAAGAGAAAGTCCCGATGCTGGTTAAGATTTTCATGACCAATCTCTGGTTTAATTTCATTTCAAAGCCGGATTTTATCGCGTATAATCATAAGGACAAGAGAAAACGCGGTTTTTTTGTCTGCCGTCGGATCTTCCATGCGAAGACAGCGGCCTGGACGATCAAGAGCCAGCAGGAGCTGGTGCAGGCGCGGGATATGTTCGATATGTTTATCTTTGACAGTTTTATGCCGGATCCGGATCCGGCGACGGACTCGTGCTCGAAATGATCTTTTTCTGCTTTTCTGACGGCAGAACGTTGTGATTTTCCCGGAAAACATAAAAAACCTGAAATTTTCCCATAAATCATACTTGACAAATAGGAATTATGGGAATATAATACAGTACATCAGAAAACATATAAAACTTATATGAGTTATAGGAGGCATAACAATGGCAAATATTTATAAGGGAACCCTGGGTCTGATCGGAAATACTCCGCTGCTGGAGGTTGTAAATATTGAGGCGGATCTCGGATTGAAAGCCAGAATACTGGTGAAGCTTGAGTATTTTAATCCCGCCGGCTCTGTGAAGGACAGGATTGCAAAAGCCATGATCGAGGATGCGGAGGAAAAGGGGATTTTAAAGAAGAATTCCGTGATCATCGAGCCGACGTCCGGAAACACGGGCATCGGCCTGGCAGCGATCGCGGCGGCGAAGGGCTACCGGATCATCCTGACGATGCCGGAGACCATGAGCGTGGAGCGCAGGAATATTCTGAAGGCGTACGGCGCGGAGATCGTGCTGACCGAGGGGGCCAGAGGGATGAAGGGCGCGATCGAGAAGGCGGATGAGCTGGCGAAGGAGTATGAGAACAGTTTCATCCTCGGACAGTTTGTGAACCCGGCCAATCCCGCCATTCATTACGCGACGACCGGACCGGAGATCTGGAATGATACCGACGGCGAGGTGGACGCTTTTATCGCGGGCGTCGGTACAGGCGGAACCCTGACAGGCGCGGGCGAATATCTGAAGGAGCATAACCCGAACATCAGGATTGTCGCAGTCGAGCCCTCCGCTTCGCCGGTTCTCTCTCAGGGAAAGGCCGGGGCGCATAAGATTCAGGGGATCGGCGCCGGATTTGTGCCGGACGTTCTGAATACAGAGATATACGATGAGATTCTTCCGATTTCGAATGACGACGCGTTTGAGTGGTCGAAATACCTGGCAAAACAGGAGGGTGTTCTGGTCGGGATATCCTCCGGGGCGGCGCTGAAGGCGGCTGTTGATCTGGCGAAGCGTCCGGAGTTTGAGGGCAGGACCATTGTGGCGGTGCTTCCGGACAGCGGGGACAGGTATTATTCAACGCCGCTGTTTGTTGAATCCTGAACAGACACGTTGCATCAAATTTTATTTGATTACAGTGGTTACAGTTGTATAACGGCATTAAATCATATCAAATCTATAGGAGTTATATAAAAAATGGCAGATAAAATTGCAAGAGAAGACAGAAAATTAAAATTTGAGACTTTACAGCTGCATGTGGGACAGGAGCAGCCGGATCCGGCCTCCGACGCGCGGGCAGTTCCGATCTACGCGACGACATCCTATGTGTTCCATAATTCCGCACACGCGGCGGCCCGCTTCGGTCTGGCTGACCCGGGCAATATCTACGGCAGGCTGACGAACTCCACGCAGGGCGTATTCGAGGATCGGATCGCAGCTCTGGAGGGCGGTGTCGCGGGGCTCGCCCTGGCGTCCGGCGCGGCGGCCATCACCTACACCATTCAGGCTCTGGCGCAGGCCGGGGAACACATCGTGGCACAGAAGACCATCTACGGAGGAACCTCGAATCTTCTGGCGCACACCCTTCCTCTTCTCGGCGTTACGACGACCTTTGTGGACGCGCATAACCTCGAGGAGGTAGAAGCAGCCATTCAGGAGAACACCAAGGCGATCTATCTGGAGACCCTGGGCAATCCGAACAGCGACATACCGGATCTCGACGCCATCTCCGCGATTGCGCACAAACACGGACTGCCGGTTGTGGTAGACAACACCTTCGGCACTCCGTATCTGATCCGCCCGATTGAGCACGGCGTGGACATCGTTGTTCACTCCGCGACCAAGTTCATCGGAGGGCACGGCACCACACTGGGCGGCGTCGTCGTGGACGGCGGCACCTTCGACTGGGCGGCGAGCGGCAGGTATCCGTGGATTTCCGAGCCGAACCCCAGCTATCACGGTGTGAAGTTCACAGACGCGGCGGGGCCGGCGGCGTTTGTCACCTATATCCGCGCGATTCTGCTGCGAGATACCGGCGCGCTGATTTCCCCGTTCGCGGCATTTTTGCTCCTGCAGGGCACGGAGACGCTCTCTCTGCGCATCGAGCGTCACAATGAGAACACAAAAAAGGTCGTCGATTATCTGGTACATCATCCGCTGGTTGAGAAGGTGAACCATCCTTCCCTGCCGGATCATCCGGATCACGCCCTGTATGAAAAGTATTTTCCGAACGGCGGCGCGAGCATCTTTACCTTTGAGATTAAGGGCGGACAGGCGGAGGCACATCAGTTTATCGACAATCTCGAGATATTCTCCCTGCTGGCCAATGTGGCGGATGTGAAATCGCTGGTGATCCACCCGGCCACCACCACCCACAGCCAGTGCACGGAGGAAGAACTGCTGGATCAGGGAATCAAACCGAACACGGTTCGCCTGTCCATCGGTATAGAGAATATTGACGATATCATTCAGGATCTGGACGAGGCGTTCAAAACATTATGAAGTTTTCAAAAAAAAGCAGATACGGAATCACGGCCCTGATCGATCTGTCCGTCTATTCAAAATCCGGACATGTGGCCTTAAACAGCATTGCACAGCGGAATCATATTTCGGTGCAGTATCTGGAGCAGGTGTTCGGCGCCCTGCGCCGCGCGGGCATCATCCAGAGCGTCAAGGGACCGCAGGGCGGATATCTGCTGAGCGATTCGGCTGAGCATATCACGGTGGCATCCATCATCGAGGCGCTGGAGGGCAGCTACTACCTGCCGGATGAGAATGTATCCGCGGATCCCGCTGAGCAGGCGGCGGCCTGCGCGATCCAGCGCCGGATCGTGGACGAGGTGAACCGACAGCTCGATCAGGTGCTGCAGAATGTCACGCTGGCGGACCTGGAGAGAGAGTATATGAACTGCCGCGGGCCGGGTGAGATGATGTATTATATCTGACGGTGTGATCCGGCTGTTGACCTGTAAGGAATATATTCACAAATTTGTGCTCTTGACAGAGCGGTTCATGATTTTCAGGCTGGACGTATTAGAAGCGGTTTTCTGATACGTCCAGCCTTTTACCGTCAGCGTGTCGATGAAAAAGTTTCCAGAAAACCTGTTATTCCAAATTGTCTATTGCATTTTGTGGAAGGTTACTGTATAATCGTAGAATGTTCGAGACATATCGGTTGAGGAACATATAGATAGCTTTATTTTGTACATATATGATAAAAACAGACATGGTGTTTTGACCGGTCTTAAACACTTTTAGAATAAAAAAGGAGTAGAATCCCCTTATTTTTCAAG
>JAJQEU010000127.1 GCA_021201535.1 Clostridiales bacterium | reverse complement strand
TATGAAATGGAGGTATAAGAGATGGCTGATAATAACAAGGTGAAGTTCAACCTGAAAAATTCACATTACGCGGTGCTGACGGTGGACGACGACGGGAACCCGTCCTACGGGACGCCGGTGGCGCTGCCAGGTTCGGTTTCCATCTCCCTGGACGCGAACGGGGAGCCGGAGAATTTCTACGCGGACGGCGTGGCGTATTATGTGATCAATAACAACATGGGCTATGACGGCGACCTGGAGCTGGCGCTGATCCCGGAATCCTTCCGGACGGATATCCTGAAGGAGGAACTGGATTCTAACGGCGTGCTGATCGAGAATTCAGATGTGGAGCTGGCGTCCTTTGCGCTGCTGTTCGAGTTCGACGGCGACCAGAAGCATATCCGGCATGTGCTGTATAACTGTTCCGCGTCGAGGCCGGGGATCGAGGGCAAGACGAACGAGGACACGAAGGAAGTGCAGACGAAGACGCTGACGATCAAGGCCACGCCTCTGGCGGACGGCATGGTCAAGGCAAAGACGGGCGATACGACGGACGCCACGGTGTACGGCGTATGGTATGACGCGGTGTACCTGCCGACAGCTGCGGCGGAGACGACTGCGGATGAGGGCGGCGAGGGTTAATCCCGTCGCCTTTGTAAAATGGAGGATTGAGTGATGGGGATGAAGAAAACAATTCAGATTGACGGGAAAGATGTGGTATTCAAGGCCAGCGCGGCGATCCCGCGGATTTACCGTCTGAAATTCCAGAGGGATATTTATAAGGACCTGCGGCTGCTGGAAAAGGCCGTGGGGGAGTCGGATGAGAAGGAGTCCGGGCTGGATCTGTTCTCCCTGGAAATGTTTGAGAATATCGCCTATATCATGGCGAAGCACGCGGATCCGAAGGCGGTGCCGGATTCCCCGGAGGAGTGGCTGGATGAGTTCAACACCTTTTCCATCTACCAGGTGCTGCCGGAGATCATTAAGCTGTGGGGGCTGAATATCCAGACCGAGGCGGAATCTAAAAAAACTTCGCAGAAGTGAGCGGGAGATGACAACCCCGCTCTTCCTTCTGCGGTGCGTGCAGCTGGGGATCAGCATCCGGGATCTGGATCTGCTGAGTATCGGGATGGTGAATGATATGTATGTGGAGAGCGGAAATGATTCCTGTAAGTATGCGAGGCTGGCGGATCAGAAGGATTTTGATTCCTTTTAGAGATAATCTGCACCTTTTTCCACGGAATTACCTGCAGATTCGAGACTTTTTCAAAAGGTGTAGATTTTCTGATAGATTCTGATATTTTGTGAAATCATAAGCATTTTCCGATTGCTTTAAGGGATGACATCGGATATACTTTGAAGCAGTCGGAAGTAATGTTTTGTTTAGAATAAATTTACCTGCGGAGATATGATATTATGAGTAAGAACATATTCGATATTGAAGGTGATACCATTTACATAAAAAGACCAGAATGGGATTTTATAGCAACTGCTACTGTTAGAGATGATTATATTGAGGAAATACAAAGTGTTACATGGGGTCTGAACAATGAAAGATATCTTTTTAACAGTAAATTAGGGTATCTTCATACCTATATAATGGCGAAATGGTATGGGGAAGAACAGTGTAAGGAGATGAAAGATAAGGATTATGTTATTGACCATATGGATAATATAAGCTCTAACTGCTGTATTAATAATCTGTGTTTTTTATCTAATGCGTATAATAAGGCTAAGGGATTGACATTTGATCAGGATAATAAGGATAAAGAATATATTGCTTTGACAATGTTTAAAGACTTTAGTACCGAATTATACCAAATTACAATTATGTTTAATTATCCAGCAACGTTAAAACTGGTGGGATTTGATTACCCATCAGTAATAGAGTTAGCTTATCTTTTATATGAGGGTGATTATCGACAAGTACTACTAGATGCAGAAAAAATTCTGCTGGATTACAAAGAAGATTATACTTTCTCTCCAGAAAAGTTGAGGATGATAGATTATCATATAGAAGGAAGTGTGGGTAAAGCTGTTCCACCTGAAGTGTATGAAAGATATATAAGTGGAAATCATGGTCATGGTGTTTGTTATTTTCAACGAATTGGGCAATTAAGGGATTGGAATAAAGACAAAAATGAGAAATTTTTTTATGTAAGAGACACGGGTCAAAAAACAGGTTATCAAATAGAATTGGAAATGTAAATTATAAAAAGAAATTGACTTAAGCGTCTGCCGGAAACGGCGGGCGTTTTGTTTTTAAGGATCGGGCAGTCGGCCCTTTTTTGATGTCTGGAAGTGAGGTGAGGGCGCGTGGCAGCGAGCCGGATTAAGGGAATTACGGTTGAGATCAATGGCGATACGACGGGGCTGAACAAGGCTTTGGAGAGTGTAAATAAGAATATCAAGTCCACGCAGTCCCAGCTGAAGGATGTGGAGAAGCTGCTGAAACTGGATCCGGGGAATACGGAGCTACTGGCGCAGAAGCAGAAACTTCTGGCGGATGCGGTGTCGGAGACGAAGGAGAAGCTGGCGACGCTGAAAACGGCAGCGGAACAGGCGAATACGGCGCTGGCGAACGGGGAGATTTCGCAGGAACAGTATGATGCGCTGCAGCGGGAGATCGTGGAGACGGAGCAGAAGCTGAAGGATCTGGAGGAACAGGCGGAGCAGTCAGCCACGGCGGTGCAGAAAATCGCAGCGTCCGGGGAGAAGATGAAGACGCTGGGGGATAACATCAGCAGCGTGGGGACGAAGCTGCTTCCGGTGACGGCTGGCGTAGTGGCTCTGGGGACAGCTGCGGTGACGACGGCGGCGAATTTTGAGGAGGCAATGTCCAGCGTGAAGGCGCTGCTTTCTTCCACGTCCACGGATCTGGAAGGGGATATGGAGAAGCTGGAAACGGCTGCCAGGGAAGCGGGCGAGACCACGAAATTTTCCGCAACAGAGGCGGCGGAGGCCATGTCCTACATGGGGCTTGCGGGATGGAACGCGGACCAGATGTGCGAGGGCCTGTCCGGGATCCTGAACCTGGCGGCGGCTTCGGAGATGGATCTGGCAAGTGCTTCGGATATCGTGACGGATTACCTGACGGCGTTCGGGCTGGCGGCTTCGGACTCGGAGATGCTGGTGGACAAGATGGCGTATGCCATGTCGAATTCCAACACGACTACGGCGCAGCTGGGCGAGGCGTATAAGAACTGCGCGGCAACGGCGACGCAGCTGGGTTATGACCTGGATGATACCACGGCTGCTTTGATGGTCATGGCGGACGGAGGCATTAAAGGCGGCGAGGCCGGTACGGCGCTTTCTTCCATCATGACGAGGCTGGGAACGAATACGTCCGGCTGCCGGGATACCCTGGCGGAATACGGCGTTACGGTCTATGACGCGGAGGGGAATGTGCAGAGCCTTTCTTCCATCCTGTCGTCCATGCAGGGTGTATGGTCCACGCTGACGGATGAGGAGAAGGCGAACCTGGCTTATGTGGTCGCGGGAAAGACGGCACAGTCGGAACTGATGACGGTGCTGGGTGAGTCTACAGGCAGCTTTGACGCCTACCGGGAAGGGCTTGAAAGCTGTTCCGGGACAGCGGAGGAGATGGCGGAGATCATGCAGGACAATCTGGCCGGGCAGCTGACGATTTTGAAATCCCAGCTGCAGGAGCTGGGGATTTCCTTCGGACAGATGCTCCTGCCGGTCATTAAATCCGTAGTGGGTGTGATCCAGAACCTGGTGGACTGGCTGAACGGCATGGATGAGGGAATGCGGACGGTGATCCTGACGATTGCCCTGGTGGCCGCGGCCATTGGTCCGGTGCTGATTGTGGTCGGGAAGGTTATTTCCTCTGTGGGGACGATCATGACGCTGGTGCCGAAGCTGGTGAGTGCTTTTAATGCGGTGAAGACAGCATTTTCCGCATTGAGCGCCGTGATGATGGCGAACCCGATTGCGCTGGTGATCGCGGCCATTGCTGCCCTGGTGGCGGCGTTTATTTATCTTTGGAACACGAATGAGGAGTTCCGGCAGTTCTGGATTGACCTTTGGGAAAGCATCAAGGCGGCGGTGACGGAAGCATGGGAAGCTATTTCCAGTTTCCTGACAGCGGCGTGGGAGTCCATCAGTGAGACGGCGCAGAGCGTGTGGGAGGCACTGTCGGAATTTTTCTCGGATACCTGGGAGAATATCCAGGAGATCATTTCCACGGTGGTGGGCACGGTTTCGGGTTTCCTGAGTGATGCGTGGAGCACGATCCAGACAGTGACCAGTACAGTGTGGACGGCGATCCAGGGAATTTTTTCTGCGGTCTGGGGTGCGATCCAGACGGTTGTGACGACGGTTGTGACGGCAGTCCAGACCTTTATCACGACAGCCTGGAACGCGATCCGGACGGTGATCACGACGGTGCTGAGTGCGATCCAGACAGTCATTACGACAGTGTGGAATGCCATTTTATCCGTGATTACCACGGTGGTGAACGGGATTTCTTCCACGGTGTCAAAGGTGTGGAATACCATTTTGAGCACGGTTTCCAAAATCGTGAATTCCATTAAGTCTGCGGTGTCCACAGCGTTTTCCACGATGTGGAACGGGATCAAGTCTACGGTGTCCGGGATTTATAACACGGTGAAAGACGGGTTCAACCAGGCGGTCAGTTTCATCAGGGGGCTGGCTTCTTCGGCGTTCAGCTGGGGATCCGACATCATCAACGGGATCGTGGATGGAATTAAAAGCTGTATCAGCAAGGTGAAGGACGCGGTTTCCAATGTGGCGGAGACTATCAAGTCCTACCTGCATTTCTCCGTGCCGGATGAGGGGCCTCTGACGGATTTTGAGGACTGGATGCCGGACTTCATGGAAGGTCTGGCGGACGGCATTGAGAAGAGCCGGGGCCTGATCCGGGGCGCGGTGTCGGATGTGGCCGGGGATATGGTCATCAGCCCGCAGATGGCGTCCATGCAGGGCGACGGGGGATCCGGCGGCAGTTCGGCGGCGGATAATTCCCTGTCCGGGATTCTGTCGGGGATCCGGGAGATGGCAGAGTCTTTTGGCGGGCAGTCCGGGGATATCGTGATCCCGGTCTACCTGGGCGGGACGATGCTGGATGAGGTGATTGTGAATGCCCAGCAGAGGGCAAATTTGAGGTCAGGAGGTCGGTGACATGGCGGCGTATGTGCAGTATCTGACGTTTGACGGGACGGCGTTGCCGTTCCCGGATTCCTATGAAGTGGATATGAGCGATGTGGAGGCAGATTCCGGCGGCGAGACCGAGGCCGGGACGACGCAGAGGGATGTGGTGCGGCTTGGCGTGCGGAGCATTGCGGTGAAATTCTCCGTCACGCCGAAGTGGCTGAAGCTGCTGACCGGGTTCAAGCAGCAGGAGAAGATTGCGGTGGATTATTTTGATACGGAGACGCTGGAGATTGTAAGCACAGAGATGTACGTTGACGGGTATAAGGCTGTGAGAAAGGCGGATACGAGTTATAAAGGGCTGTGGGAAGTGAGTTTCACGTTGAAAGAATTTTAAAATTTCGAATGTGAGATGGAAGTTATAATTGATGCTATATTTGAATTGATATAATAAGTGATAGTGCGGCAGGAAGCTCTAGAAATTCAGAATGGATGAAAAGGGTGTTTTATTGAAACAAAATTCCCAAAACACAAGAATTAAATAGAAGTGAGAAATCTATTGACAAAACAGATGAAAAATAGTAGAATTATAAAATCCCAAAAAAGGAACAGAAGGGAAAGTATGGGAAATGAATAATGAATATATTCCTAAGTTAATAAGAGCCGCATTAAATAATGACAAGAAAAGTGTTGAAGCAATCGGATTAATGATAGGAAGAAAATTAAAAAAAGAAGATCCTGATATTGCAAATGAAGTGATGAAAATTCTTGCCTGTACCAAGAGCGGGACTGATGTAATGAGAAGTTTAGATATGGCACCAGTTCCTGTCGATCGGGAAACCAGAGGTCGATTGGCGAAATTGGAAGAACCTATAAATGTTCTGGATCCAATATTACCAAAAGATGTATTAGATGATTTGTTACAATTTATAAAAGAAAGGTCATTGATTGACAAGTTCCTTGAAGAAGATGTAGTTCCTTCTAATAGTATATTATTACACGGAAAGCCAGGAGTAGGAAAAACATATATAGCACGGTGGCTTTCTTACAAATTAAATATGCCTATGGTAACATTGGATCTGGCCAATTCGATTTCTAGTTATCTAGGACGTAGCGGTCAGAATATAAAGAATATTTTTCAATATACGAAAGAGCAAGAGATATTATTGTTTTTGGATGAAATTGATGCAATTGCAAAGAAGAGAGATGATGCAACAGATTTGGGGGAATTGAAACGATTGGTTAATGTATTATTAAAAGAGTTAGAGGATTGCCCCGTTAGTTGTGTGGTTATTGGAGCGACAAATCATCCTGAATTACTTGATAAAGCGATTTGGAGACGATTTGATCGTAATTTAGAAATCCCAGAACCAGGAATGAGAGAGAGAGAACTGCTGTTTGCGCGTGGCCTAGATAAAAGAATGGATGAAATTAGTGAAGGATGTAAAAAAGTTTTATTGGAAGGAACTGTGCAAATGTCTGCGGCAGACGTTTGTAAAATGTGTGAACATATAAAGCGAAGAATAATTCTTTATCCGGATAAATCAGTAGAAGCATGTGTAATAAGAGAGTTTTGCAGTTATACAGAGGTTAAAACAAAAGAACAAAAGATAGAGGTGTGTAAATTGTTAAAGCAGAGCGATAAAAAAATGACACTTAAGAGAATTTCAGAAATCACAGGAATTCCGTTGTCATCTGTTGATCGATATTTAAAGGGGTAAGATTGAGATGAGTGATAAACATCCTATTTTAGCGAACGGACAATATTATATTGATCCATTAGTAAAAAGAACGTATGGTGGAGATATTGAGTATCCACATAGTTATGAAGATGCGAAAGTTAAATTGTTTCAAGATATTTCCGATATTCAGGATGCAATAGTGAAATCAGAGGAAACTTTTGCTGAACAAAAAGTCGTTTGTGTACGATTAGAGCCGAAATTCGAAGCAAAATCATATGCACCAAGTTCCTTAGTGGCAGGAACGGATATGAAAATGATTGGCGGAAGAAAGTATAAAATAGATGCAGAATCTGATGAAAAGGGAAAGCTGTATTTTATAAGGGCAACAAATAGTGAGTTAGAAGAATTAAAAACTACTTTGTCTACAGGTAAAAAAGATCATGTGAAAAAGTGGCAAAATCAGCTTTGTACGATAAAAAGTATTGATTTATTGCAGCCTAGAGAGAAAATATTAGGCTTTCCGGATTGTTGGCAGGAAGGAGATGTGGAAGTGGTTCTCCATCCATTAGGCGATGAAGAAGAAAGTGTTATAAATGATTTTTTTGCAACGACAGGGTTACAAAAGGAAAAAGCGGCAATTAGAAGTTATGATGACGGATTGACATTCATGTGTATACATATGGATATTGATGCAAGGAATGCTGCAGAAAAATATAATCCTTTAAGAAGTATTAAGCCCATTAATGATGATTTAGAAGATTTTTTAAGAATGGGAGCTATGGTTGCTCCTGCGCCGCAATTACCGACTACAATATATAAATCAGACATTAAAATTGGTGTTTTTGATGGAGGGGTTCAAAAGGGAACTAAGCTTTTAGATCCGTTTGTTAATGGATACGATATGGTAAACGGTACTCCCACACAAAGAAGTTTGGATCACGGAGCGGGTGTGTGCAGTGCGATTCTTTATGGAAGTCTTAATGGGAAAACAGAACTTGACAGGGTTGAAAATCCGGTTGTTTCAGTGGAATCCTTTCGAGTATTTCCGACACAAAAAACAGGAGATGCAAATGCTGATTGGCAAATGTATTCAACCATTGATATTATTGAAGATGTGGTGAAAAAACGTAAGGATATAAAGTTATATAGCTTATCATTCGGACCTAAAGGGGCAATTATAGATGATGAGATAAACAGATTCACTTATGTATGCGACAAATTAACCTATGATGTGGATGAGGATGAAGAAAACCCATTGTTTTGTGTAGCGGCTGGTAATGATGGAAAACTGGAAGAACCGTTAAATAGGGTGCAATCGCCAGCAGATATGGTGAATGGAATTTCCGTGGGCTCATATACATTTAATGCATTAGGCGATAAATATAGGGCAACATATAGTTGTGTTGGACCGGGTCGAGAAGGTGCCAAAATAAAGCCGGATTTATTAGAATTTGGTGGAAGTATGGACCATCCATTTATTGCCCTAAAGACAGGCAATGAAATGGAAGGTGTACAGGGAACAAGTTATTCTGCACCAGCGATTGCAGGAAAGATTGGACGTTTAATGGCTGCATCTGAGCAAATTGTGCCGCATTTGGGAAGGGCGCTCTTGATTCATAATGCGGAGTCTGATGGCTGTGAAGGAAACGCAGAGGAAGGCTTTGGATACTGTATTGAAAATGTGGAAGAGGTTTTAAATTGCCCTGATAATAAAGTTACTATTCTATATGAAGGCGAGATAACATCTTCTGCAAGTGTACGCTTGCCTATATTCATGCCAGATATTAATGGCGTAAAGGGGACTGCGAATGTTCGGTGGGCAATATGTACTGTAGTAAATCCAAATTTAAATGATCCGGATGCATATACAAATAATTGTATAGAAGATACATTTTATCCAAATGAAATGAAATATACATTTAGGAAAACTGGTCATAAAGATGTAAAGATTGACTTTTTAATACCAGCAGATATTGAGAGAGCGGCTCAGTTGTTGAAAACAGGATATAGGAAGTCGGATCTTCCAATACCAAAACCGGCTAGGAGAAGTTTTCGAGAGGCAGATCTTAGGAATAGTGATTTTAAATGGGATACAATTATCAGAAAAGAAGTATCAATGAGATGCAGTTCTCTTTTAAATCCATTTCTTTCATTGCATGCAATCGGGCGTGATGAATATGAACATGAAAAAATCAAATATTTTGTAGTGATTACAGTAGACGCGCCAAATGTAGAAGGAAGTCTTTATGACAATATACTGCAAACTTATCCAGAGTTAGTGCCAATACAGATTCAGAACACGAACCGAGTAATGACGAAAATTGAGTAAACGACCTAGAATCGTAGAGAATGTTATTTTTGTTATTCTTATAGTAAGTGTTATGAATTGAATTATTGTTGTTGTTGTTGTCAACGTTTGTCCGTAGGAAAATTTATGGCACTTATTCCAGACATGGGTCTTGTATTTTAAGAGTTTATTATAGAGGTTTTTAAAAAGAAAAAAGTTTATAAAAAAGCATCAGTCACAGCGGCTGGTGCTTTTTTGATGCATGGAAGGAGACGGTGGCGGATGTATGCGGTCAGTGATGAATTCCTTGAGGCGGTGACGGCGAATACCCGGAGCTATTACTGGGCCGGTACGATCACGACGACTGCCGGGAAGGTGTATGAGTTTGGATACAGCGATATTTTGAAGGGGTCCGGGTATATTTCTTCCCAGTGCTGCGGGAGTACGGAGATTGAGTTGGGGACGGTGTATTCTTCGGAACTGGGGATCACGCTTTTGTCCGAAGTGGACAGGTATACGCTGGAGGACGCGGTTGTGGAGATTTCCTGCTTTCTGCGGCTGACGGACGGAAGTTATGAGGAAGTGCCGATGGGTGTCTTTGAAGTGTCGGAGGCGAACCGGACGGCGAAGTGCATTGAGATCAAGGCGTATGATTATATGCTGCGGTTTGAGAAAAGCTTCAACGGGTTCCAGAGTACCGGCACAGCCTATGATTTCATCAATCTGTGCTGCCTTGCCTGTTCGGTGGAGATGGCGCAGACGCAGGATGAGATTGAGGCGATGGCGAACGGATCCGAGACGCTTTCCATTTATTCCGAGGAGGACATTGAGACCTACCGGGATGTGCTCTATTATGTGGGGCAGGTTCTGGGAGGTTTTTTCATTATCAACCGGGAAGGGAAGCTGGAACTGCGGAAATACGGCAGCGAGCCGGTTCTGGACATCGCGCAGAAGCACCGGTTTTCCAGCTCCTTTTCAGATTTCATTACCAGGTATACGGCGGTGAGTTCTACAAATATGAGGACGGAGACGGCGGAGTATTACAGTGGGGATCCGGATGACGGGCTGACGATGAACCTGGGCGTGAACCCGCTGCTGCAGTTTGGCCTGGATGAAACGCGGGCGCAGCTCTGCACGAACATCCTGAATGACCTGCAGGCGGTGAATTATGTGCCGTTTGATTCGGATACGATCGGGAACCCGGCGCTGGATCTGGGGGATGTGCTGACGTTCTCCGGTGGTCAGGCAGATGAGGAACAGATTACCTGCATTACGAGCGTTAAGTATACAATCGGCGGGCGGCAGACGCTGAAATGTGTGGGGAAGAATCCGAAGCTGTCCCAGGCAAAAAGCAAGAACGACAAGAACATCTCCGGGCTGCTGAGCCAGATCGAAGAAGGGAAGATGGGGCTTTACACCTATACGAACGCTTCGGCTTATACCATCGCGGATTCCAACACGAAGATCATCAGCATGGAGTTTACGGCGAAGGAAGAAACCTATGCGGAGTTTATCGCGCAGGTGGTTGTGGAGATTTCCGCGGATGCGGTGGAGCGGTCGGCGACGGCTTCCGGGACGATTACGATTCCGGACAGCTCCGGCGGGGATGCGTCTGCGGAGGATTCTTCCTCGGACGATGGAAGTACGGAGACATCCGGGACAGAGGTGGAGGTGTCGCTGCCGGTCACCTGGACGGAGGATGGCGAGGCGCTTGTGTATGTTACTTACGAATATAATAATTCGTACATTACGGCTTTTGCGCCGGTGGAAACCTGGCACAGCGGGAAGCATATCCTGACGTTGTTTTATCCGATTGAGGACATTGCGGCCAGTGTGGCAGGTTATTTTAACGTATATCTGCGGCTGGAAGGCGGGAGCGGAAAAGTTGCCACCGGTGACTGCATTGCGGCGATTGCGGGTCAGTCGATGGGCGGCACTTATGCATGGGACGGTGTCCTGGAACTGGAAGAGGAAGACGTTGGAAGGTTCTCTCTGGTTACAGGGCTTACGAATCCGGGGTATACGGATGATATGGATTATGAGATGTACGGACAGAAGGACTGGGATGTATCGGAGACGGTGACAGCGGCAGCGTTTGGCCGTATGTTTGCGGCATTTGAGGAGGATGAGACATGAAGCTGAAAGGCAGTATGAAGATTGAACTGACGGATGTGAACACCGGGGAGGTGACCACGGTGGAGCATGATAACATGATGACGGATGCGGTGAGCAATGTCCTGGGGCTGAACCTGTTGGGAACGCTCTATTATTTCGGGAGCACCTACAGCAACTCCCTGAACGGCTGGATGACCAACCTGCTGCCGATCTGCCCGAACCTGATCGGCGGGATCCTGCTTTTCCCCAATACGCTGACAGAGGATTCCGGGAACATTTATCCGACATCGGAAAACCTTCCGGTGGCGTATGCGTCCAACGATGTGAATTCATCCACGGATCTGCAGCGGGGCAGCTTAAGCCAGACGGAGGGCGGTGCGACGGACGACGGGTACCAGTTTGTGTGGGAATTTACGAACACGCAGGGAAACGGCACGATTGCTGCGGTGGCGCTGACCAGCGCGCTGGGAGGTGTGGGCGGCTATGGCAGCATTGCGGACGACAGTTCCGCTTTCCTGCTGATGAGCGCACTGAACCAGTCCCTGGATGATGACATCACGCAGCTTCTGTTTAATGCGGTGGAGGTGGATTTTGAGAATGACACGGTGGTTTCCATTGCTTTCTCTTCGTCTGCGGTCACGATTACGAAGTTCCGGATCCCGATCCTGTCCATTGGGCTGAAAGAGAAGATTGATGATTCCACTGCAACGGTGTTGGAAACAAAGACTATTACCTGTACGACATTCCTGCCGTCATCCACTTACCACACGTTTGTGGACGGGCATGACGGGTACTGGTACGGTTTCGGGAACAGCGCGAATTCTTCCGGGAGCGCGACGCTTCTGTGGATTAAGATTTCTAAAACGGATTACACCTATACGGAAGCGAGCTTTACGCTGAGCAATGCCACGATGACCTATGCCGGGTACCGGAGCTATTCCAGCTATCCGAGTTACCGGAACAAGTGTGTGGTCAGGGCTGGTTATGTTTACATCCCGTCTTATGATGCGGCGGGTGTGTACAAGATCAACCTGGAGAATTCCGCGGATGTGACGCTGATCAGTCTGGGATTTACTTCTGCCGGGTACAGCCTGAGCGGCGGCAGCTACGGCCTGTTTCTTGACCGGATTGAGGATTTGATCATCGGGTATGATTTCCAGATCAAAGCGGACGATACGGTGATCCAGACGGTGGGGAGCAAGCGGTTTGAGTATTCCGGGACGCCGATGTTCCGGTATAAGAATTTCCTGCTGTACTGGGGCGGGGAGTATTCTATCACGAAGCGGTACCTGGCGCTGCTGACGCCGTATCTGGCGACCATCAATAACCTGGACACGGCGGTGGTGAAGACGTCGGATATGACAATGAAGATCACGTACACGCTGACGGAGGCGGTCTGATGGGAAAACGGAATAAGGTTAATGTGCTTCCGGGATCTGCGGGAGCGGAAAACAATGCGGTCTGAAAGGGCCGCTTTTTATATAGAAGAAACAGGAAGGGGGAATGCGGTATGGTGAACATTATCTGTGCTCTGATTGCGGCGGTGGCTTCGGTCATCTGTGCTGTCTGTGCGGAGCAGGGGAACCGGCTTCTGAAGGCACAGAAAAGGAGCGAGGCGCACGCAAAGATGCGGGCAGAGGAGGCACGGCTGCAGCTGGAAATGATTGCGGCGAACAATGAACTGACGGTGGGTGTGGCGCTTGCATTGAAGCATGGTCACACGAACGGCGAGGTGGACAGCGGGTTAAAATCCGCGGAGTCTGCGAGGGACAAGTACACAAGGTTTCTGGAGGAGGTCGCGCTTGCGGCCATCAATGAGAAGGAGGATGTGAAATGAGTAAGAAATGGTGGAAGAATGCGGGAATCCGGGCGGTGAAGACGGTGGCGCAGTCGCTGGTGGCGGCGATCGGTGTGGGTGCTGCGGTGAGCGAGGTGGACTGGCTGCGGGTAGTGAGTATTGCGGCGGTGGCCGGGCTGGTGTCAATCCTGACAAGCCTGGCCAGCCTGGATGTGATCTGCGGGGATACGGAGTATGCGGATGCATATGATGACTATGAATACGAAGATGGGGAAGGAGAAGGTTAAAATGTCTGTATCTATTACAAAAAAGACGAACACACACAACACGACAGCGTCTGCCGGGAGGGCAATCAAATATATCGTAATCCATTATACGGCGGGTGTTTCCTCTGTGAAAGGTAAAGCGGCGAACACGGCGGAGTATTTTGCAAGCACGACGAACCAAGCGTCTGCGGATTTTATTGTGGATGATGAAACCATCGTGCAGTACAATCCGGATCTGGAAAACCGGTACTGCTGGCACTGCGGCGGGAGCAAACTTTCCACGAAGGGCGGATCCCTGCATGGCGTGGCAAAGAATGCCAATTCCATCGGGATTGAGATCTGTTCGACGAACAGCACGGGGAAGGTTCCGTCCGCCAATGATAAGACATGGAACTTTACGGATGCGGTTGTGGCGAAGGCGGTGGAGCTGACGCAGTATCTGATGGAGAAGTATTCCATTGATGCGGACCATGTGATCCGTCATTACGACGTGACCGGGAAGCTGTGTCCGGGGATCATCGGATGGAATGCGGATTCCGGGGATGAGAGCCAGTGGAAGGCGTTCCAGACAGCGCTTGCGTCCGGGACAGCGGACACTGCAGCATCCGGGACGGTGCTGTACCGGGTGCGGAAGATCTGGGCGGACAGCAAGAGCCAGAAGGGCGCCTATAAGATTCTGGCGAACGCGAAAAAATGTGCGGATAAGTATGAGGGCTATTCCGTATTTGATGCGGACGGGAATGTGGTGTATGTTGGCGCTTTGACGGCGGCAGATGCTTCCGGAAGCGCGGAGACGGAAAGCTTCCAGGTGAAGGTGAGCATCAGCAACCTGAATATCCGGGTGGGTCCTGGAACTGGGTTTGCGAAGACAGGGAAGTATACCGGAAAGGGCGTGTTCACGATTGTGGAGACTTCCGAAGGGACGGGATCGGCTACCGGATGGGGACTGCTGAAAGCGTACCAGAGCGGACGAAATGGATGGATCAGTCTGGAGTATGCGGTGAGAGTGTAAGAGTGAGGGGCTGTGGAATGCAGTCCTGATATAAGGATGGAAATGGGCCTGTCGGCTGTCTCGTTTGAGATGGCTGGCAGGCCTATTTTTTTGCAGAAATACAAGGTTTTCCTTGAAAAAATAGATGAAATAATAAATGATGAATGCTACAATTAGATATCTAATTCGTGGAATGAGGAACAAAGGAACAGACTTATAATAGTTGCAAGGAGACATGAAGAATAATGAATTTAGAT
>JAJQEU010000102.1 GCA_021201535.1 Clostridiales bacterium | reverse complement strand
ACGCATACTTAAACAGCTATTTCCAGACCGGGTATAAAAATCTGATGGATTTGGCGATCATTCAAAAGACCGAAGAGGAAGAACGGGAGAATCCGCAGTTGACAGATCTGTCCGAGCATTATGTGAAGGTGGATGAGATTCCCTTTGACTTCTCACGCCGTCGCCTGACCACGGTTGTACAGGATAGAACAGGAAAAACACAGATGATCACCAAGGGCGCTGTGGAAGAAATGCTCTCCGTCTGTTCCTTTGTGGAGCTGGACGGCGAGGTGAAGCCTCTGAGTGAGGATGTGCGTAAAAGGATTTTGCAGACGGCAGATGAACTAAACGAAAAAGGGTTCCGGGTTCTGTGTATCGCCCACAAAACCAATCCATCCTCTGTTGATGTTTTCAGCGCAAAGGATGAGACAGATATGGTGCTGATCGGATACCTTGCGTTCCTCGACCCACCCAAGGAATCAACTGCCGATGCAATTTCTGCTCTGGCGGCACACGGCGTACACACAAAAATTCTAACGGGGGATAATGATAAGGTTACACGTACCATCTGTGCTCAGGTAGGGCTTAAGGTTGGAAATATGCTTCTGGGTTCTGAACTGGATTATATGACAGACGAGGAACTAGCCGAAGCTGCAGAAATCACCGATATATTTGCAAAGCTAACCCCCGGTCAAAAAGCCCGTATTGTATCCATTCTGCGGAAAAACGGACATACAGTCGGATTTATGGGAGACGGCATCAATGACGCCGCCGCCATGAAAGCAGCAGACATTGGAATCTCTGTAGATACTGCAGTGGATGTAGCAAAAGAATCAGCAGACATTATTCTTCTGGAAAAAGACCTGATGGTGCTGGAGGAAGGGATCATTGAAGGGCGTAAGACCTACGCCAACATGATCAAATATATCAAGATGACAGCGTCCTCCAACTTCGGCAATATGTTTTCTGTGTTGGCGGCGTCGGCGCTGCTGCCGTTCCTGCCCATGATGAGCGTACACCTGATTTTCCTGAATCTGATCTATGACCTGAGCTGCACAGCCATCCCCTGGGACAATGTAGATGAAGAATTCATTGCTGTTCCGAGGAAGTGGGACGCATCCAGCGTGGGAAGCTTTATGATCTGGATCGGGCCGACCAGTTCCATTTTTGACTTCACGACCTATATTTTCATGTACTTCGTGTTTTGTCCCCTGTTTGTGTCCGGCGGCGTTCTGTATAACGACCTTGTCGCCCATTTCAGCGGCGCAGAGCTTGCGGATTTGCAATTCAGATACATAGCAATGTTTCAGGCGGGATGGTTTGTGGAGTCCATGTGGAGCCAGACTCTGGTCATTCTCATGATCCGTACACCAAAGCTGCCCTTTCTTCAGAGCCGTGCCTCCGCTCCTCTGACATTGATGACGTTGACAGGAATCACAGTGTTAACCATTATTCCATTTACACCGTTGGGAACATTACTGGGTTTTGTTGCACTGCCAGCAAGTTATTTCCTTTATCTGATTCCATGCATCCTGCTCTATATGCTGCTGGCAACCAGTTTGAAAAAAGCGTACGTTCGTCATTATGGCGAGCTGTTGTAAAGGAGGAAAGCTATTATGACTATAACCGATATTTGGATAAAGCTGTTTGACACCACAGAATTCCTTGGTTTGAATATGGGATTTTGGGTATCCATGATTGTTGTTGCTATAATTGTCATTCTTATGAATGTGGTCTTCTGGGGAATGAAACCGAAGAATAATTAAAAAACAGGGCAGGCATCGGTTTCAATCGTTGTCTGCCCTGCTTTTGGGATGCCAATCCCTTCTACACACCGAGTCTATATCATTTTAAAATACTTCAACGCCTCCGTAATCGCCGCCTCTTTCTCCGGCGGACACTTCGGTTGCCTGGAATCCTCGCTTTTTGGCTTATTATAGCATTCCCGCTCAATGATACCATACTTCTGCTTGACCTGCGCGATATAAAGATTGCTGACATTCAATCCGCTATGCTCCAGGACGTACGCTTTGATCTCTTCATAGGTAGCCTTACTTTCCGCAGCAGTTAAATCCATCTCATCCATATGTAATTCTACCTCTATATGATGCTTCGAATGAAGTTTGGACAATAATACCACCGTCTCAACGGTATTTTCGTTGTCCCAACTAATATCCTGTATTTCCTCATCATCAAAAAAGATAGGAAACCGGAATTTGATGTGCTTCAGGATTCGGCCATCCGGCTGCTCCTGCTCATAAATGTCTACCTGTTCTACAAAGCTGTTCATGAATTTTTTCTTTTCCAAATCCGTGAACCTGTCATACAGTCTGTCAAAATACAAGAGGAACTGGTAGACGTTATCCCTTGATATTTTCTGCTGCTGTACATTCCACATTCTGGTTCGGATTTCTTCCATGCTGTTTTCTACGGCTTCAATCTCGTCGTACAGGCGATACAGACGGGTCTCCATATCCTGATATTTCTTTTCATAGAAACGGTCTGATATGTCAAGGCTGTCCATCTGCTGTCCCAACCTTGCCTTTGCCCCGCTTAACTGGCGGTGCTGCTTTTCCAGCCCTTCCAGTTCAGCCTCCATCTCGCTCACGTCAATTTTAGAATCAATCTTTTTTCTGAGTCCTGCTTCAAATTTGGGGTTCTGTACCAGCTTTACGATTACCTCCGCCACTGCATCATTGATAATATCCTCGCCCCACTGCTTCCTGTAGTCACAGTGGTGGCCGTTAATCCAGAGACGGTGCTTGCAGGCATAGTAAAAATAATCTTTATAATGGGTGCCGTCCTTTTTCTTCTTGCGGTTGACATTGCCGTACATACCGCCGCCGCAGACAGGGCACTTTAGTATGCCGGATAAAATATGCTCATGGTCGAGGCTGTGGGTCTTGGGATACTGGACGCCTGTAGCCTGCCGTTTCTGCTGGGCAAGCTGCCAGTCCTCTTCCGAAATGATAGCTTCGTGGATTCCTTCGCTGAGCATATAGGTATCCTGCTTGACCGTATGGTATTCATTCCTTGTCCCGGGTATCTTCTCATTTTTCCTGCGCCCGAATGCCAGTTTTCCGCAATAGACCGGGTTATCCAACACACCCTTGATAAACGAGACTGCGAATGCATCCAGTGTATTATTCTGCCGTTTCTTCTTTTTGTAGCCATGCTGGTTCAGGTAGACAGCAATCGCGGATAACCCCATATTCGTATGGATGTACTTGTCGTATATGAGGCGGATAATTTCTGCCTCATCCTCCGCGATCTGCAGCTCACCGTTTACCAGATCGTATCCGTAAGGGGCAAAGCCGCCGTTCCATTTCCCCTCCCGCGCTTTCTGCTTCCGGCCTTCCATCGTCTGGACCAGAATATTCTCCCGCTCAATCTCCGCAACGGCAGACAGGACGGAAATCATCAGCTTACCGCTGTCCTTGGAGCTGTCTATACCGTCCTCCACGCAGATCAGGTTCACGCCATAATCCTGCATCATCTGCAGGGAATTAAGTACGTCCGCAGCATTACGCCCGAAACGGGACAGCTTAAAGACAAGGACAAATTCTATCCCGTCCACACCGTCTTCTATATTTTTCAACATTTTCTGGAACTCTGGACGGCCAGCCACGCTCTTGCCGGATTTGCCTTCGTCAGAAAATTCTCCGACAATCTCCATATTCTGGAATTCCGCGTAACGTTTAAGTTTTTCTTTCTGCGCGTCCAGACTGTACCCGTCCACCTGAATGGTAGTGGACACCCTCGTATAAATATAGCATTTCGTTTTTTTCATGATAATCTCCATTCCGCCGCCCATTGGCTGGTGGCACAAATAGCAATGAAAGTCTTACATTTTTTCACTGTATTCACCCCGCGATTTATTGTCCCAACAAAATTATACTCTATGTTCCAACCATGCGCAAGGGGCAAAATAAAAGCAGGGAAATCTTTTTTTGAAATCCCCGCCTCACGCGCTGTTCCCATCTGCATTTTTTCTTTTTCCGGCGGCTTCGCTGTCCATCCGTTCCATCTCCAGCTCTTCAAGGAGCTTATCTCCGTACTTTTCAATCATCTGCACCATGAAATCTATGCAACGGTCAAATTCTATTTCATGTCCCATAAAGCCCCTCCTTCCAGCCGGTTCTTATGGACATCATTTTACGGGAAAGATGGATGAAAAACATTGAGCGCAGATTGAGTGCGGATTGAGCATTTTTCTCCTGATTTCACAATCATTTCATGGTACCTGCCTTGCGGTATATACACATTTCTGCTATGATAATATACACTTATACAGGGGAGAGTGAATAGCATGGAACGCTGTGATTTTGTATCCGTCATGGCAGTCATCCGCTCATATGTCAGTGAGGACTGGGGACTGAACCAGATTGATTTTTTATATCTGATCTTTGACAGCTTCGTCAGCAGTGAAGCCGGTATGGATTTTGATTTTGACAACGGGCTTGTCTGCCGCTGGCTGAAGGGCAGCGCAAAAGTCAGCCCGAAAATATCCGGCTACTATCTGACTGACAAACGGCACCGGATACAGATGGCAACGGATATTTATGAAAATCTGCTGCCAAAAATGTCTGACAGCGCAATGGCGGTTGAGAAAATCTATGGGCTGATCATCGGCGACGATTCCATTTCCGAGCGGATGAAATCTGAACTGGTTCAAAAATATCCATGCCACAATGAAAAGGAAGATGCCGCATTCTTTACCAATGCGCTCTGCTTTGGCCTTGAACGCGAATTTGTGAAGCGCGATGCCCGAACAAATAACCTGATTACTTCCGGAAACCTTTCGCCTGTCGTGTCTGATTTTATTTTCGGAAATGACGTGCCAAAGCCATGCCGCCATTTTTGCGGACGCGAAGGCGAGATCAGGCAGCTTCACAGCCTGCTTGCAGAGCATGGCAAGGTTTTCGTCCACGGGATTGCGGGCATCGGCAAAAGTGAATTTGCAAAAGCCTACGCCGCCCAGTACAAAAAAGAATACACCAATACCCTGTACATCACATACAGCGGCAGCCTTTACCATGATGTCACAGACCTGGATTTCGCGGATGACCTGCCGGATGAAAGCGAAGAGGAGCGTTTCCGCAGGCACAACCGCTTCCTGCGCACCTTAAAGAGCGACACCCTGCTGGTCATCGACAATTTCAATGTCCCAGCAACAAAAGACAGTTTCCTTCCGGTCATGATGAAATACCGCTGCCGTATAGTGTTCACCACAAGGAACCGAATGGAGCATTACCCGTCCATGCAGCTTGGTGAGATTCCTGACAAATCCGCCCTGCTTGGCCTGATGGGGAAGTATTATTCCGAAGCAGATAAGCACACCCATATTCTGGAACAGATTATCGACGCCGTCCACAGCCATACGCTCGCAGTGGAGCTTGCAGCACGCCTGCTGGATAAAGGCATCATGGAGCCTGCCCGCCTGCTCTCCAAACTCCGCGAAGAAAAAACATCCCTTGATTCTGCTGACAAAATCAGCATCACCAAGGACGGCAGACCGACAAAGGAGACGTATTACGGGCATATCCACACCCTTTTCTCCTTATTCCGGCTTACGAATGCAGAACAGGATGTCATGCGCAATATGGCGCTTATCCCGATGACAGGCATCCCTGTCCGCAGACTGGCGGACTGGCTCGGCCTGGCAGACTTGAATACAGTCAATGACCTTATTGAAAATGGCTTCCTCACACCGCAGCCGGGGCGTTCTGTCACGCTCCACCCGATGGTACAGGAAATCACGGTCACTGACCTGAAACCCTCCATTGCACGCTGCAGGACACTCTGTGAAAAGCTGCAGGGCATCTGCCTGATGCACGGCCTGGATATTTCATTCCACCGGCTGCTGTTTGCGACAGTTGAAAATATCATTACTATAGCTGAAAAAGATGACAACCGGTTTTTTCTGCTTTTTCTGGAAAATGTTTTCCCATATATGGATAAATACCATTATGAGCCGGGGATGCGGGTCATACTCGCTGAAATGGAGCGGCTGATCGGCCAGACTCCCGGAAGCACCGGTTTATCCGGAGAACCTGACCAAAGAAATGACCGTGCGCTGCTTCTGGATTATAAGGCTTCCATGGAGAAAACCCCTTCAAAAGCAATCCGTCTGGAAAAAGACGCACTTGCCCTGCTTACGGAAACTGATGAAAAGAATGCACTCCTCGCCGCGAATATTCACGCCAACCTCGGCGCATGTTACAGGATGGCAGGACAGCTGGATAAGGTCAGGGAACACATAGAAAACGCCGCGTCGCTGCTAAAAAAACACGGCCTTGTCTATATGCATGACTCAGCTGTCCTTACCGCAAATTATGCCGCCCTGCTCTGCGATATGGGGGAACCGGAAACCGCCATGAAAATCCTCCAGTCCGTTGCGCGGGAAGTCGGGCAGCACACCACGGAAGCATCCGGGGATTACGCCCTGCTTACGGAAGCAATGGGCACTGTCTGCATGGTGCAGGGGAAAATCCCTGACGCCACGGAACATTATAAGAAAGCCATGGCCATCTACGAAACTGTCTGGGACGGGGAGCCGGAGATGCTGGAAGTGAAACAGCAGGAAATCCTGGAAAACTACGCGGAGGCCGGGATCGGAATCGGGCAGCGGCTTTTACAGCAATAAAAAAGCAGGACGGGCTTACTGATGCTGCAGTGATGCCCCCTGCTTTATGCGTTTCCTACATTTTCCGTACTGTATTAAATTCGGATGTGATTCTCTTAAAACCTTTCACCCCGCTGTAAATAAAGCGGTAGACATATCCCGCAGGAACCAGCCACCGGTGCTTCGCAAAGAACGGGTGGTACATTGCCATATGCTCCGGCCCCGGAAATAACCGGTGCCATATATAGCGCAGCTTCGTCCTCGCGGATGGTTTTTCTTCCTCCGGGCTTAACCCCTTTACCTTGTTCCTTACAAGCCTGTCAAGCGTCCCGTAAGTCCCTGAAACCAGAATCTCCTCAAAGAATTCCTTTTCATCCCCTGCCAGCATCTCCTGCGTGAACGGCTCCGTACCGGAAAAAGCCTTCAGGCTGACCGCCCGCACATATTTCTCATATTCAGCAGCGCCAAGCGATTCCAGTTCTTTTTCTATATAGGGCCAGTCAAGGCTGTCCCCATGAGCCTGTACATATACATAACAGTCCAGGAGGGAGCGCAGGCCGGTGCCACCGCCGGAGAAATGTTTGAACGCATGGACGGTGTTATAAATATAAAAATCCTCATCACTGAAATGGTAACCAAAGGATTTTCCCGTGTCTAAAACCAGCCGTTCTTTTACGTTTTCATAATACGCCTGCCACCGGGGGTCATGCCCGAAACCGAACAGGGATGTGTGCATTTCAAAGCTGTAAAACGGCTCTTTCATGTACACATCATGCGCTCCTGTGTTATAGGATTTCACCGTGTAGCCGCGTTCTTCAAACCACTGGCGGACCAGCGGCTGGAACCTTTTGTCAAACAGGATGTCATTGTCCGCCATCTGCCGCATCCCCGGCGAGGGATACAGTTCCTTTAAATGGATTCCCTTTAACGGCAGATACCATATGCCCCTTTCCTCAAAAAAGGCCAGTAACTCCTGCCGTTCCTCATCCATGAGCGTTTCACGGCAGACGGTCTGGCAGATGTTTTTGTCCCATTTCACGAAAAGGGGATTGTCCGGCAGCCTGCCGTTAAAAGCCGATTCAGCTGCCATGCCGATGAGTGACGTCATGCCATGGAAACGGCTCAAAGCGTAAACCTTTTCCAGATCCATCTGTTCTGTCCGTTCTCTATCCGGTATATGGTTGTTCACCGCACAAGCCGCAAGATATACCATGCCGTATGCGGCATCCAGTGATTTCTCTGATACAGCCATGTCTCATTCCTCCCGTCCCCATTCGCTAATATTCTATGCGGCTGTAAATGTCGCTGATGATTTCTTCAAGTTCATCAATGCGCTCCTGTATCTCTTCCGCCTGCTCCTCATAATCAGCCTGCTGTTGCGCCTCCGTCATGTTGATTTCAGACAGTTCCTGAACGACTTCTTCTACTGTAGCAAAACAACAATTTTCCTGCAAAGCATAATTCTGAACCTTGTCCAAAACACCGGTAACATAAGAACCGGAGATCTCACCAGAATTTATCTTATCCATGTCAAATACAATCAGCATTGATGCCTTATTCGAATAAAGTACTGACAAACGGTCATCAATCGTTCCTTCATCAGACCGGATATAGGAGTAATCAAAATATACAGTTCCATCCTCTGTCTGTCCTGCTGCAGGCGACGAGCTGTGATACAGCGTATATCCAATAAAGCCGTCATCAGCCAGCAACTGGATGTTCGCATCACTGGCATAATCATTACGCAGGAAAAATACGCCGGTTTCGTCTTTTTCAATTGAATCCAGATAAGAGAGCACAGTTAAAACGCTCTCATTGGATTCTTCAGAAAAAGACGATACATAAAGCATAATCTCCCAATTTTCGTCTACCGCCTCAACAATCTCCTCCACATCTGAAATATCTATTGTACAGTCAATCACAAGTACAGGGGAAAAGCCATATGTCTGCGCTTTTTCATTTATATACTCAATATCTGACATTTCAGAAGCAATAAATCCAACCATGATCTCGGCCCGATTGCTGGTATAGCCGGTGTTTTTCTCCAGTGAGGAAAGTTCGCTTTGAAGGTTATTCAATTCCACTTCATAAGGCCGGGCTTCCGCCTGAAGTTCGAGTATAGCCGCCGCTCGCTCTTTTTGTTCCTGCTCATCAGAATAGATCATAAACGCCAGACCACCGGCCAGTAATACTGCAATAACAGCAAACAGGATATTTCGAATCAGTCTCCCTTTTCCGTACATGCGGCACCTCCAATCTTTTCCATCGTTATTTTGGCGTGTTCAAACACCAGCCTTTTGCTGCAAATCTCCATTGCAGCCGGCCTGTGCGTGACGATCAGCACAGTCTGGCTGCCCATTTCTTTCAGGTTTTGAAGCAGCCTGTGCTCCGTTTCCTCATCAAGTGCGGACGTTGCTTCATCAAGCAGCAGGACTGGCGCATTACGATAAATCGCCCGGGCTATCGCAATTCGCTGCATCTGACCTTCGGACAATCCTGCGCCTTTTTCTCCAAGAATGGTATCATATCCATCCGGCAATTCTTTGATAAACTCGTCCGCACAGGCAATCCGGCAGGCAGCCTGTATCCGCTCTTTCTGCTCTCTGGTGTAAGGAGCAGCGTGTAAAAAATCCACAGCCGCATAAATGCTGCCGGACATCAGCATATTCCCCTGGGGGACATAGGCAAACCAGTGCCTTGTGCCTGGATCTATATCAATCTCCTGATCCATACAGTCTGCATACAGCCGCCCCGATACAGGGGGATAAATCCCAAGCAGGATTTTTAAGAGGGTGCTTTTTCCGATACCGGAGATGCCGGTCAGCGCGACAAGCTCCCCTTTTTCGATGGTGAAAGAAGCATTGCTGATCACCTCTTCCTCGCCGTCATCATAGATGAACGTAAGGTTTTTGGCGCAAATCGCCCTGAAATCCGGCAGGCTCTTCCTTGCGCCGGTTTCCTTCGGCAGCTTTTCCAGTTCAATCAGCCGTTCCGCAGACGCCAGCATAGAGTAATACTGGGGCACAAAGCCGGAGATATTGGCAAAGGGGCTTCTGATCTGGCTGATCAGCTGAAGGACAGCAGTCAGTGTTCCATAGGTTAACGTGCCGTTTAAAATCCCAATTCCGCACCATACCAGTCCAAAAAGATAGCTTCCCTGCATCACAGCGCCGAAGCCTATGTTACAGATATTGGAGAATGTGCGTCTTTTCATCCGCGCTTTTTTATGGATAGCAGCTTTTTCCTCTGTTTTTCCGGCAGCCATACTCTCTGCTTCAAAGCCTTTCAGTATTAAAAGGCTCTCCACGGACTCCTGCAGCCATGAACGCAGCATTCCGTCTGATTCCTGCACTTCCTTATGCAGAGTCTTCATCCTGCGGCGGAAGAGGAAAGTCACGCACAACATTAAAATTCCCCCAACAAGGAACAGGCTGCCGAACCTCCAGTCAAGAAGCATCAGGATAAACAAAGCGCAAACAAGCTGCACTGCCATTGACACAGCGCCGGGGATGATCTCCGTTGCATAATCTGCCACAATCTTTACATCACTGGTCATACGGTTCTGCAGCTCGCCCGTATGATATGCTTTCAGCCCGGAATACGTGCTATGAAGGATATTCTCATAGCTGTGCTGCTTCAACCGATTCTCTATCGTTGCCCGTGTCCATTCATCCTTCTGCCGGATAACGGCGGACAAGGCAATCTGGACAATTATAATGCCAAGAAAGATCCCCGCCCACTTCAGGAACATGGGTTTATCCATGGCAACAGCGTAATCTATAGCATTACGCATCACGAGGGCAAGTAAAACTGACAGGAAAGCACGGATGCCTGTGCATACCGTCAGAATAATGATGCCTGCAAGGCTTCCACGCACCATCTTTGCTATCCATGCAAGGGAAGTGTCACCTAACAGACGTTTTCCCATAGATACGATGCCTGCTTTTACTTTATATTTTAAGAACCGGAGAGGATAGATCAGATTCCAGAACCAGACATACAGCCGATAGAGCCTGTCCGTGCAGTGAATCTCCTTTTCCTCTTTCCAGACAGTTTCCATAACTCCCTTCACGGCTGACAACGGCACACGTTCCAAAACGAACGTGTTGTCTCCACGAATCAGACAAGTATCGCCGTCAAAACCGATAATTCTGTGAAGCACCTTTGTTCCATCAGGGCGGACATAGAGTACAACATCATTCTTTTTTGGCTTACCTTCTATTTTGCGGATCAGCACATGAGTAGAGTAAGTGTAGAGAAGGGGCTGCATACTGGTGCCTGTTGTCGAAATTATGATGCATTCTTCCTGCTCCAATTCTTTCAAAATAGAATTATACTCCATGTACTCCTTCTACCTGCCTTCACATGATTTCTCCCCTAGATTATTTATACCATTATATGCTACAACAGCAGCTTCCTGAGACATATTGCAGCTCAGCTTGAATATGGGGACTTCCTTCATGAGCTGATTTAGGAGATCAATCTGCTTTTCTACCTGATGCGCTTCCCACGGAATAGGAATCTGAAAGAATAATTTGTCTATAACATCCGCATCAGTTGCTCGAACAATAACATTTTCTTCCCCACGCTCCAACAGACACAGTGCTTTCAACGGAACATTTATGGCAGCTCCCTGATGTTCTTTACCGCGCCATGGCGTTCCACAGGCATAAAAACATCCGTCTATTCGACGGATGATCGGCTTATCCCCATTTACTATTTGTGCGCGGGAGCCAAACACCTGCATCCAATATCCTACGTGCGTACTTTTCCCTGTCCCGCTTGGCGCTGTAAAGGCATAGGCTTCTCCATCTACGGCAACAACCGCCGCATGAATCAGGAAACCATCATAGTCAAGCATTCCAAAACAGATTTTCTGATAGAGAATATTTCGTTCAGCCTGGACAATATCAAATTCAGGAGTTATCCTGTTATACTCTTTATCAATTTCTCTTTCCGTGGCCGACACTTCCAGAAGTGGAAGCCGCTCTGTTTCGTGCCCACAAAAGTTCCAATCAGAAAAGTTATATTTATTATTAATACCAACAGGAATACCGGCAATCTCCAGTCTCATCATATGATTTTCTTCTCTTTCTAGTGTTATAAAAAGATAACGGTACTAATTTATTACTCTTCCAGCATACCTGCTTCCATCATTTTTACGACCGCTTTTTGATAGGAGGTAGCTGCATGTTCCATGCTAATTCCGTACCTGTCAGTCATTTCTGCCACAACCTCATCCTCAGTTTTGCCTACGGCAAGTGCTTCGCAAATGAACTTCGCACTCTCATTCATTTTAATAAATCCCCTGAATGTTTCATAGGTCTTTCCAATGGGCACTGCGACGCATTTACTTCCCATATCCCGCAGGATAAAATCTTTGTTTACTTTCATTATGAATCTCCTCGTTACTTATGTCATAGTAATTCAAGAAATACCCAGTGGTTATGGTCTATGACCATGACCACTGGGTATACTGTCTCATCATATCTATCTTTTAAGCCATCTAAAAGTATATTACATTGTTTCCCATCAAGAAATGAGAATCAATTAAACAGATCATCTTCTTCAACGTCAGTATCGCCTCCTACACTGACTTCACCCGAACTTACATTAGTGGTAACTTCATCGTCATACATGGCAAGACTAACAACTTCAATTTCCGGTTCATTAAATACATATATCATTGCTGTTGATCCTCCTTCTTGGGAATTTTCAGAGATTAGTTCATTCACTGCGCTAATATACATATACATGCACTTTGCAAAATTGATTGTGCTATCAGCATAATATTTAGAATTCATCAGAAATCTTGCAAAGTAAATTCCTGTAGCAGTCAATGAATATGTGTCTCCATCCCCATCAGTGAAAATAAAAGTAATTTCCTTCGTCAAATCAACAGCACTAAGATCCGAAACTTCCACTGCATAGTCCGAAATTTCAATGTTATCACAGGTAACGCCATCAACTTGAACTTCTATTCTATTTTCTTCCTTATATTCGTCCAAATTTGTAGACGTATACAACACTACACCAAAGTCCGAATCGCATGTTACGCCAATCCCTTTTAATCCCACCTTATCTCCTGTTCCCGAAGCAGTCAGCTTATAATTGCTCAGAGAACTATATGATAAACTATTATAAATTTCAGTGAGAGTGGATACAGTGGCATCAGTTCCATATGCATACCCTTCATTTGCCAGTTTAGAAGCCGTCAAACTACTGTCATCTAAAAGCTGAGTAGCTGCGCCAAGATTCAACATTGTAATGAGAACTTCTGCTTCAGAGGATGCCAAGGTACTTTCGTCTGCATTATCTAACCAATCCTTAACCATAGTTTTCAAACTTGTAGTTTGCTTAATAGCATAGCCTCCATATAACTCCAATACAATGTCAAATTCTTCGGTCATTTTATTAGCCACAACCGTTTTCGGTATTACATAACAGGAATAACCTTCAACTGTTGCAGTGTCATAATCCGAAAGTTCCAGTTCGTCTTCATCCAATGTAAAAGTCTCGATAGCAGCATAGTCTGTTGCGTCTGCCCTAACATAGAACTCTATTTCAATGACACCGCTTTCCAAATCCATACCAGTCCCAACAATCCTGTTGCCAGTAACATAGTAGTAGTAGGTCAACGCCAGATCGCCAGTCGATACGTTGTCACTTCTGGATACCACATAGTAAGGAGATACGCAATACTCACTGGGATCACTATTGTAGTATCCACCTTTTATGCTTATTACGCCCTCAGAGTTTTCATAAACAGCATATCCCTTATATTCAGCATTTGTCGTAATATCATCATAATTTGCATCTTTTACAGGGTAAGTTGTCAGAAACTTTCCACCTGTAATTTCAACACTGACATGATCCGAATAGTCTGTTCCGTCAGTATATTCATTTTCCTGCACATTTTTCTCATACACACCGAAGAAACCTTCAAATTCTCCGTCACTTATTGTGATCGCGATATCCAGCATGGTAGTATGTTGAGCAACCGCAAGCGCAGCCCCAGCGATAGTAGTCCCGCTAGGATTTTCCGTATAGGTCAACGGATCATACTCTGCACTAATCTTCCCTCCTTCAATGCTAACCTCACCAGAACGGATTTCAATGCCGGTTGTCTCCCCGGTAATAGTTCCACCTTTGATGATAAGACTACCATACTGTGGGTGATAAATCGCTGTACCACCGGAACTGATTTCACCATCAGTAATATTGATTACAGTACCAGCATTGCTATAACCAGAACCCGATGTATTATATGTTCCGTTACCTGCGATTGCAAAAACGCCAGAACTTATAGTACCGCCCTCAACATTCAAAACAGCACCTTTGCCCCACACAGAAACGCCGCTGTCGCTATAGCCATATGTGGAATTGTATACAGTTTCAATTACTGCATCATCAGATACAGTAACCGTTGCGTTGTAGGAATCCTTTTCGCTGGTATCACCGGCAGCTACATTGCCCTGAATATATACACCGCTGTCATAGGCCGTAATTGTGCCGCCTGAAATATAAGCTTTGGCATCATAGGTGGTTGTAGAACCGATCACAA
This sequence comes from Clostridiales bacterium, assembly GCA_021201535.1. Taxonomy (GTDB): domain Bacteria; phylum Bacillota; class Clostridia; order Lachnospirales; family Lachnospiraceae; genus Eubacterium_I. The sequence goes on along the minus strand of JAJQEU010000102.1, from coordinate 40,321 downwards.
ACACGCCAACTAACGCCATGCTTGACAAGTCATCAGTGCTGTCACTTGTATCACCGATGATGCCGCCCGTAACTGTTAATGTAGTGCTGGCATTGTATGCATTCGATGTAACCGCATATTCTCCGAGGACAGTGCCGCCGTTTATAGTAAGGCTTCCGCCCTGATGCTGAATGCCTCTGCCTTCTCCTGCACTTCCTATGGTGCCGCCGTTAATTGTTGTCTCACCGGTAAACTGAACCATTCCGTAGGTTCCGCCTGTAATTGTCCCTGCTTCAACAGTCAATGTACCGCTGTTCATGGAAATACCTCTGGAAGTTCCTTCAACAGCTCCGCTGCCGGAAATAGTAACATTTGCCTCGCTGCCGGAAATGTACAGTCCGTAATAACCTTTCAGCGTACCGGAATTGAGCGCCAAAGTACCATTTGTAAGGATACTGTATCCGACATAAGTGGTTCCATTTACCGTATAGGTAGCGCCGTCAATGTATCCTCCGCCTACAGAATCCGTCACCGTCAGATTTGAGCCAGATCCAATACCAATCAGATATCCTGTAGTACTGGAACCTCTGGTAATCGCATGGCCTGCCAGGTCAAGCGTTACAGCTACTGTGCCGGAAAATATAGCGCTGGTGTCTAACGCCACATCGTCTGTAAGCTGAATGGTAACGGCAGATTCGGATGCATTTGCAGTGCTAACAGCTTCTGCAAAGCTGTCTGCATTTGATACAGAAATTACGCTGCTGTCTGCATCATCAGTTTCAGTGTCATCACTTGCCACTGCCACGCCATTATCCGCAGAATTACCTTGACCTGATTCTGTTGCCGGGTCTGTTTCAACAATCTCAACACAGCCCTCATCCTCAGCAATCAGATTGCCCGCCTCGATGTATTCGGGGTCTTCGGAATCGCTGGCTGTGACTGTCCCTGATGCTGCAGTATCAGACGATCCGTCTGCAGCTAACGCCGGCGTGACCGCCAGGCTGCACATCATGGACAACGTCAAAACCAGACTCAACAACCGTTTTGTCAATTTCTTTGACATCTTTGTACCTCCAATCATGTTATTTTTTGCTCTTTAAGAGCATATCCTGCAGGGGTTCTTTTAAAAGATTCCCCACATAGACCGAGTACCTGCGCGAACGTGAAAAACAATTTCATAAAAAGTCATTTCCTGTTCAACCTCACCTCACAATCCTGTGCCTCTGTCTTTTCCTCTTTTGTAACAGCCTGATTTTTGATAGCAGGATACAGATACCAGTCAACAACTTCTTTGCAGAAGATTTGTCTGAATTTGCCATCAATCAGCTGTTTTGAAATGCAGACGATTTTTACATAAATGAACTGCTGATTTCTCAGAAGAGGCACCTGCCCACAGCGCAATTCAGGAAAGTCCGGCTCCGGCAGCATCCGTTTCCTGTTGAGAATGCTTTCCGTCTGATAGCTATAACAAACATTATGTCCTATACGGATTTGGATTTATGCTGTTTTTCCCTGACATGGTAATCATGGAAAGCCTTTGTCAATCATATAAAATGGCGCAACCTGATGGCTTCTTCAATATTTACAGCCAAATGGGCGCGAAAAATCGGACCGCAGAAAGGCTTTTTCTGCCGCCTTCATTTTTGCACCCATTTTTTGCCGTTTTATTAAGGCTAGGAGGGGATTTATGCAATCTTCTGATGCCGGGCCGTTTTAAGAGAAAAACAGTACGGACGTTGGTGCCAAATTGCAAATTTTCTGCTTGCATTTGGTGCCATGCACGACTATAATATAAGAAGAAGTGCATACGTCTTTCGCTTGCCTATGTACATAATGTTTGTTATGGTTATCAGGATACCAGCCCCAGACTTTCGATCTGTTCCGCATGTTCCTCACCTGTGGAAATCAGATAAAGGCGTGTGGTTTCGATTGAAGTATGTCCGAGGATATCCGCCAGTTTAGCGATGTCCTTATATATTCTATAGTACGTCCGGGCAAACAGGTGCCGCAGATTGTGGGGGAATACTTTTTCTGATTCTACACCGGCATTTTCGCCCAGTTTCTTCATTTCCTGCCAGATCTGGCCGCGGGACATGCTTTTGCCGCTTTTAGTGATGAAAATTTCCCCGGAGGATATATTTTTCTTTTTCGCGTATTTCAGGAGTTTCCGCGCCAATTTATTAGAGATGATGACTGTGCGGATTTTTCCCTTCATCTGAATTTCTGCCCTGCCGGCCCCCGCCGCTTCCACCGTGATATATTTTAACTCCGATACGCGAAGACCAAGTCCGCAGAGCACCTCCATCAAAAGCGCAAGCCGCGATTTACCCATGGAAAGTGCCACCGCAATAAGCCTCTGGTAATCCGGTTTATCCAGCTCCCTGTTTTTATCACAGAACACCTTCCTCTGGATTTTCAGGAATTTCAGTTTGATGCCCGTCCATCCCATCCATCGAAAAAAACCGTTTGCTGCCGCCAGCATGGAATTTACGCTTGCCGCAGCGTAACGCGCCTGAAGGTCGGCTTTCCATTCTGATGCAAGAACTTTTGTCACCGGGCGCCCGTCAAGCCACGCGCACAGGATCTTCAGATCATGCCGGTATTTGTCTATTGTATTTTTCGCGCGTTCCTCCCCACCCAGCCAGTCTGCATATGCCTCAATCAATTCTTCTGTAATGATCATTTCGTTGTCCATTTGAATTCCTCCTGTAAAATCGGTAATGTCTTTATTGTAGCTTTCTGCCCAAATTTCATGCATCTGCCATTAAATAGAATCCCGCTTCGCGGGATTCCTGCGCTGCCGCGCGTCTGCGTAAGCAGACATCTTCCTTTGCGCGGCATGTGCATCCTCGCGGAGCGTTTTTTATCATATAGGAAGTTCGAAGAACTTTCCTATATGATAAAAAGCAGGGCAGCGCCGTTATTGTACTGCCAGCGCTGCCTGTGCCTGTAACATCCATATCCTGCCTTCCGGGTACAGCGTCACAGGGAAATCCCATGCGATTTCTTTTTTTCTTTTCCTGCACGTTCCCTGCGGCGTTCTGCTTCACGTTCCTGCCTAAGCTCAGCCAGGCGTTCCCTGATTTCTCCCGGCTCTTCACCGTTTCTCTGGTCAACCAGATCTTCGGCACGGTGCAGGCGACGCCCGTCAAACTTCTGCCCAAGGTCTGTGCGGAGGCGCAGCAGATACCGTTCCCGGTACTCCTGACGCTGTGATGCACGGGCATCAAGCAGGGCATCTGCCCTTTCTGTGCCGATATTTTCCCGCGTTTCGATAAAACGCCCGGCACTTTCCATGAGCCGTTCTTTGAGGCGATCCTGCTGTTCATCCAGTTTCCCCATATTTTCCTCCATCCGGGCAAAAGTATTTTCTGCCAGTTTCATCTCTGTTTCATCATGGCATCCAACCTCATACATCAGCTGTTTCTTCCGCGTCATTAATTCCCCGATATCCTCTGTCAGCTCCGCGATCTGCTGATTCAGCCGGACATGGCGGAGCGGGCTGAAAACGCCGGTGTCACTCTTCTCACCGGCCAGCTTTTTCTTCTCCGACTGTTTCTTCCGGATTTGTTTTTTTACTGCCTTATATTCTTCCATGACAGGGGATACGCTGCTGATCTTATCCTCCAGCGCTTGCGACTGGCCCAGGCTGTGCAGGAGGTTATACTGGAGCAGGACCATTTTCCCCCGGAGCTTCTCAAGTGCATCGGCGACAGCAGGAACAGACTCCCTGACGGTTTTTGCCAGCCGTTCCATCTGTTTTTTCAGCTCACGGAGCAGGCGGTTGTCTGACCTTATCTGCCGGTTTATTTCACACCGGTCGGAAGCAATCCCGTCTGCCTCCATGTTCCGCGCAAAAACGCCCTCATGGATTGTCGGCTGTTCTGCTATGCCGCGCTCCGCATGGCTGCGATGGTCAATGCGTTCCTCACATCCGGCCTGTTCCAGACAGCGGTTGGAGATATCCGCCCATGCTTCCCGCCAGAGGATGAGCTGCTCCTCACTGTTCCAGCGTTCGGAGACGGGATTCTGCCGCCCGTATTTTGTGCTTTTGGGATGCTTGCCCGCGCGTACCAGCCCCCGGCGTTCGGCTTCCGATGGGGACAGATATATGTTCTTCTTGCCTTTTTCCGGTTTGTACGGGTACTGTTTTTCCCATCCCTCAGACTGTGCGCTTTTCCATTCATCGGCGGTAAATCCGCGTTCCTCGCCGTCCCGGATGCAGAGATATTCCTTCTTTGTCTTATACTGCCATTTCCCATTTTCATCAAGCGGGCGCACGGTCAGCAGGATATGGGCATGGAGGTTATGCCCGTCCGTATCATGGATGCTGACGTCCGCGCACATGCCCTCATCGACAAACTGGCTGCGGATATACTCTGACAGCAGATTCTTCCAGTTCTCCGGTTCCAGTTCAGCCGGAAGTGCCACGACAAACTCCCTGGCAAGACGGCTGTCCTTCGTTTTTTCATTTTCTTCCACGGCATTCCAGAGGACGGAACGGTTCTGCCATTCCGGCGGGGCATTCTCCGGAAGGAAGACCTGTGACCAGACAAGCCCCTGCTTTCTGCTGTAATCATGCTGTATCCCGTCATAATCGTTATAGATGCGGGAGCAGCTCATATAAGCAGCCGCAGCGCAGGCGGAACGCCCGTTGCCCCGGCTGATGACCTTTGCCTCTAAATGGTAGATCGCCATTCGATCACCGTCCTTTCCATTTTTGCTTCTTTTCGCAAAAAAGAAGATGAGGCGTCGCATTTCACGGTGCCTCCATATCTGCGACAAAGCTGCCACACCCGAAGTGCGTGCCTTGTGCTGTGACAGGTTCTCGCAGACAGCCAACATCGGTATGGGTTCCATGCCGATCATCTGCACCGGATACGTCAGGGGCAGGAACTGTCTGATTACTTCAGACGGTTCAGTTGGCTGCACAGGAGGTTCCGCCTGCGGAATCGCCTGCCCCCTCTGGAGAAGTGTCCAGTGGACATTTCGTGAAGAGCGCACGTTCCGGACCGCAGGGGAGGATACCACCGCCCGTTTTACGGGTGGTGAGTAAGTGCGCCCTTCGGGAAATAAAAAAGAGGAAATCCCAGACCTGCCGGGAACCCCTTCTTTTACTTCTCAAAAGTGCCGCTGCAGATGCAGCCGCAGGAATCTCTCAAGTTCGGGAGGCTCCATCGTGACTGCCTCCGGAAAGGCTTTCTCCAGAGCCGCACCTTCCAGAATCAGCCGTCTTGTCCGCGCTTTCCGTTCTTTCACGCGGTCCCTCGCTTCAGCTTCCTCCATCCTGTGCTTCGCCTGCAATAATGCTTTTTCATCTGCTGTTAATTCTTTTTTCCCTGCCATAAATATTTCTCCTTTTGGTATCATTTTCAGATAAACTGGTGCGGAATCTTCCTCAGATGGCAAACCCACATCCGGCATCATAAAATAATCCGCCCATGTCCAAACCACTTCAGGACTTTCCCGCACCTAATGTAGTATCCGCTTGCCAGGCAAATGGTACTGCTTTGGGCAGCATGGGGTTAAGCAGGCTTAAACAAAAAGTTTTTTCGCCTGTTCAAGGCTGTCGGCAGCATTCATCTCCCGGATATTCCGGTTATTGATTTTTATCGGGATGCACCGTTCCAGGATGCGGTCATAAATCCTTTCACGGGCCAGTTCCTCCGGATGTTTCATTTCCTCAATCGTCAGGTTGATCGTCACGATCAGCGGCTTTTTGCTCCGGTACCTGCTGTCTATGACATTAAATACCTGTTCCTGCGCAAACCCGGAGCTGCGTTCTGCCCCAAGGTCATCAATGATAAGCAGGCTGTAGCGGTTCAGGCTGTCTACAAACTGGTTCCGGTCATCAGAATACATCCCTGTCAGCTTGTTCAGTATTCTTGCTAAATTTGTCATCAGAACCGGCACCGCCTGTTCAAGCAGCGCATTTGCGATACATCCCGCGAAAAAGGATTTCCCCGTGCCCACGCCGCCCCAGAGCAGAAGCCCCGTGCCGTCTTTTTTCATCTTCTCCCAGTTCTCTACGTAAGTATGGGCATGGCGCATCTCCGGGTTAATGCCGCTGTCGTTTGCAAAACAGTAATCGTACAGCTTCGTATCCTGAAGCCCCGCCGCTTTCATGCGCGACACCTCCGCTAATGATTCACGCAGCGCCCGCTCCGTTTCCTCTTTTTCGTGCTGTTCTTTCCTGCACCGGCACATGACATACGGGGTCAGCAGCCTGCCGCCGGTTTCAATTTTTGCCTGTCTCGGTGTATGGCATTTCTTACAGTAGATCAGCCCGTCCTCCGCATTGAAGTATTCATCCTCCCGCAGGTCAAAACCCGCAAAAATATCCTGTATAAGTTCTTCCGTCGTTTTCAAAGGCTCTCATCCTCCCTGCATTCATAATTTCGTTTCGGTGATGCGGCCCTGTCCCTTAATTCCCAGCTTCTGATCGTGGCCGCATGGTTTTTATAGGTTTTCCCGGTTGACGCCATATAGACGGACAGCCGTTCAATATAATCCCCAAAACCGGGGACATCTGCTTTCAGGGCATCAAATTCCGCATCCGTCAGGAACACATTCCGGCAGCTGCCGTATGCGTGCGGCATATTACTCCCTCTGTTTTTCTGTATTATTTTTATTCCCTCTTTCTTATTACCGGACAGTTTTTTGGCTGTCATGGAGACAGTTTCCTGTCTGTCCGGAAGACAGTTTCCTGTCTGTCCGGGGAGCATTTTGTTGTCCGTCAGGCCAGCCGTATCAGCCGGGATTTTTACATAAATCCGGTTCGGTTTTCCCTGTCCCTGCCGCCTGCGGGCGATCAGCCCGGCATCCTCCAGCCTGGAAAGGCTGTTTTTGGCTGTCATCTCGCTTTTATGGAGCGCCTCCGCCATACCGTGGATCGTGAAATAGATAAACACACGGCCCCGGCTGTCTGTCCAGCCGCCGCTTTTGAGGGAGAGCCGCGCCCGGTCAAGAAGCAGCACATAAAGCAGCTTTGCCGTTTCCGGAAGCGGGATGTCCATAAGGAACCGCGGGAAAACCATATAAGGCGGGAGCTGCGTATCTGCCGTCATGTATTTCGTCATGCGCGCCTCCTCCGGGAACCGGCGGGATTACCCGCCGAGGAATTCCCAGTCAATTTCCGGCTCCGCTTCTTCTGTTTCGCCCGCTGCGCCTGACGGCTCCGCCTGTGCTGAAACAAACGCGGGAGCGCTGTCCCACGCCATCCTCTGAGACAGCCCGGACAGGCATCCTGCAAGGAATACCGGAAGGTCCTTTTCCAACGCTGCTTTCACCGCATCAACGATCTGTGCGACAAAGCGTTCCTCCCGCTCCCTCGTTTCCAAATATGGATCATCCTGCACGCGGTAATAGCGTTCAAAAAAATCCACCACTGAAACCGCGATTACATGGCTGTAGGATTTGAAAATTTCCTTGTCCATTGTCTGGAGATATTCCCACGCCCTGCGCTGTATTTCTTTGTCCATGTTGAAGCGGAGGTTTGTGTTTTTAATGTTCGTGTTCATACCCGCTCCTTCCTGCGCAGGCTGGTATAAGCAAGGTATTCATACCCCTTTGCCGTCGCGCAGATGTCATCAATGATTGTGATCCGGCCTTCGCCATATCCGTCTTTGCCGCTTCCGCCTTTCTCCTCCTTCCCACACAGCCCCGGATGGAAATTGCGGATGAGGCAGCCCCCGCCGCCTGTTATAAAAAGCCGCATCAGGTCCGGGTTGTATTCATACCGGCGCAGCGTGGCAAAAATATCCGCCACATATTTTTCAGCCGCTGAAACAATGCAGTCCAGATAATACCTGCCGATATCAGCCTTTCCAAGGCGCAGCACCTTTTCAATGGTCGCGTCTTCAATCTTTACCCCGAAATTGTCCATGACGGCATTCCGTGCGGCAATCATGCACTGGTTGACACCGATTTTTTCAGTCCAGCTGCGGCTCTCAACCGGTTTCTTATCCACTATGTACAGGATGTTCATTGTGCCGTTTCCGATGTCCGCAAGGAGGTTGGTTCCCTTAAATTCATTCAGCCTGTTGACAACCGCCGGATAACCCTGCGGGTACAGGGAGCAGCCCGTGAAATGGAGTCTGTATCCCTTCCTCTTGAACTTAAATTGCACATCCTCATTGCGGAGCAGGTAATTCCGGAAATCCTCCCTCTGCCTCCGCACCCATGTCAGGGGCAGCCCCGCAGCCAGATGGACGTCGGCCTCGCTGATGCCCGCAAGATTCAGCTCCCTTGCGACAGCCATCAGCGTCAGGATATAATAATCCTCATCCGCTACCTTGTCCGGGATAAACTCCTTGCGGCCTTCCCCGATGCGGTAATAGGTGCCGTTATACTCAAGGATGTTGCCGGAAAAGACCGGTTCCGAGTCATAAGCCGTAAGGGCGGTCGGGGTGACGGTATTCGCCGTCTTGATGTTGCCGTAACCATGGTCAACGGCAATAATTTTCGTGTTGTTCAGTTCTCGCATAAAAAATCCTCCGTATTCTGTAAAATCTGCCGCGGCTGGTACCGTACTGGTACCGTCCTGCTGCAGATTCAGTCTACAGGAAACAGAGGCGAATGGCATTGAGCGCGGATTGAGCGGAAATTGAGCGTTCCGGCATTGTGAAAAAATAATAAAACCGGTTGATTTATTATTCTAATTTTACAGGGGAAATAATAGATAATGGGAAGAAAAAAAGCAGCAAAAAAGGCGGCTCAACTGCGAACCGCCTCTTTTGCTCATTTTTTAAATTGTAGATCAGTTGTCCTAAAACAATCTCTTCCGCTGCATTACGGATATCGTTGATCGCGTGATTACTTTATTGTACGCTTTCAAAAAGCAGTCTGACTGCACTTTTGGCTTACATGTCATCCAGCTTTTCAAATTCATCAAAACTCAACTCCCTCTTAAGTTCTTCCTCCGTCGGCATATACGCCATATACTTCGCGGCATAAATCTGTGTATTATCTTCCGGCAGGGTATACCGTACAAGCGTATCGCTCTTATCCGCACAGAGGAGAATCCCTATCGGCGGGTTATCTCCTTCATTCATCATTTCCCGCGTATAGTAGTTCACATACATCTGCATCTGGCCGATGTCCTGATGCGTCAAATCCTCTGTTTTGAGGTCAATCAACACAAAACATTTCAAAATATAATTGTAGAAAATGAGATCCACATAAAAGTGCCGCCCGTCAAAGGTAATACGCTTCTGCCTTGCCACGAAGGAAAAGCCTCTGCCAAGCTCCAGAAGGAACTTCTGCAGATGGTTAATGAGAGCCTGTTCCAAATCCGATTCATAGAAATGCTCATTCTGCGGGAGGTCGAGGAATTCCAAAACATACGGGTCTTTAATGATTGTCTCGTATTCCGGTTTCGGGACAGTAGTCTGGATTTCCGCAGAAACACTATCTTTATCCTTGCTGGCCAAAATTCGGTTATAGTACATCGTATTTATCTGCCGCTGAAGCTGACGGACACTCCAGCCGGATTTTGCTGCTTCCTGCGCATAAAAATTTCTTGCATTTTCATCTTCAACACGCATTAAAAGCTGATAATGCGACCAGCTCAATTCGGCAGACGCTGTCTGCCGAATCTGAAACATCAGATAAAATCGGCGCATATTCCTTAAATTACGGATGCTGTACCCCTTTCCGAATTCAGCCGTAAGCCTTTCAGAAACATATTGAAGAATCTGCTTACCATAAGCGGCACGATCATTTTCCCCACACACTTCATAAATCGCCTTGCCAATATTCCAATAGGCAGTTACCATTGCAGAATTGACGGCAGAATACACCTGTCGCTGTGCGTCAACGACATATCCCCGGATGGAACGATACGCATCTTCCGACTGTGCCGTATTTTCTATATTCCTATTATCATTTTTTATAAGATCGCCCATAAAAAGTATCCTTTCCATTCTCTCTGCATGGTGGCACGTTATATCGGAGTCCTGAATTTCGCATTGCCAAAATGCATTTTATATTATATCCAATGCAGAATCAGATTTCAATGATATGCCATGAAGAATTCATGACATTTCTGTGTTACTAAGGGAAGAAAAAATGTTTCCTGTAGCAACAAAGAACTGCCTCACAGCAGTCCCTTGTCACAATAAAAACTTTTTAATTGTAAATCAGTTCCGACAACACGATCTCTTCCGCTGCATTGCGGATGTTATTGATCGCGCCAACCCATGCCATCTGGTCACGGGCTTTCAGTGTCTCGTCAATGTGCTGCCGCTCAGCCATTTGCCTGACCAGCAATTCCATCCGGTCATTTGCAGCATCGTCAACCTCATTCAGATGTGCTGTCAGCTTTCCGGTCAGCAGCAGCGAAGAGTACAGCCCGCTCCGGTGTTCTTTCAGGAATGCTTTACGCATCCTGCCGTACCTGCCGTAATGTGGTGCTTCCTCCTCACGGATCACCAGATCGGGATAATACATCCCATCCTCGCCCATTGTGTAAGTACCGCCCATCCGTTCATACAAACTCTGCATTTTTCGTCCTCCTTCATCCTGTTATTCTTTGATCATCGCAAAATGCTTCAGGGCAGCACGGATCGCTTCCTCCTTTTCCGGCGGGCACTGCGGTACCCTGACGTTATCGGACTTCGCATGGTTATAATTCGGACCGACTTCGAGGCCGCACTTCCGCTTAATCTGGGAAATATATAAACTTGAAACCTTTAAACCGAATTCTTTCAGCACATAATCCTTGATTTCTTCATAAGTCGCTTTCAGTTCGGCTGAGGTGGCATCTAACTCATCCAGATACAGATCGACTTCGATATAATCGTCGGGCTTGCGTTGGGACAAAGCAACAACCGTCTCAACGTGGACTGTTCCAGGGAACAAATCAATACAGCACATTCTTTCCGCTCTGTATCCCCTCTCCTGCAGCACAACCAGATCTCTCTGAAGACTCGTCGGTTTACAGGAGATATAAATCATCTTCTCCACGCCATATCTGATTATTTTTTCCAGCGCTTTCGGATGCACGCCGTCCCTCGGCGGATCCAGAACGATAAAATCCGGCTTCTCCCCCACCTCATCCAGTACTTTCAGCACATCTCCGGCAATAAACTCACAATTTGTAAGACCATTTTCCGCCGCGTTTTTCCGTGCAGCCTCCACGGCCTCCTCCACGATTTCCACCCCGACAACTCTGCCGGAGACAGATGCAAGCATCTGGGCAATGGTACCGGTACCGCTGTAGAGATCGAAAACCGTCTTTCCCTCCAGGCTCTGTCCGTCCGCCTCCAGAGATTCGCGGATAAAACTGCGGGCCGTCTCGTATAATACTTCCGCCCCCAGTGAGTTTGTCTGAAAAAAGGAAAACGGCGTAATGCGAAACTTCAGCCCCAGGATCTCCTCATAAAAAAAATTCTGTCCGTACAGCACCTCTGTGCCCTCATTTTTTACGGTGTCCGCGGGGCTGTCATTTTTCGTATGAAGAATTCCCGCAATCCTTCCGTCCAGTTCAAGAGAAAGCAGCCTCTGCCGCCACCCGTCCAGCAAAACATTTTCCGTACGACAATTGTCAGAAATGTTCCTCTGCAAATGCCCGTCTCCGTTCTTATTCGTATTTCCGTTTCTGTTTGTCTGAGAACAACAGACCTGTGTCGTCGTGATCAGATCAATCAGGATCTCCCCTGTTTTCACCGCTTTCCTCACCAGAAGATGGCGCAGATATCCTTCATGGCGCATACGATGATAGAATGGCGTCTGCATTTTGTGGAAATAGACTTCCGTGACAGACAAAATTTTTCGATAATCTTCATCCACAATTCTGCATTGATCAACCGTCACTATATCATAAAATCCGCCTCTCTTATGCATGCCGAGCGTCAGCGGACCGTCTTTTTTCTCATCACCAAAAGTAAACTCCATCTTGTTTCGATATCCGAACTGCTGCGGACTCGCTTTAATTCCCTCGAAAATATCCGCGACATTGGGAACAACCTCCCTCATCAGCTCCAGCACCTGCGAGGATTTGATTTTCAATTGTACCGCATAAGGAAGCGTCTGATAATTACATCCGCCGCAGACACCGAAATGCGGGCAATCGGGAAATTCCTGCTCCAGCGGAGACTTTTCCAGCACCTCCAGAAGCTGTCCCTCCGCCTTCCCGCTGCGTTTTTTCCGGACAGAAAAGAGAACTCTCTGTCCCGGGATTACATTTTTGACGATTACCGGACCAACCGCCTCCGCATTCTGCCCGCCTGAGGCGCGGACTTCTTTTGTCTCACCTGTTCCCCAAGACTCTGTCAGGATTCCGTCACTTTCGTCTTCTGCGGTCTCCCCTGTCGGGCACTGAAGTACATCACGGTTCTCCGCCACAAAACGACAGCCGGATACAATACCCCGGTTTGGAAATTTAACCTTCTCTGCCACACCTTCAAAAATCTGTCCTTTTTTCACTGTAATATTCCTCTCGCATACCTGCAATCGGGCAGGAAACTGTTTTGACCTCACGCCCGCCGCGCGGGACTCGTGCAGCATGGCTGCAGAATTTCCATATACGCCCCTGCGCGATTGCGCATATAAAAGAAAAGAAAAACAGCCCGCGCAAACAAACTTGCTGGGGCTGTCTGTCTATCCTGTCACTACACGAAACTCTGGCGTCTGTTCTGCATTCTGAACCGCACAAACTGCCGTCATTCATCCTGCACTCGCTCCATCCTATTCGTCGTATTCATCCTCATCGTCATCAAAAAAATCATCCTCGAACTCATCCTCAAACTCGTCCTCAAAATCATCCATGTAATCCGGAGCGAAGAATTTGTAAAGAAGCCGTATCACAATTACGACTGTCACTACGACGCCGACGATAGCGAGAATACATAAAATCTTGTTATGCTTCTTATCCTCGCCCTTTTTGGATAATAACTCCGTCAATTTTACTGTGCTGAGCATATCTTCCACTTTACTCATAGCATACTCTCCTTTCAAAATATCATGTGCTTTTATAAACATACCGATTGCTTTGGAAATACTGTAACTATTACAGTTACGAAATACCAAACCCTTGGATTCAGTCTAACACAGTTTCCGTAATTTTGCAAACGATGCGAACATTTTTTTTGTACCAAATTTATCAAAATCTACTGATACCTCAAAATCCCGGCCGCCGGAGACAATTCCGGTCACGGTTCCCTCGCCGAATTTCATATGGATGACCCGGTCTCCCTCTGCATAATCCAGAGAAGTAAGTCTGCCGGCGCTTCCGAACTGTTTTGCAGCCGGCGAAGCATATGGCTTCATGAAATTTCCGGGCTGCCCTGAGGTGGCTGAAGCGTATGCTCTCCCCGCCGCCCCGCTCTGTTCCGATGACGATGTGGCGTATGGCATCCCGCCGGTTCCGGACTGTTCGTACGGGGACGAAGTATATGCGTATCCTGGCTCTCCGTACGATTTCTGCGACATGCGATCCTGCCTGTCCGGTATATATCCGCTCAGCAGATTTTTCGGGATCTCTTTTACAAAACGGGACGTTTTACTAAACTGCGTTTCGCCGCGAATCATACGCATTTTTGCGCCGGTCAGCGTCAGATGCTCCTTCGCACGGGTGATCCCCACATAACAGAGACGCCGTTCTTCTTCAATCTCTGACGGATCATCGGCTGTGATCGTGATATATCCGGGAAATAACCCGTCCTCCATACCGGACAGATATACATTCGGAAACTCCAGTCCCTTTGCGCTGTGCAGCGTCATAAGCGCTACATAGTCACTGTCCTCTTCCAGATTATCAATGTCCGCAACCAGTGCAACCTCTTCAAGAAAGCCGCCCAGCGTCGGCATATCCTCCGCCTCCTCATAGGCGGCGATCTTGCTGATCAGTTCTTCTATATTTTCAATTCTGGAGCGTGATTCTTCCGTGTCCTCCGTCTCCAGATCCGCAAGATACCCGGTGGTATCCAGGATCTCCTGCATCAGCATTTCAATACTGAGATACGGCTGCTTACTCCGCATGGTCTGTATGAAAGTGACAAACGGCTGTATTTTTGAAGCCGCCGCTCTTTTAATGGCCGGGATATCCTCCGTCCGCTTCAGAGCTTCATAGAAACTCAGACCGTTTTCGTCCGCGTATTCCTGTACGCGACTGATTGTCGTCGCTCCGATTCCCCGTTTCGGCACATTGATGATCCTTCGCACCGCCAGGTCATCGCTGGCATTGTCGACCGTTTTCAGATAGGCAAGCAGATCCTTGATTTCTCTGCGGGCATAGAAATTTACGCCTCCGAAAATCCGATACGGAATATTTTCCCGGACGAATCGCTCTTCCAGAAGACGTGACTGGGCATTGGTTCGATACAGAACGGCACAGTCACCATATGTATATGTTCCTTTTCTCACAAAAGACTGTATGCTGAAAGCGATGGTCTCTGCCTCCTCATAAGCGGTATCAAGCTGCCGGAATATAATCTTGTCCCCGGCATCCTTCTGCGTCCACAGTGCTTTGGATTTTCTACTCAGATTATTCCGAATCACCGCGTTCGCGGCATCCAGAATATTCTGTGTCGAGCGATAGTTTTCCTCCAGTTTAATGACGGCGGCATCCGGAAAATAACGCTCAAAATGCAGAATATTGTTAATATTCGCTCCGCGGAATTTATAGATTGACTGGTCGTCGTCGCCCACCACACAGAGATTCTGATATTTGCCCGCCAGCAGACGGATCAGGTGGAACTGTGCGGTATTGGTATCCTGATACTCGTCCACCATGATATAGCGGAAGCGCTCCTGATAGTTGTCCAGTACCTCATCGTCATTTTGCAGAAGCTCCACGCATTTGACGATGAGATCGTCGAAGTCCAGCGCATTGTTTTTTTTCAGCGTCTGCTGGTACTCCCGGTACACCTGCGCCTGCTTCTGCCGCTTATAGTCCGAGCCGGACTGCAGGGTGAACTCCTCCGGCGAGACAAGATTGTCCTTCGCAGCTGAGATCACATGGAGAAATGTCTTCTCTTTATACATCTTCGTATCGATCTGCAGGCGTTTGCAGATCTCCTTCATCACGGTTTTCTGATCATCCGCGTCATAGATGGTAAAGTTATTGTCATACCCCAGCCGATCAATGTGACGGCGCAGGATACGGACACAGGCGGAGTGAAACGTGCTGACCCAGATGCTCTCCGACCCGAAACCGACCAGATCATCAATGCGTTCCCGCATCTCCCCGGCCGCCTTATTCGTGAAAGTGATTGCCAGAATATGCCAGGGATTCACCCCCTTCTCCTCAATCAGATAAGCAGCGCGGTGCGTCAGTACGCGGGTTTTCCCGGATCCGGCTCCCGCGAGGATCAGAACCGGCCCCTCCGTCTGAAACACCGCCGCCCTCTGCTGTTCATTTAAAGTATCGTAATTTGCCAATGTATTCCTCCTGCATAAAATCATCCGTTCCCACAAATCCGTAAAGCAACCTTCCATGCGCTGCGGCCGCAGCGCGCCAGCATCTATGAAAGTCAAGGTTCCTTTCAAAAAAACTTCCAGTCAGCCAGCCGATCTCCCTCATAAACCATCCTGAGCGAAAAAAATCCCGGCTTTCCTGCAGGCGTTTCAGGAAAAGCCTGTCTCCCTCCCAGAGACTTAAGCCGAAAACCTTTTCAATCGGCACCCATTCGAGGACTCCCTCGTCGCACCCGTGAAGCTCACCCTCATACTCTGTGGCGGTAAACAGATGCATGTATTCCGTCTCCCAGCAGTCAGACACAAAAGTGACTATTCCCCGGAAAGCATATTCCGTCAGCGTCAGCCCGGTTTCTTCCCGCACTTCGCGAAGCATACATTCATCGGGGCTCTCTCCGTCCTCAAACTTGCCTCCGACGCCGAGCCATTTTCCCCGGCTCTGGTCATTTTCTTTTTTAGTGCGGTGCAGCATCAGGTATGCGCCGTCCCGCTCAATATAACATAGTGTCGTCAGACGCATGGCTGCCGTCCTTTCCCTCGTCTTTTTAATAAACATCCGGTATGTCCGATTCACACAAAAATCGCATCACAAAAAGCATTATACCACTTTATGATCAACGTTTCCAATCTGTTCACCGACAGATCCCTGACCATTTCATTTCCTCAGCCACTGTCCGACCGGGAAGATCCATGTTCCGACTCATCCGTTCATAAATCCCCTGAAAATGGCATCCAGCTTCTCATCAAGGGTATCCAATTTGTCTTTATTCTTGTGCTCCGCCTCATCCTCTTCGAACAGCCGATCCAGCTCATCCGTCCAGATCCGTACACTGGCATCGGACGGCATACGCAGGTCGCCGCGCGGAGACACCGCCACAGTACCCACCTTCGGTCCGTCCGGCAGGCAGGAGCGCTTGAACTGCTGACTGAAAAATCGCCGGTAAAAAATGCGCAGCCACCTGGCAATTGTCTCGTTGTCGTATGTCCCGGCAAACGCGTATTTTGCCAGTCGATAGATTTTTTTCGGCGTACAGCCGAAACGCAGCACATAGTATAAGAAGAAATCATGCAGCTCGTAGGGTCCTACGATATCCTCCGTCTTCTGCGAGATCTTACCGTCCTCGGGCGGAAGCAGCTCCGGACTGACCGGTGTATCCAGCACATCCAGCAGAACGTCCCGCAGTTCTTCCTCTTCGCAGGTATCCGCATAATACCGCACCAGATGGCGCACCAGCGTCTTCGGCACAGAGGCATTCACCCCGTACATGGACATATGATCCCCATTGTAGGTCGCCCATCCGAGCGCCAGCTCCGACATGTCGCCGGTACCGATGACCATGCCGCCGAGCTTGTTTGCGATATCCATCAGAATCTGGGTGCGCTCTCTGGCCTGTCCGTTCTCGTAGATGACGTCATGGACACTCTCATCCTGCCCGATATCGCGGAAATGCGTCCGCACCGCGTCCACGATGCTGACTTCCCGGAAGGTCGCGCCGAGAGACCGGATCAGGCTGACCGCGTTCTCATGGGTCCGGTCTGTCGTGCCGAAACCCGGCATGGTGACAGCAACGATACCGCTGCGGTCTTTTCCAAGCAGATCAAACGCTTTCGCCGTGACCAGCAAGGCCAGCGTGGAATCCAGACCACCGGAAATACCGATCACCGCCGCCTGGCTGCCGGTGTGCTCCAGACGTTTTTTTAATCCCATCGCCTGAATCATGAAAATCTCCTCACAGCGCTTTTTGCGGTCCGCCTTCTTCCCCGGCACAAAGGGTGCCGGATCCACAAAACGGGTCAGTTCGGTACGCCGTTCACCCAGAGTAAACTCCGCAGCGAGATATACGGCATCCGTCTTCCCATAGGTGGACATCCGCCGCCGTTCCTCCTTCAGCCGCTGAATATCAATCTCAGAATAAATGCTCTCATTGATAAAACGCGCGGACTCCGCCAGAACGATGCCGTTCTCCGCAATCAGGTTGTGGCCGGAATACACGACATCCTGCGTAGACTCACCATCGCCCGCGCTGGCATAAACATAACCGCAGATGAGCCGCGCGGACTGCCCGCTGACCAGATTCCGGCGATAGATGTCCTTGCCGGTCGTCTCATCGCTCGCGGAGAGATTCACGATCAGCGTCGCCCCGGCCATGGCATGACCGATACTGGGCGGATCCGGCGCCCAGAGATCCTCGCAGAGCTCTACACCGATCTTTAAACCCGGCATCTGACGGCAGCCGAACAAAATCTGCGTTCCCATCGGGACGATATGGTCGTCGTCCAGACGGACAGGCACCGGTTCCGCAGATCCGCTCACAAAATGACGCCGCTCATAAAACTCGTTATAATTCGGAATATGCGTTTTCGGAATCAGGCCGAGGATACTTCCGCCGCAGACGACGGCAGCTACATTATAGAGCTTCCCATTGTACTCCAGAGGCAGTCCCACGAAAATAATCCCATCCACCTTCTCCGTGAAGGATGCGATATCAAGCAACGCCTCCTTCGCTTCGTCCAGCAGTAATTCCTGATAAAACAGATCTCCGCAGGTATAGCCGGTAATACAGAGTTCCGGGAACACCATCACCTGCGCCCCGGCCTCCTTCGCCGTATTGATCAGTTCACAGATTCTTTCTTTATTATATTTCGGATCCGCGACCCGCACCTTCGGGGTGAGCGCAGCCACTTTGATAAAACCATGCCTCATTCCATGTCTCTCCTTATATTTTACAGGAAACGATATTCAATCATTTCCTTTGCGCCAGTATCAAATACATTCCCCATCAATCCCTGCCATGTATGTCTGCGATTCCATTTTTATTTTGCCCCATCCAGACATTTTTTTATTTCGTTGATTTCAAAAGTATATGCCGAACTGCACATATCGCATCTGATCTCCACCGGCTCGCCCTCGTCGATCATCGCCTGCAATTCCTCCCGTCCCATACTGACCAGCACCCTTCTGATGCGCTCGCGGGAGCAGCTGCACTGAAAGGACGCCGGTATCTTTTCCGTAATCTCCAGACCGAAATCGCCCAGAATATACGCCAGCATACTTTCCGGCGTATGCCCCTGTTCCAGCATCTCCGTCACCGGAGAAAGATCTGAGATTTTTTTCTCCAGTGCGTCGATGACCCTCTCCTCCGTAAACGGCAGAAGCTGCAGAATGAAACCGCCCGCCTGACGGACCGTATTATCCCTGTTCATCAGCACGCCGAGGCCCACCGAAGATGGAACCTGCTCCGACGCCGCAAAATAATATGTCAGATCCTCCGCGATCTCACCGGTCTGCAGAACAGTCTGTCCCACATAGGGCTCCTTCAGTCCCAGATCCCTGATGACATTCATCATACCGACGCCGACCGCTCCGCCGACGTCCAGTTTTCCGTTCTTTGGCGGAAGCATCACATCGGGAACCTGCGCATAGCCGCGGACATGTCCATGGGAATCCGCCGTCACCGTCATACCCTGTATCGGTCCGCCGGATTTCACCTGAACCGTCAGCAGATCCCGCTCACCTTTCATCATAACACCCATCATGGCTGCTCCGGTGAGCAGCCGTCCGAGCGCCGCCGTGACGACCGGGCTGGTATTGTGCCTCGCCCTGGCCTCCTCCGCGATCTCCTTTGACGTAATGGCGAATGCACGGATAGCACCGTCCGCCGCCGCAACCCTCACAATATAATCCTGACTCATACTGTCTCTCCTGTATGCCATACCCTTTCTGTCCCCTGTATCATTGCAGTCCCGGATCCGAAAATATTACGAAGCCGCCACAAGATGCGCAAATCAGTTCCTGACAGTTCCTGCCCCGGATAAACCGGAACAGAACTTTTGCCATTGTGCGCAAAAAAAGGTTAGTAAGCGCCTAATGTAACACAACGGATTTCCCCTGCTCCTGCGCCACAAAATACACGCGCTCACAGTCCGGCTCCGGCTTTTTTCTGCCGCCCTCGCCGTACACCGCCAGCAGCTTCAGCCCCGCACTCCGGATCAGCCGCTCCACAGCGCGAATCTCATACGCTCTCTGATAATGAACCTCCTCAAAGCGCTCATAGAGATCGCCCTCTGTCTTTACGAAAAAATTCAGCGCGTATTCATTGATGCAGCTCTCCTCGTCAAACCAGTTTTCCCAGGTAAAACACGCATCCTCCCGATTATCACAGATCACGGCTTCTCCCAGAACTTCCCTGTATTTATAAACCGTGTTCATATCAAAAATAAAAATCCCCTGCGGATCGAGATAGTTGTTGACAAGTGAGAACACATGCTCCAGCTCATCCTCCTCCAGAATGTAATTCAGCGAATCACAGAGACAGACCACTGCCCGCACCGTGCCGTACAGCTCGAACGCCCGCATATCCTGCTGCAGATAGAGAATGTCCGCATCCTCATACCTGCGCGCAGCCTGCAGCATATCCCCGGAGACATCCACCCCGATCATATCATATCCCCGTCCTTTCAGCAGCCGGGTCATCGCGCCGGTCCCGCAGGCGAGATCCAGCACCAGGCCGTCCCGGATGCCGTTTTCCGACAATATACCGCAGATATAATCGCACCATTCCTCATAGGGGACATTATCCATGAATGTATCATAAACGTCTGCAAATCTTCCGTAGGCTTCCATCTATATCCTCTTTTCTTAGCTGTACCTGTGTAAAAGCAGTCCGACGGATGCAGATCGGGCTGCGCGGAAACTGCTTTTCCTTACTGTACCTTGCGCGGAAATCCACCCGTATATCCATATATATGATATGCAGTCTCTCAACTCCCGAAGCGGCTGAACAGATTCTGGAAGAACTGAATGATCTTCGCAAAAAATCCGCTCGCCTCCTCCGCCAGCTCATTTGTGTCGATGGAACTCAGATCAAAACCCATATTTTTTAATTTATCATAGACGCTCTGCGCCTGCTTTGCGAGATTATCCCAGTCCAGATCCAGCCCCTGCAGCTTTTTCAGCAGATCCTTCAGTTGTTGAATCTCTTCATCCGTCAATGTCACCCCGAACTCATCCGCCGCATCCTGAATCGCTTCCTCCAGATCCTCATCCGTCATATCCTCCGAGTCGGCAACCTGCTCCTTCAGATAAGCGACCATGCCCTCCACCTCGTCGGTACTGCCGGTGGACTCCTCGATCGCGCCGGTGATCACGATCTCATTGACCGCGCCGTCGATCACATCCTCGTCGATTTCCTCCCCGGTCATCACGGCATAGGCTTCCAGCGCCCCGATCAGCGCGGCCGTCCCGGAAATCGCGAACGGTCCCGCCACGATCACCTCCGCATCCTCCACGCCGGCGGTCGCCAGTGCGTTCTCATACATGCCGGCCGTGCAGTAAGTAATATTTTTCGTCGTCACCGTGATGCCGCTCCCCTCCTCCGCCTCCATGACGACAACAGAAGAAAGCGCGCGGGAACCGATCGTTTCCGATGAGATATAGGAATCCAGATATTCATGCTCCTGGTCGTTGGTGACCGTGACCACATCATAGTTTTCCAGATCCGCCTCCGTCACACCGAGCAGACTCAGCACTGTCGCACGCTCGTCGGAACTCAGATCTGCGCCCAACGCGATGTACGGCCTGTCATCCTCGTCCACAGTGACCTCATCCTCAGTCTCAGTCGTTGTATCCGCATCGACATCTGATGCATAGGCGTTCACATAAAATCCGACGCCCAGGGTAATGACCAGAATCCATACTGCTGCTTTCTTTAAAAATCGGGTTTTCATCACGATGCTCCTTTCTCATGATACAAAAGCCTGTCTGTCTATTCACGACACTTTCATAATACCTTACCACATTTTTATTCGAATGATAACCTCAAAATACAAAATTATGAAAAGACATCTGATTAACGCTGAAAAGTAACGATCCGTATTGCGGCTTAAATCCCCCAACCTTCCTGTTTACGCGCAAAACCCGGTGATCTTCAGCTGTATCCGCGGCTGCGCGTAATAATTGTCTATCTCCGGATAATACAGAAAATGCAGCGATGCATGATGGACACATCTGCCGCTGACCGTATCCTCCGCCGTCTTCCTGTCGTATTTCTCCTCCAGAGACTCTCTCAGTTCATTAATATCGCCGAAATACACGGCGTCCATCCTCTTCCCCTGTGCGCTTTTCAGCTTCATGCGGATGACACGGCCCTCATTTCCGAAAATTTTCAGACTCTCGATCTCCAGATTCCGATCCGCGAACACCGGCTTCTCATTTCCTTTTCCGAAAGGCTCCAGCAGTTCCAGCTGCCGCACAAGATCTTCATAGAGATAATCAATGGGCATGGGAACATCGATCGTGATCTTCGGTGTGAGCTCCTGTTCGGATAAAGAGGTTTTTTCGTTCAATGTCTGTCTCAGCCGGTCAATATTTTTTTCTTCAACGGAAAATCCTGCCGCCATCGGATGCCCGCCGAATTTCAGAAACAGCTCCCGGCATCTGCACATTTCCTCATACATGGAATAGCCGGCGATCGAGCGGCCCGATCCCTTGCAGGACTCCTCGCCCCGGGTGATCACAAAAACCGGCCGGTAATGTGTTTCCCGGATCCTTCCCGCCACAATCCCGGCAAGGCTCTCATGACAGTCCGGCAAAAAAACGACAATGACCTTATCCTGTCCGTATCCCTGCTCCTCTATAACCTGTTCCGCCTGCCGGACAGCCTGCGCCGTCATCAGCTTCCGGCTTTCATTCAGCTCTACGACCTCCTGCGCCATAACCGCTGCCCGGGCGGCATCCTCACACAGAAGCAGATTCAGGGACAGGCGGGCTGTCTCCAGACGTCCGCTGGCATTGAGACAGGGTCCGAGAACAAAACCGATATGGTAACTTTTCAGCTTCGCTGCATCCAGATCTTTCTGCAGAATCAGGGCGCGCATCCCTTTATTCTGTGTCTTTCGCAGTCTGTCCAGACCGAGCTTCACCAGGATCCGGTTCTCACCCTGCAGGTCCATCACATCTCCCACCGTGGCAAAACCGGCATTTTCAAGAAATATGTCCGCCTCAGAAACGGAAATTCCGGCCTGTTCGTAGAGTATCTGCACCAGCTTAAACGCCACCGCGGCGCCGCACAGGCCGGAAAACGGATAGGGGCAGTCCCGCTGCTTCGGATTCACGATGGCATCTGCCTGCGGAAGCACCTCACGCCGCAGGCCGTCCGCTTCCTCAAAGGGAATATCATGGTGATCCGTCACGATCACGGTCATTCCCAGTTCCTTTGCCATCCGGATCTGTCCGATCGCGGAAATACCGTTGTCGCAGGTCAGGATTGTGTCGATCCCATCCTCAAAAGCCCTCGTCACCAGATGTTCATTCAGACCGTAGCCGTCCAGTATACGATCCGGAATCACAGTATCCACATCCGCTCCCAGCCGCCGCAGAGCCTTCAGCAATATATATGTAGCCTGGATCCCATCGATATCATAATCCCCGATGATCCGGATCTTTTTTGCAGAACGGATCTTTTCCCCGATGATCCGCGCCGCCCGGTCTGCATCCTTCAGCAAATGCGGGTCATGGAGATCCCGTTCTGTTCCGTGAAGATACATCTCCATCTCGGAAACATCGGTCATTCCGCGGTTTCTCATCAGCCGCGCGATGACAGGGTCGATCCCGAAATGCGCTCCGATTCCGGCGAAATCCGCTTTCTTTGCGGCCACCACCCATTTTTCCCTCATATTATCCTCACACCTTTCTTTCATCCGGCCGTGTAACACAAAAGCGAAAGATATCCATATCTGCAGTAAACATGCTTGCGCTGCTGTCGCAGCGCGCCAACATCCATGAAAGGCGACTGCGAAGCGTAAAGCTCACAATCGCCCTTCTCGTATCAGTTCCAATTCATTTTCTTACAGAATTCATCTGCCGGACTACTCCTCCGTCGACTCAGCAACCGTAACCTCGGCCGCTTCCATCACGACATTCAGCGCGCGGTTTTCCGCATATCCCAGCTGTACATAAGCCTCTCCGCCGTATGCCTCATAGAAAGCCTCCTCGTCATCATATCCGTAATACTCTACATAGCTGTTTACGAACTCCGCCAGATCCGCCGTTGAGATGGAGATATCCTGATCCGCTACGATTGCCTCCAGAATCAGCTCCTCAATCAGCTGTTCTTCAAGCGTCTCATAAACATAGTCATAAAACTCATCCTCATCATCGTATCCGTAGTAGCTGGAGATATAATCCACATACTCCATATCATAATCTTCCGCGTAAGACTGGATATCGGCTATCGTGGACTCAACTCTCTCATCCAGCAGACCATCCGGCAGCGTCACGGTACATCCCTCCTCGAGCTGCGCCATCACTTCGGTCTGAATCTCGGACTCCTTACTGCTCTCATACGAGCTCTCCAGGCTGGACGTGATATCCTCAATCAGATCATCCACCGTAGAAAATCCGTAGGAACTGAAAGTACTCTCCACATACTCGTCCGTCATCTCATCATATGTCAGTGTCTGCTCCTCCACAATACTGTTGACTGTCACCGTAAATACAACGGCCTGTCCCGCCAGCTCCTCCGTCGAGTAATCATCCGGGAAGGTAAGATTCAGATCAACGGTGCTGCCGACCTCAACACCGATCAGGCCGTCCTCAAATCCGTCAATAAAGGTGTCGGAACCGATCGTAAGATCGTAATCCTCCGCAGAACCGCCGTCAAACTCCTCGCCGTCCATCGTACCGACATAATCGATATTCACGATATCGCCGTCCTCAACCGTCGTCTTGTCCGACTCCACATACATCGGATAATAAGCGAGTACATAGGACTCGATATACTCCTGTACATCCTCGTCTGTCACTTCATAATCAGAACTGATCTCCACGGACAGATTCATATACCCGTCCATCAGAGTGACATAGTCCGCCACGTCATAATCTGTAGCTGCCAGAACCGTCGCCGCCGTGATCACTTCTCCCTCTGATTCCGCCGACGCGCTGTCGACTGTCTCATCTGAGCCGCAACCCCCCAATATCGCCGCTCCCGCCATGGCACAGACTAAAAGTGCCGCCAATTTTTTCTTCATGGTTTGCTTTCCTTTCTGTTTCGTTATTACATAACTGTCCTCTACCATAACACATTTTCCGAAAAAAGAAAAGAGATTCTTCTTGTAATTTTATATATTAAATGCTAGAATATAGCAGATTGATTTTGAGTTTGTGTGCAACAGACAGAAAATCAGCCGCAAAAGCAGGTATCCGGAAGATTCCGGGCCTACATCATAGAACACAGGAGGCGGATTTGTGAACACCAGAATTATCTTAGTTATTGTTGTCGCAGCGATACTTGTCGCACTGATCATAGCACTGTATTTACTGGCGAAGCGGAATGAAAAGAAGCGGGATGAGCAGCAGGCAGCGATCGACCAGATGAAGCAGAACTGCACCATGCTCATCATAGATAAAAAGAAAATGAAGCTGAAGGAGTCCGGTCTTCCACAGAAGGTGATCGATGAGACCCCCTGGTACGCCAAACGTGCCAGACTCCCGATCGTAAAGGTAAAGATCGGACCGAAGATCTTTACCATGGTGGCGGACGATGATATCTATGATTACATTCCCGTAAAAAAAGAAGTCAAGGCTACCGTATCCGGTATCTACATCACGGATGTGCGCGGCATCCGCGGACCTCTGGACAAGCTGGAAAAGAAAAAGGGATTCCTTTCCCGATTCACGGGCGGACGTTAAACAAAAACCGGAGCAGACTGCAGCAGTCTCTCCGGTTATTTTATTTTTGATTTTTTTCTAATAATCCTCTATATGTATCAGCTGTGTCGTGTCCACGCCAAACGGAAGAATCGAATTGGCGAACTGCCGGAACTTATTCGCGGCGTCACTGACATAGAACTGATGCATATTTTCCCGGACGGACATCATGCCGTCATTGGCGATGCCCTCCTCCTCCAGCAGACATTTCAGTTCCCGCGCGGTCTCATAAGCGGGATTCACCAGTGTCACCTTCTCTCCCATGATCTGCTGCAGCGTGCCGCGCAGCAACGGATAATGAGTACATCCCATAACAAGCGTATCAATCCCCGTAGCCAGAAGCGGCTCCAGATAACGGTTTGCCACCTCCACGGTCACCGGGTCCTTCAGCCATCCCTCCTCCACCAGCGGGCAGAACAGTGGACACGCCTTTCCGAACACCTGCGCCCGCGGGTTGTGAGAGCGAATCACCTTCGTATATAACTGACTCTCGATCGTGCTCTCCGTGGCGATCACGCCGATCTTTCCGTTTACAGTCGTCTCCGCAGCCACCTTCGCCCCCGGGGTCACGACACCGATCACCGGGATATCCAGCTCCGGCTGCAGGGTCTCGAGTGCCAGCGCGCTGGCGGTATTGCACGCGACCACGACCGCCTTCACGCCCTTTGTCTTTAAAAAGTGTACGATCTGGCGTGAAAACCGGATGATCGTATCCTGTGATTTGCTGCCGTAAGGAACGCGGGCCGTATCCCCGAAATAAATGATTCTCTCATACGGGATCTGGCGCATGATCTCCCTTGCCACAGTCAGTCCGCCCACGCCTGAATCAAATACGCCGATGGGTGCATATTTTATATCTTCCATTACTTATTAAGTCTCCTTTGTCTCAACAAATTTCTTCAACTGAACAGAGCTGTATCCCCCGAAGCAAGTCATTCCTGATCTTTCGTGCGGGATCTGATCCGTATCAGAAGCTCACAGTCCGCCATCCGATCCCCATCCGTGTCCAGCGTATATTCCATCCGGACATTGATCTGACCCTCCTTCCCGGCAGTCTGACGCTCCATCTCACCAGTCTGCCCCTCCATCTCACCATCCGAATGTTCCGTCTCACTGACTTGTACGAAACCGGTCGTTATACCAAGAAGCAATGGACCGCAGGGGGTCGGATACTCTGTCAATGTGCGGATGCCCTGCCGGAAATCCATGCGGACTGCGTGACTGCCTTTTCTGGTTAATTCCACATGATCCGGACTGATTTTGATCATGTTCGGCGTTGCTGAATCAGAATCCTCTTCCACGGTATCATACAGAATATAATGCTTTCCGTTTCGATTATAATATGTACCGGCGGAAACAATTTCCACCGGTTCCTGCTCATCCGCACCCACATTTTGAAGTCCGCGAATGGATATCCATACTTCTCTCGTCATGATTATCTGTCTGCACCTGTTCTGATGTCATATGCATCCGGCATATCTTCTCTGTGCTTCGTCCCTTTGCCGGTTCATTATAAAAAAAATATGGCATTGTGTAAAGACTCATTTATATGATTTTACCCATGTATTTTTATTTTCCCAGTCTTGCCCTTACGGACTCAATGTCGCTGTTCCCTGCAAGTTCTGTAAACGCTTCATACGTCGCGTCTTCATTGTAAGAGCGAATAACATTCATCATATCCGTCGCGCTGTACGCATTCTCATATATACTCTGTGTGTACCCGAACAGCTCCGCGTACTCCGACTCACTCGCCGCTGTCCAGTAACTCTGGTACAGCCGGAACGCCTCTCCGTCCGGATTCACCAGTTCAGCATCGCCCTCGACTGCGTTAAAGATTGCAACAAAAGCCGGCGCAGCCATAGAGGCATATTTGCCTTTCACATAATGCAGCATTCCATATCCGTTCGCCGCCGTATCCGTAAATGCGTCGTAATTTTCCTGAGAAAAGCAGTCCACCACGCCGATCTTCATGAGAGGCGTATCCGGTGAGATACGCTCCGACATCTCATCAAAAACACTGCTGAGACCCATCGCCGACAGCAAAGCATCATAATCACCGGCATCCAGCGCCGTGAGCAGATTATCACACCCCTCGTCTGCGGACACGTATCCCGGACTGATCACAATCGTCACTTCCTCGTTGTCCGTTCTGACCGACGTCAACTCCGTCGCCTGCGCCAGTTTTTCCGGATCTTCCGCATAATTCAGGCCGAAGGATTCCTGTATCTGATACAGCATACCTGCGACGCGCATGTAGTGCATATAGTTCGCCATATTACCCGCGCCGCCGCTGACGATCAGAAACGATGTCGCGCCATCAGCGATAAAATCCGCCGCCATCTCCCGTCCGGCGTCAAATTCTTCCTCATTGTCCGGACCGATCACTCCCAGATACCAGGAATTGTCCTTCACAGAATTGAACTCCTCATCGCTGATTGAGCCGGAACCCTGCACATAATAAAGCTCATTCTCCGCACAGTTCTCCACAATTGCCGCGAGATCCGTCGTGTAAAAGGAGATGATACCCTCTCCTCCCGCCTTCTTCACAGTCTCAGCAAAGGCAATCTCGTCCTCCAGGGTATCCAGATTCTCGGAAATGATAAATTCCACCGGGAAGCTCTCCGCGATATAATCACGGTAATATGTGTAAAACATCGAAAGCTCCGGATCAGACGCGCTGTAAACCGCGACGCCAATCACATGTGTAGTTTTCGAATCAGTCGCCGCGTCAGGCGAAACACCGCAGGCTGTCAACGACAGAATGAGCGCGGCTATCAGAAGAATACTCCACCGTTTTTTCACTTCTCTACCTCCTCCTGATGTTTAAAAAAGGTGGCACGCCACCTGATGATCTTCCGCCACATGCTTTAACAATGGACGCTCCTTTTTACAAATCTCCATACATCGGTCACAACGGTTCTGAAACGGGCAGCCGACAGGCATGTCCAGTGGACTCGGAGTCTCGCTGTCAATACTCTTAATCGGTTTCGAAAAATCCATATTCAGGTCGAAGATCGATCCAATCATTGCCTGTGTATAGGGGTGCCTTGCATCCGCGCTGACACTCGTTCCGGGCATCACCTCGACAATGTTCCCCAGATACATAACGGCGACCTGGTGCGCAAAGGACTGAATAAGCGCCATGTCATGGCAGATAAAGGCAATCGCGATATCCTTTTCTTTCTGAAGCTTCACGAGCAGTTCTATGATCGTTTTCTGCACAGACACATCCAATGCGCTCGTCGCCTCATCGCAGAGGATAATCTCCGGCTCCAGAGCCAGCGCCCGCGCGATACCGACTCGCTGTCTCTGTCCGCCGCTCATATTGTGAGGGTATCGCTGCGCGAAATCTCCCGGCAGTTCCACGAGCTCCAGGTATTTTCTGCTTACCTCCTTTTTTTCGCTCCTTTTCATGCGTTTGAAATTCATCAGCGGCTCGCAGATGATATCCATCACTTTCATCCTCGGATTAAAAGCAGCCATCGGATCCTGAAACACCATCTGAATATTCTGCCTGTGCCTGCGCAGCATCTCACCCTTTAAACCAATGATACTCTTTCCGTGGTAGAGAATATCTCCTTCCGTCGGTTCCTCCAGGGAAATCGCCATCCGCATGAATGTGCTTTTGCCGCAACCGCTCTCCCCCACAATGCCCAGCGTCTTCCCCCTGTAAATATTCAGGCTGACGTCGTTATTGGCAGTCAGAGTCCGTCCGCCGGAAGCCGGATATTTTTTTGTCACATGCTTTGCTTCCATGATCAGTTCAGACAAACCGATAACCTCCCATCGCAGGAACACTGTCAAGCAGATCCCTTGTATAGGCATCTGACGGATGATGCAGAATCTGCTCCCGGTCTCCCATATCCACCACGCGTCCGTTCTTCATAACGATGATCCGATCTGCCATGTAAGCGGCTACGCCCAGGTTATGCGTCACTACAATCATACCGGTATTGAACTGATCACGCAGTTCCATCATCTGCCGCACAATCTGTGCCTGTGTCGTAACATCCAGTGCGCTCGTCGGCTCATCGCCCAGGAGAAGCTTCGGCCGGAAGGTCATCGCCATCGCAATACCGACACGCTGACGCATACCGCCGGAGAGCTGGAAGGGGTAGCTCTTCATGACATTCTCACCACCCGGCAGATGCATTTTTTCAAGCATATCCACGCCCTTGTCCCACGCTTCTTTTTTTGTCATTTTTTCATGGGTTCGAATATATTCCACATACTGAGTGCCGATCCGCCGGATCGGGTTGATCATTGCGCCGGAATCCTGAAAAATCATGGATATCTCCGTTCCGCGCAGGTTTCTCCACTCCTCCAGGGAAAAGTCCGGCAATGATTTTCCCTCAAACCGTATATCGCCCTTACTCACATAGCCCCCGCCCGGCAGACATCCGAGCACCGCGCGGATCACTGTCGATTTTCCGCTTCCGCTCTCGCCCACGATGGAGACGATCTCACCCTGCTTCATGGAAAAATCAACATCTTCTACCGCAGGTGCGGAATTTTTTCCATATGTAACCGAGATATTCTGTATATCCAGCATGGCGCTCCTTCCTAAAAGAAATGTCATGAAATAACCTGCACAAGATGTGTATATTATTTCAGGACAGTTCCTAAGCATATCCGGAATCAAGTACATCTCTCAGACTGTCACCCAGCAGATTGAATACGGCAACTGTGATAAATATTGCGAGACCGGGAAAAATCATCAGCCAGGGCGCGGCCGTCATATAGGCCCGTCCTTCATTCAGCATTAACCCCCACTCCGCTGTCGGCGACTGTGCGCCGAAACCAAGAAACGACAGACCCGCTATCTCCAGCATCATACTGCCGATATCTGTCGCACCCGTGATCAGAATCGTGGGCAGCGCATTCGGGAGCATATACCTCCATAAAATGCGGGTAGTCTTTGAACCGGTGACCAGTGCTGCCGCTATGTAGTCGCGTCCCCGAATCTTCAATACCAGACTTCGCGAAATCCTGGCGTATTTTGTCCAGCTCACGATCGCAATGGCAATGATTGCATTACGCATGTTCGCGCCCAGGATACCGGCAACCGCGATCGCAAGCACCATGCCCGGAAAGGAAATCATCATATCTGAAATTCTCATGATCACCGCATCGATGATTCCGCCCAGGTACCCTGCGATGATACCGAGCGTCGTTCCGACAACCACAATGACAGCGACCAGAATCAACGCCGCGCTTAAGGAGGTCCGCGCACCGTAAATCACCCGTGAAAACAAATCCCTGCCCATCTTGTCCGTTCCGAACAGGTGCTCCGCGCTCGGCGCCTGCACTGCATCGGTGAGTACCGTTTCATAGGGATCATGAGTCGCGATTACCGGCGCCAGGACAGCAACAAGTACAATGGCGATCGCAAGAATACTGAACACAGTGAAACTCGGATTCTTTTTTACAGATTTTTTCAAATTAGTCATAAGCTCACACCTTTTCTCTGATTCTGGGGTCAAGGAATCCGTAAGAGATATCTACTGCCAGATTGATCACCATGTAGATCAGTGCAATCCAGAGCACATAACCCTGCACCAGATTGTAGTCCATGGAGCTGATTGCCGTCACAGCCATGTTGCCAAGTCCCGGATACGAAAAGATTACCTCCACGACCGCAGTTCCGCCGAGCAGTGAACCGAGCGACAGGCCGAGCATCGTCACAAGTGGCAGCATCGAGTTCGGCAGCACATGTTTCCAGAGGATCGTACTCTCCCTGATGCCGCGACAGCGAGCCCCCACGACATAATCCTGGTTCAGTTCTTCCAGGAACGCCGTCCGCACCTGTCTTGTATACTTTGATGCCATCGCTATCGCAAGCGTCACGGACGGCAGAATCAGTTTGCCAAATCCCTGTCCTGACGATACAACCGGCAGCCAGCCCAGTTTCACACAGAAAGCCAGCATCAGCAGAAGCCCGATCCAGAAATTCGGCATCGACACACCGAGAAACGTGAAACCACGGACAAAGTAGTCGATCGGGTCTCCCCGGTGGGTCGCTGACAGAATTCCAAGCGGAATCGAGATGGCAAGCATCAGTATAAGAGAACACAGCGTGAGTTTCAGCGTCGGCCCGAGCCGCGCCATCATCAGCGACAGAACCGGTTTGTTGAACACATATGACGTGCCGAAATCCCCATGCAGGCAATTCCGGATCCAGTTGAAATATTGTACAAGAAAGGGTTTATTCAGACCCAGCGCCTCCCTGGTCTGTTCTATCAGTTCCTCACTGGGAGTCACGCCGCTCGCCGAATACATCGCTGTCACGGGGTCTCCCGGAGCTATGTAGGTCAGAAGGAAGGTGAGGAAGCTGATACCGATCAGCACGACCACGATCTGAAGCAGACGTTTCAGCAAATCACCCTTTTTCAACTTATTTTCCTCCTCTTTGATTTCAAGTCTGTACAAATTTCATTTTTCCCGGAAGGAACTCCTGCCTCCCGGGAAAATGTTTTACTGAATATCCGTATTTTCACTCACCCAATAATAGTCAGCGGGAGTGCTTGTGATTCCACTGACATTGTTAGTCGTTACAAAGTTCATAATCGGATAGCAGAAGTATATGCATACACTCTCATCCATCAGGATCTGCTCTGCCTCTTTCACCAGTTCTACACGGGCATCCGCATTTGAAGTGGCGCTCAGTTCCTCGACAATTGCGTCAAATTCCGCGTTGCTGAATCCGAAGGAATTGTACGTGCCGTCACTGGTAAAATAGGTTCTCAGATGGCTCTCCGGATCGCCGATATTCATAATGTTGATACTCACACAGCACAGATCATAATCTCCGCTCTGCAAAAGATCCATGACTGTCTGGGAATCATACACCTGTGGTGTAATCTTAATTCCAAGGCTCATGCACTCCGCCTGCATCGCCTCCACGACAATCTGCTGTTCAGGACGTCCGGTGTAGTAGATAAATGTCAGATCAATCTCCTCTCCATCCGGCGTCTCACGATAACCATCCCCGTCAATGTCGATATAGCCTGCGTCATCAAGAAGCCGGACAGCGCTGTCAGGATCATAAGCGTTGATATCTGTCAGCTCGTCATATCCGTAATTGGAAGCCGATGTCACGAGCGTCTTTCCCGGCACATACTGGCCATTCAGAAGAGACTCACAGTAAGTCTCACGGTCAATATAGCGCAACAGCGCCTGGCGAAGTACCTCATCGCCCAGTATGCCATTCTGATTCATAAAGCCGTGTGTCGTACGTCCGCTTGCCGTGCGGATTACATTGTAGTCAGAATCGTTTTCAAAATCACCGACTGCCGTCATGCTGAGATTATATACCGCGTCCACATCTCCCGACTGGAGACTCATTGTCAGTGTGGACTGATCCTCCGTGTATATAAAAGTGATCTGATCCATCGCCACTTCACCGGCCCAGTAGTTATCATTGCGCAGTACGGTAACCTCCTTAGTGGTCACATCAAAGGATCCCACTACAAACGGACCTGTACCCACCGGTCCCTCATCCGCAATATTCGTCATGTCAACGGATGTATCGATGATGACAAACAGAGGATCCGCCAGCTTGTTCGGCAGAATCGGCTCCGCCTCGGCAGTGGTAATCGTCAGCGTCTGGCCATCGGCTTCGATGGATTCATATGTAAAATACTCCGGCCCTCTGGTGCCGTTCTCAAATACGTTTTCAATCGACGCTTTCACAAGCTCCGCTGTCAGTTTCGTACCGTTGGAAAAAAACACATCATCGCGAACAGTGAAAGTCCAGACTGTATTGTCATCAGAGGCTGTATAGTCATCCTCCACCAGCCATCCGGATACAGAAAAATCATCATCAAATTTCGTCAGCGTCTGGCCGATACCAAAACGGACGATATACCAGCCGTCATAATTCAGTACAGGATCAAGAGTCGTGCAGCTCTGGCCTGTCCCGATCACCATACTCTTTTCTCCCGCAGACGTCGGCGAAGCTTCTGTCGCGGATTTACTCTCCGTAGTCTCTGCGTTTTCGCCACATCCTGCAAGAATCATCCCCAGCATCAGGACACAGAGCAGCAGACTGAACAGTTTTTTTGTTTTTTTCATTTTGTTTCTCCCTTTGCAAAAGTTCTTTACTTCACTGCGGCGATTCGAAACAGCGGGACAGGATTATAAAACTCATCCACTTCCGTATAGATACGCCTGCTCACGCCAAAATCCAAATCCAGTTTTTCAAAGCCGGCCTGCTGCAGGATCTTTACATCCCAGGCCGGACGTTGGTGATAACTGATCTCCAGCTGCTCTTTAATCCGGTTGCACTCCGCGCAGAGTTCTTTTTCCAGCCGTCTGTGCGCATGATCTTCCGGTAGTTCATCCTCGTCTGCCGTAAAATCTTCTTTCCCGTAGTTTCCGTCAAAATTCAGCAGAAGGCCGCCTTGCTTCAGCACCCGAAACCACTCGCCATAAGCGGTTTTTGGATTTGGCAGAGTCCAGGTCAGATTGCGGCTGATCACCAGGTCAAACGTCTCATCCTCAAACGACAGTTTTTCCGCATCCATCACCATAAACAGCGCCTTGCTTCCCAGCAGCCTTCCTGCCTTCTGCGCCTCCTCAATCATGGACGGTGTCAGATCAATACCGATCACCTCATATCCAAAATCACTGAGCAGAAATGAGAAAAAACCGCTTCCCGTTCCAACATCCAGAATCGTGAGTGTCTTCTTCCGGGGCAGGTATCCGCAAATCTCCTCCATCCAACGCCCCGCGATCGGACTGGCAAGTTCTCTCATACGTAGCCGGGCGAAATCCCGGCTTCTCCTGTTCCAGTAATCCACAATCCTCTCTTTTGTACTAACGACAGGTAATATGTTCTGTGATAAAAAAGCTGCTGCCTGACTCATTCATTTCCCTCCCAATCCAGATAAAATCAATTCTCTCTGTCATCTATTTTAAAGGCTGAATTTCTTTTTTTTAAGCCCCATGGGGGGATACTTTTTTCTTTTTTATAACTTCTCACTCTGTGTTTTTATAATGTATCATCCATTATTCCAGAATCCGATTCATAAATTTCAGTATTTTAAAGCTCACCTCATAATCCCCGTTTTCCAGAATCGCCGCGTACTCCTCATCTGTCAGCTCTACGCTCAGTTTTTCCCCGGATGCCTCATCCACCGCATACATGCTCCCGGAAAAGCACAGGTTCGGGTACAGGACGCACCACCAGTTCTGCCCATCCCCGTCCCCGATGACCACACGGAGCGCCTCATAATTCCCCGACGGAAATGTATAGATACCGTAAGTCTTTTCGGGAAACCGACAGTTTTCCAGGGAGACTGCCACATCATAATCATATCCCTCCTCCCGTATCACTTCCGATGCAATCTGCTCGATTTCATCCAGGTTTTCCAGTGCGATTTCCTCACTCTCCTCCATGGATGCGGCGTCGGAAAGCATCACGGACAGATAGCTTCCCACCTCATCGCGCACCTTCAGCTTAAGCGCCTGGTCTTCACTGCTGTCACTGTTCGCCAGCACATGAAAACGCAGGATCTTGTCTGAAATGCCCTGCTGCAGCTCCTGTGCCTGTATGGTATTCAAAAGTACCGCACAGCAAAAAGCCGCTGCGATGGTTCCGATGACATATTTTTTCATATCATTTCCCTCGCTCTCCGGATAATTGTCCTGTAGAGAATCTTGACATTTTTTTCATTTCTATTCAAAAACTGTAAGTTTTTTACCGGATCGGCCCTGCTGTCTCAGCGTGCCAACACCTCTTCCATACTCTGTTCTCCCGTCACGCACAGGTCGCTCACCACCGCGAAGTTTTCCACCACCGGCCGGTTTTCCTCTATGGAGACCACAGGAATCAGCAGTGTTTCATTCCGGTTATAATACTGGCTCACCAGATCGCCCACCGTGATCAGCGAACCTGATTTCAGATTCTCCCAGCCCTCCAGCAGATCCTCCAGATAAATCCCGAGGCAGGAATTCAGCTGTGTCTCTTCCGAAAACAGATTTTCCATTTCACCGTCCGTCAAAAGTACATACGCATTCCAGGCCATGTCTTTCTTCTCACAGAAAAAACGGATCAGACATTCCGCATTGACGCCGTCATCCAGCATACGTCCGTCCAGAATCAGCACCTTCAGATGGTTCATATCCACATTCCGGCTGCTTGCCTTTGACATCAGATCGGTTCCCTCAGACAGATCATCCAGACTCTCATCCCAGTATGCATCCCCGGAAAGCGCGTCGTCCGCCGCATCCGGATCCTCCAGATCCGGATAAGCCATATACATATGAAAGCCGCCGTCCTGCTCCGCCGCGACACCGAGGGCCAGCGGAAACGCATTGCTCTCGACCTCATGGTTCTCACAGCCGCTCAGACATAACGCCAGAGCGGCGCAAAGGATACAAATACACTTCTTCATAGCTGTCTCCGTTCCATCTGTTATTTCGTAATCTATGCGATCAGACACACTTCGCAGCAAGTGCGAAGTACTGTCCTGAATAGTTACGTTATTTCTTTCTTCCGCTGCATTTCCGTGACATCCGGGAAACTCCGAAATACACCAACGGCAGAATCAGCAGCATCGGTCCGATCAGACAGATCAGCAGATTCAGACACTGACCGGCCAGTCCCTCATGCCGCAGCAGCCAAAGTGTTCCCAGAAAGACAGCCGCGCCGCAGATTCCGCCGGAAATCGACGAAGCAGCCTGACCGGATGCTTCCTTTTCTCCCTGTATGTTTTTCTGCTCATTCAGCGACGACATCCGGCTCCCTCCGCTCTGACTCGGTTCGTTCCGCTGCAGCGCATTTTGCAGACTCTTACTCCCGTAAAACAGCAGCGAGTGAAACAGCGCAAACAGACAGAAAAACCAGATACCGACCATGAAAGCATCCTGGCGTTCAAAAAAACCTCCGGGCAGTTTTACAACCGACATCAGAAAAACCGCGGGAAACTGCAGCTGCGATAACAGCGTGTCCTGAAATATTCCGATCAGAATCAGATACACCGCCACATTCAGCATCAGTGCCAGAAAAATACTGTATTTTGCGCTTTTAGCAGCCGCACTCGGCTCACTGCAATGCGGTTTGAAAAACAGGATCAGGGATGCGACTGAGAAAAAAAGGAAACTGATTCCACAGCTTTTCCAGAATCCCTGAGCAGAAAAAGATGTCACCGACCAGTACCGCGGATGAACGCTGAAGCAGGCCAGTATCAGCATGATCACAAGCGGGACGATCAAAAACCAGAACAGAACCTCATAGACGCGAATTCTTGACTCCAGACCTTTACGGAGACCGAAAATGCCTGCCGCCGTCAGTGTGATCAGGATGGCCGGCTCATACTGCGCCGTCAGCAGCTGATCACGAAGCAGGGTTGTCAGCACGTAAAGCACGTAAACAGCCAGCCCCAGCAGTCCGATTCCGCTTACAGCCAGTATCACTCTCCGCGCAATCTGATTTTTGGCATCCTCAAAATCACAGTGTTCAGACAGACGATCCCATACACATATCAGAGCGCCTGCTCCCGCCGCGCCGATGCCAAGCGCAGCCACCCCGAGGATCCCGCTCCCGCCGGCCAGATAAGCCGGCAGCAGCAGACTGCTGACCCCAAACAGCTCCAGCGTCAGCGCACGGCGAATCTGCCGCGGTGATATTTTATGATTCTGCGAGAAAATCGTGTGTGATGCGTCAAATACATCGTCCGTCTTTTCCATCATCATCTCCATTCCGCCGCCTTTCAGCCGGCAGCACAAACATTTAATATGAAAGTGTCATCAATAGACAGGCAGATGGGGGTGCTTGCACACCCAGATGACTGGATATTGGATGACCAAGTCGGTATGAGCAAGTAGCGCGACAGCGCGGATTGCGAATACCGGCGCCCCTCACTTCCGCATGCGCAGCCGCACGCGGTTCTTCCGGTTGGCATAAACCGGCCGGCGTTTCAGCAGCTCCGACGGCGGACGGACAAAGGTATCCTCCTCATCCGCATTCTCATTCAGATCCGCGCCGACAAACGGCGTGAAATACGGCATGCCGAAGCTCTCCAGCTGCGCAAGATGAATCAGCACAAACAGCAGACCGATCAGAAATCCGTAATACCCCCAGGCTGCGCAGAGTCCGATAAAGACGAATTTCAGCAGTCGAAACGCTGTTGCAAAGTCCTCGTTCGGAATGGCGAAGGAACACAGCGCCGTAAACGCGACGACGATAACCACCATCGGGCTGACAATATTGGCATCCACCGCTGCCTGACCGATGATCAGACCACCTACTATGCCGATCGTATTTCCCATGGCTCCGGGCAGCCGCACCCCCGCCTCCCGCAGCAGTTCAAAGGACAGTTCCATCAACAGTACCTCTATCACACCGGGAAACGGTACGCCCTGACGCGCAGCCGCAAAGGAGAGCAGAAGCTTCGTCGGCAGCACCTGTGTGTGAAAATTTGTCACCGCCAGATACAATCCCGGCAGCACCATGGCAAAAAACGAGGCGACATACCGCAGAATCCTTGTAAAGGTGGCGATCTCCCAACGACTGTAATAATCATCCGGCGTCTTGATAAACGAATTATAATCCGTCGGAAAAATCAGGGCTTCCGGAGAGTTGTCCGTCAGCACCGCAATCCGTCCCTCCAGCATCGCCATGGCTGCCCGATCCGGGCGCTCCGTGACCTGAAACTGCGGAAACGGCGAGTACCAGTATTTCTCCGAGAGCTGCTGGATGACGCCCGCATCCTGCACGCCGTCCACGGAAAAGCGCTCCAGCCTCCGCTCCATTTCCTCCAGGAATTCCGGATAGATCAATCCTTCGTAATACATGATATACAGCAGTGTATTGGATCGAACACCCACCTTTTT
The DNA here is from genome assembly GCA_021201535.1 of Clostridiales bacterium. Taxonomy (GTDB): domain Bacteria; phylum Bacillota; class Clostridia; order Lachnospirales; family Lachnospiraceae; genus Eubacterium_I. The sequence goes on along the minus strand of JAJQEU010000102.1, from coordinate 2,382 downwards.
CTGCCTCACGCGAACCTCCGGCGAGCGGAGCCGTTTCCGGATCAGCGCTGCATTCTGTTTCACGGAATTGGAAAATTTCTCATTGCTTCCGCGGACGGATTTCTCTGACTCTACTTCCTGCAGGGACATGGCCGGATATCCCTTGTCCGGAATTTTCACGGCCCGGTCGAATCCGTCGACGAACAGGATACATTCGCCGGCAAGCATGCCGTCAGCCGCCTCGGCCATCGTCGCGAACGGTACGGCGTCCGAGACGCCCATTCCGTTTTCCCGCAGTTTTTCGATCACCTCTTCGCCCGGGAGCCGGCAGAGCGCCGAAAGCAGATTCCCCAGTGTACTTTTTTCAAGCATACTGCTCCCGCCGGTCACCTCGATATAACTCAGATAAGCGCGGACGTCCATGTCCCTGCCAAGACTCATACCCAGCATCTTGATATCCGCGCAGTCCGCAAACTGTGCTTCCCACCATCTGATATTTTCATCCAGCCTTTTTGAAATCGCCTGATTTTCCATTATATAAACCTCTGTTTTCCTGTAAGTAAAAAGGAGTAAGCCTTTCGCTTACTCCATCTATTATGTGTAAAATATACAGTTGTATGCATGTATGCCAAAACAAAACATCAGTCCTGCTCACGGATCACTTTCTTCATGCTCTCCGTCTGGTTTTCCAGATGCATCCTGGTAAAGGCCGCCGCTTTCTCCGCATTCTGTCGTCTTACCGCCTCATACAGCAGCTGATGCTCTTCGATCAGCTGTTTATATATAGAAGAATCCTTCAGATATTCCACCCGGTAACGATACATCTGCTCCCGCAGGTTATTCAAAAGTCCCAGCAGCTTCGGGTTGTCCGCGGACTTGTAAAGAACGTCGTGAAAATTCACATCCGCCTGCGCTATGGCTGCGATATCGTCGGTAGTCGTCTTTTCCCGGAACTGTTCCATCGCCACGCGCAGCTCCTGCACCTCCATCTGCGTAATGTTCTGGCAGGCGAGCCGAACCGCAAGCTCTTCCAGAGAGCAGCGGATCTGAAGCACATCCTCCATGTCCTTCTCGGTCATCCGCGCCACCTCCGCGCCTTTGCGCGGGATCATCACCGCGAGCCCCTCCTGCTCCAGCATACGAATCGCTTCCCGAATCGGTGTACGGCTGACGCCCAGCTTCGAGGCGAGCTGAAGCTCCATCAACCGTTCTCCCGGCTTCAGATCGCCTTTTAAAATCGCTGTGCGAAGCGTCTGAAACACCACATCACGCAGCGGCAGATAGGCAGCTGTCTGAAGTTCCAAATTATCTGTCATCTTCTATCCCCTTTCTCCGATATCCCATACCTGCCCGTAACTGTCTCGCAGCCCCGCTTCGCCGGGTCATTCCCTGCATGCACGGCTACGGGAAATCACACACATAATCTGTTATCTGCGATTGTTATGGATCTCTGAGGTATATACATTTTTGGCAAGACCGGACTGTTTCAGAGCATCATATGCGCCCCGGATATCCTTCTCACTATGATAAAGTCCAAACACCGTCGGTCCGCTGCCGCTCATAATGGCATTCATCGCGCCGTTTTCCTTCATCAGAGCCTTGATCTCCCGGATAACCGGATACTGACGGATCGAAACGGTCTCTAAAATATTCCCCATGTTCTCAGCCACACCGCGGAGGTTTTTGCTTTTCATGTTCTCGATAATCCCGTCGATATTCGGATGCTGCGTGCTGTCTGTCAGCTTCAGCTGTTCATATACCTGTCTGGTAGATATGGAAACAGCCGGCTTCGCAATCAAAACCGGGCACTTCGGCATGGGAGGCAATGCCGTCAGCTTCTCTCCGATCCCCTCCGCCAGAGCCGTCCCGCGCATCACGCAGAAAGGCACGTCCGCTCCGAGCCTCAATCCCAGCTCCATCAATCTGTTCTGCTTAAGTCCGAGATGAAACATCCGGTTCATCCCGACCAGTACGGCCGCAGCATCCGAGCTTCCGCCGGCCATGCCCGCCGCTACCGGGATAAACTTCTGAAGCGTGATCCGCACGCCCTCTCTGATCTTAAACTCCTCTTTCATCAGAGCCGCCGCTTTGTAGACGAGATTATTCTCATCCACCGGCAGATAATACAGATTCGTCTGCACATGAATCTGCGGGGATTTCGTTTTTTTAATCTCCACCCGGTCATACAGATGAATCGACTGCATGACCATACGCACCTCGTGATAGCCATCTTCGCGCTGACCCAGTACATCCAGTCCCAGATTGATTTTCGCCAAAGCCTTTAAGCTGATCTCATCCATGTCTTTTCCTCATTCCATATGTATTATGTATACACCTATTGTATTATAATAAATACAATCCCGGGGTTTGTCAATCCTGTTTTTTGCCAAATCAACGTTTCCC
>JAJQEU010000106.1 GCA_021201535.1 Clostridiales bacterium | reverse complement strand
CGCCTGTGATACATAAGACCGAAACGATGCGGCGGGTGGCGGGTTTCCTGTTTTCCTCTCTGTTCTCTTTGTGGTGTAAAAAGTTTTTCATCATCGTATTGTCCTCCTTTAATTTTTTTGCCTCCTGCCTTTTGGAGGGCGTTTTTTATTTTATGACTGAAGTATATCAGCCAAAGATTAGAGGAAGATTAGAATGATATATAATTTCAAAAAATCTGACCGGGAGTACGCGGGCGGGATATTGCTTTTGCTGTCGTGGCTCTGTCCTGTTCAAAGGCTATGAACGTTGCGTTGGGGAGGGAATATGGTTGATTACACCTTTTCATTTCCGTAGTTTGACAGGCGTCAGTGTTTATTGAATTCATCATAATATGCTTGTGAACGAAAATGATATGTGGTACACTGACTCAGAGGAAAGATCAGACATTGATAAGGTATGAACAAAAAGCATGTCTTCGCATGGACGAGGAAATGTTTTCTATTACGGTAATACCTTTTATCACAGAAAACAGAGTTGACATGGTGTATGGCGTAAAATATTCATGATGCATTGTAACTGTTCAGGTCAGTACTTCGCACTTGTTGCGAAGTATGTCTGATAGCGTAGATTACACAGGGAAAAGTCTCATCACACAGCGATTTTAAATGGACTTTTCCTCGTAACTGTGAAGGTACTGAACAGTTATGATACATTAATCTTAAACTATAGCAGGAGAGAATGACAACGGAAGCAGTATATTTTTTTTTCAATACATATTTGCCGGTATCGATGTGGCCGATACTTATCTTTATTGGAGCAGCTGTGTTTACTGTGAACCTGTGGAGAAGAGAGAAGGCGGAACGGGCGTTTCTGAAAGCGCTGCTGATTTCCTGGTTTGTCAGTGTGATCATCACCACGCTGGTTATAAGAACTCCGACAGACCTGATAAAAGTAAACCTGATACCCTTGTGGTCCTGGAACGATTTGATTGTGAACCACAACATGAAATCGCTGCAGGAGATTATCCTGAACATAATACTCTTTATACCGGGCGGTTTACTATTACATTTCCTGTACCAAGTGAAACCGAAATTTGCTTTTTTTACAGGACTTATTTTCTCTGCGGTGATTGAGAGTTTGCAGCTGATAACGCATCGGGGCTTTTTTGAATGGGACGATATGCTGCATAATGGACTGGGGGGCCTGATCGGAGCACTTTTCGCGGCAAAGATACTGCAAATACAAAGGAAAATCTAAAGCTCTGCATGGTTCTGCTTTGATCCGTGACGCGGACGTTTATTATTAAATTTGTATAAAAATTAAGATATAACAGACATTTTTTTGGCAATATATGCTATAATTATTTTTATGTATTCATACAGTGCAGATGGGGCATGGCGGAACAGAGGCGTCAAACACATTTGACCCCCTTTGATACAACAGGTCATTGTTTTATGACAGTTCTCAGACAGAATACGAGGTGCAGACATCATGGCAGAGCAGCATACAGAGATCAGAGAAAATGTTTATGACTGGCAGAATATCATGTTTCTTTACAATTCTGCGATTAAGGAAGTTCGGACAAAGCTGGATATCATGAGCGATGAGTTCCAGTTTATCTATCAATACAATCCAATCGAGTATATCAAGTCCCGGATCAAGACGCCGGAGAGCATTGTGAATAAGCTCAGGCGCGACGGTTATGAGACCACCATGAAAAATATGGTCGAGCACGTGAGCGATATCGCCGGTATCCGCGTGGTGTGCTCCTTCACATCGGATATCTACCGCCTGGCGGAGGCGATCGGGAAGCAGGAGGAGATTTCCGTCCTCTATATCAAGGATTATATCAAACATCCGAAGGAGAGCGGATACCGCAGTTATCATATGCATATTCAGGTGCCGATCCAGACGACGAAGGGCATCGTGCCGACGAAGGTTGAGCTCCAGATCCGGACCATCGCGATGGATTTCTGGGCCAGCCTGGAGCACAAGATCTATTACAAGTTCGAGGGCGACGCCCCGGATTATATCAGTGAGGATCTGCAGTCCTGCGCCAGAATCGTGGCGAAGCTGGATGAGAAGATGCTGTCGCTGAATGAGGCGATCATGGAGGTGGAGGCCAGGAAGAAGCAGGGCAGCGACTGAGCATTTTCGAGATGCACATGCCGCGCAAAGGAAGATGTCTGCCTGCGCAGCAAAACGGGATTTTATATGGAGTTCCTGCCAAACCACGCCTTCATTGTCCGCAGGACTTTTACAAGATCTTCCTCCCGGATGATATACGGAACCATGGCGTACAGGTAGTTCAGGAACGGACGGCTGAAGACGCCCCGCTCACAGGCAAACTGTTGATAGCCACGGATATCGGACGGATCATATACCTCCACGCACACACAGGCGCCCATGGTTCGTACTTCTTTGATGCGGGGATCTGAAAAATCCTGCATTTCGCGGCGGGTGATTTCTTCAATCCGGCGTATTTTAGACAGATAATCGTCACGTTCAAACAGTTCTATGGATTTTAAGGCAACGCTGCAGGCCAGCGCATTCCCCATAAAGGTCGGACCATGCATGAGCGCGTGCTCCGGATGATCATCGTAAAATCCGTCGTACACTCTTTGGGTGGCTACAGTCACGGCGTGGCCGATATAGCCGCCGGTCAGCCCTTTTCCCAATACCAGAATGTCCGGCAGAACGAGATCCGCCACAAACCTGTTCCCTGTGCGCCCGAAGCCGGTCGCGACCTCATCGAAAATCAAGAGCACATCGTACCGGTCGCACAGTTCCCGGGCGCGGCGAAGAAATGCGATATCATACATTCTCATGCCGCCGGCGCCCTGCAGGAGCGGCTCGACGATGAAGCAGTTCAGCCGGTCGTGGTATTTTGTAAAAGCTTCCTCCAGTGCGGCGATTTCGGTGGGGATATGCACGATATCCGGATTTTTCCCGTATGCTTTCAGAACAAAATGGTAATCCTCATCATCGCCCACATCCATGGTTTTAAAGGTATCGCCGTGGTACGCGTGTTCCAGTGAGAGGATCATCGTTCGGTCGGTTTCATCCCGGTTCATATAGTATTGCAGCGCGATTTTCAATGCCACCTCCACGGCGACGCTGCCGGAATCAGAGAAAAAGCAATAATCCAGATCACCCGGAAGCCACGACTGCAGTTTTTCGGAGAGCCTCTGAGCCGGCTCATGGGTCAGCCCGCCCAGCATGACATGGGCGAATTTTTTCAGCTGGTCTTCGATCGCCTGATTCAGCTCCGGATGTTTGTATCCGTGGATCACGCTCCACCAGGAGGAGACGGAATCAATGAGTTTTCTTTCCTCCGTATAGAGGTAAACACCCTCCGCATCGATGATTTTATAAGGGGGATGCATGGTTTTCATTTGCTCGTAGGGATACCAGATCATAGGATTCTCACTTTCTGCTATATAAACTTCCAGTATCTAAGAAACTTAAGAAACTGTTAAGAAAAAAGGTTTTCCAGTGTTTTCGCATCGATTTCCAGGTCGGTGTCGCCGTCTTTGACACAGGAAAGCACCTGCAGACCTGTCAGATGTTCACACATAAATAAATTATCTTCGTGCATGCGGTTGCCGGGTTCGTAATGATTAAATATAATTCCTTTTGCCGCGATACCGCGGGATTTCATATATTCCGCTGTCAGTACAACGGCATTGATGGCACCGAGACCGGCGTCGGCTGTGATGATACAGGGGAGATTTCGGTTTTTAATAAAATCCTCCAGATAAAATTCCTGCCTGTCGAAGCGAAGCGGACAGAGAATACCGCCGGAGCCCTCGAGAACTATATAGTCATATGCCCGGCTGACGCGGTCGAAACCGCTCAGCACCACGTCAGGATCGACCGGATTCCCTTCCAGCTGCGCCGCCAGATGAGGGGAAACCGCCGTTTCATAGACGTAGGGACACATCTCCTCAAGCGGCTGGTCGATGCCTGAGACTGTTTTGACATACAGTGCGTCTCCGGGAATGAGTTTTCCGTCCGGAGCGCGGTCATTTCCGCTCATGGCGGCCTTGTAATAAGCCGCGCGGAGATGCATCTGTTGCAGTTTTTTCAAAATCATCGCCGTCACATAGGTCTTTCCGACATCTGTGCCGGTTCCTGTGATAAAAAGTGTCTTGCTCATCATGAATTCACCTCTGATTCGTCATTCATTATTGGTGTGGCAGGGAATTGCCTGTCATTCATTGTCCATATGGCAGGGAATTGCCTGTCATTCATTGTCCATATGACAGGGGCTGCCTGTCACCCGTTATCCATTTGACGGATCACCGGCAGGAGCCTCTTTCCCATGACTGCGGCGAGGATGCACAGGGCTATATCGCCAGGCACGGCTAAAACAAAGCAGTAGAGAAACAGTGTCCACACACCGATGGCGTTTCCGAGATAGAGATTACTGATCAGGTAGTAATAAATCATTCCGCAGGCATACACGATGCCCAGACCCGTAAAATTCGCCGCCAACAGCCGGGCGTAGCCCGGAGCGGCCGCACGATGGACGATGGTGCCGGTCACAAAGGCGCCGATCGCAAAGCCGATGATGTAACCGAAGGTGGGCTGAAAAATATAAAAGATTCCGCCCCCTTCCGTAAAAACCGGCAGGCCGATGAGACCGATGATGATATATACGCATACGGAAATCGCGCCGTATTTTCCTCCGAGTAAAATCCCGGCCAGCATGGTAAATAAAAACTGCAAAGTAAAGGGTACGACCGGAATCGGTATCCGGATAAACGCACCGACCGCTATGAGCGCTACGAACAGTGCGCATAAAACTAAGTTTCTTGTCTTTTTCATGGATTCAGATTACCTCCCGAAAGAAAAAATACCATACCAACGCGCGTAATGTCAACTAATAATTTTAGAAATAAGTTAACAATTAATTTCTGCGCGACGAAAAAGACAGCCCGTTACGGACTGTCTTTCCCGTTTATTCATCTGTCGCTGAGAAACGATTTTTTGTGCAAGATGGCAAAATTTCTATTCCGGTTCATCCGGGTCAGGAACTGTCACGAAATAATATGACCGATTTTAAGCCAGATATATACTCGATGAGTTCAGATAGATCTCCTGCTCCGGCGTCAGCACATCAATGGTCTTGCCGAGGAAACGCAGCTTGCGGTTTGCGACCTCGAGGTCTACCTCTCTGGGAACGCTGATCAGTTTTTCCGTCAGATTTCCGGCGTTTTCAACCAGATATTTCGCGCTCAGGGCCTGGATGGCAAAGCTCATATCCATGATCTCAGCCGGGTGTCCGTCGCCGGCAGCCAGGTTTACCAGACGGCCTTCCGCCAGCACATAGATCCAGTTCTCCTCGGAAATCTGATAACCGGTGATGTTTTTCCTCTGGTCGATCGTGTCGAGGGCGATCTCACGGAGGCGTTTCATATCGATCTCCACATCGAAATGCCCGGCGTTGCACAGGATGGCGCCGTTTTTCATGACGCGGAAATCTTCCTCATCAATGACTCCGGCACAGCCCGTCACAGTGATGAAGAAGTCGCCGATCTTTGCGGCCTCGTTCATGGGCATGACATCAAATCCGTCCATCACGGCCTCGATCGCCCTGACCGGGTCGATCTCTGTGACGATGACCCTCGCGCCGAGACCCTTCGCGCGCATGGCGACGCCCTTGCCGCACCAGCCGTAGCCCGCCACGACCACGTATTTCCCGGCGACGATGAGATTCGTCGTCCGGTTGATGCCGTCAAAGACGGACTGCCCCGTGCCGTAGCGGTTGTCGAAGAGATGCTTGCAGTCGGCGTTGTTCACCAGCACCATGGGGAAGCGCAGCTCGTCCTGTTTCGCCATGGCGATCAGGCGGATGATGCCGGTCGTGGTCTCCTCACAGCCTCCGATCACATGGGGAATCTTATCCCGCATCTTTGTGTGCAGCATATGTACGAGATCGCCGCCGTCGTCGATGATGATATGACAGTTGTTTTCAAGTACCTGCTGAATGTATGCGTTGTATTCTGATTCTGTGCAGTTGTAGCGGGCGTATACATTCAGACCGTCCGCTGCGAGCGCCGCGGCTACGTCGTCCTGCGTGGAGAGCGGATTGCTCCCTGTGATGAACATCTCGGCGCCGCCGGCTGCCAGTACCTTGCACAGGTAAGCGGTCTTGGCCTCCAGATGGATGGAGAGCGCGATACGGATGCCGTCAAAAGGGCGATTTTTTGTGAAATCCGCTTCCAGACTGCGGAGCAGCGGGCAGTTCTTGCGTACCCAGTCAATTTTATGTGCTCCGGAAGGAGCGAGAGAAATGTCTTTTATGGAACTCATGGTTTCCTCCTGCATGGTATTATTTGAACAAAACTGTAAAATGTCTTTCTATTATAAATTGTAAGAGACTATCTTGCAATACCCGTTTTCTATGGAAAGGGTTGTAATAATCCCTCATTGCGTGGTATTATAGTTTCATATCGCCCTATCACGACAGTTCCTCAGGAACAATTTTTTGCGCGAAATGGCAAAATTTCTGCTCCGGTTCATCCGGGTCAGGGATTGTCATTACAGGGTCAAATAACAGGAACAGGATCAATCATATGATTTTAATCACAGGCGGAGCCTATCAGGGCAAATCTTTTTTTGCGGGAAAGCTGCAGGAGGAAGCGCTGCGGAAGGGTATGTGTAAACCTCCGATGACAGAAAATATCCATCTGCTTGTCGCGGCGGAGTTAAAAGCGGGGCGGGATCCGTATCTGATTTTTGATCAGATGACGGACGAGCATCCGGATATGATCTTCACGGTAGATGAGCTGGGCTGCGGGATTGTCCCGGCAGATGCTTTTGATCGGGAATGGCGGGAGACGACCGGACGGATCTGTTGTCGGCTGGCACAGCGGGCGGAGGCGGTTTACCGGATGACCTGCGGGATCGCGGAGAGGATGAAATAAATCGTCATTTGCGTCATCGTACGTATTTCGCAGCAGGTGAGAAGTGCTATCCTGTATAGTTACAGGAAATCTCTGTATATATTACGAAAAAGGCTTGCTTTTTGTCTGCGTTTGCTGTAATATTCAACGGAGCGACAGATGTACGCACGGCGCGGACATCTGCGGCGAATTGTTTTTGATGCAGGGGATATATAATAAAATGTGTCAGTTTTTGATGTAGAGGGGATATACAGACAGAATGCATCAGCATTTTAAATTTTGATGATGGAGGATATGGAGATGAGTGACAGATTAAAAGTCGGAATATTAGGCGGAACCGGTATGGTCGGGCAGAGATTTATTTCTCTGCTGGAGAACCATCCCTGGTTTGAGGTGACCACGATCGCGGCGAGTCCGCGTTCCGCGGGAAAGCGTTATGAGGATGCGATCGGAAGCCGCTGGAAGATGACGACGCCGATGCCGGAGTCGGTGAAGGATATTGTTGTCAAGAACGTGAATGAGGTGGAACAGGTTTCCGCGGGCGTGGATTTTCTGTTCAGCGCCGTGGATATGTCCAAGGATGAGATCAAAGCGATCGAGGAGGCTTATGCGAAGACGGAGACTCCGGTCGTATCCAACAACAGCGCGCACCGCTGGACGCCGGATGTGCCGATGGTCGTTCCTGAGATCAATCCGCAGCACATGGATGTGATACAGTATCAGAAAAAGCGTCTCGGCACGACGAGAGGTTTTATTGCGGTGAAACCGAACTGTTCCATTCAGTCCTATGCGCCGGCGCTCACTGCATGGAGAGAGTTCGAACCGTATGAGGTAGTGGCCACCACCTATCAGGCGATCTCCGGCGCGGGTAAGACTTTTAAAGACTGGCCGGAGATGGTGGAGAACGTCATCCCCTATATCGGCGGCGAGGAGGAGAAGTCCGAGAAGGAGCCGCTCCGTCTCTGGGGTGAGATTGATGCAAAGCAGGGCGTGATCGTTCCGGCGGCTTCCCCGGTAATCACCTGTCAGTGTATCCGTGTGCCTGTGCTGAACGGACACACGGCGGCCGTTTTTGTAAAGTTTCGCAAAAAGGTGACGAAGGAACAGCTGATCGGGAAACTGACCTCATTTTCCGGACTTCCGCAGGAGCTGAACCTTCCGAGCGCGCCGAAGCAGTTCATCCGCTATATGGAGGAGGACAACCGTCCGCAGGTACAGCTGGATGTGGAGTATGAGAGAGGCATGGGCGTCAGCATCGGACGTCTCCGGGAAGACACTGTGTATGACTGGAAGTTTGTGGGGCTGTCCCACAACACGGTCCGCGGCGCGGCCGGCGGAGCGGTGCTCTGCGCGGAGCTGCTCACGGCACAGGGATATATCACGAAAAAATAAATGATATGATTATTTGATCGACATTTTCTTAGACAGGACGCGATTCTTATTTCAAAGAGCGCGTCCTGTTTTACTTCTTTGTATATCTGAATGACTGTTTTTTTTCATCTATGACGAAGAACCAGCGTCAGTCATACATCCCGTTCGGATTTTTGTGCTGAGAGTTACCCGAAAGTTATTAAGAATATTCGCCAAAAAAGCAGAAAAATCCTTCTCTGATGTTCTGTAATCCACACGACATTTCACAAAAATAATTTCATTATCCCGATTCCCTTGACATTCACAATTATCCTCTTATAATGGCATTTAGATGGTATACCAACGGTATACAGAATAAATACACACAGTACACATGCGGGATGCAAATTCGGAAAATGTGTGACATTTCACACAGAGAGGTGCAAAATGGGCAAAAAAGCAACGATCACAAGTATGGATTTCCTGGAGGCGACGAATGTCAGGGGGCTGGATATCGCCTCGAACCGTCCGCTGTTGTTTCAGAAGTCGCGCACGGTGGAGAAGAAGGAAAAGGAGGATGAGATTCGGCGGGTGAAAACCTGCTGTCGGGCCTGCATCGCGAACTGCGGCGTGATCGCGACGGTCAAAAACGGCCGTGTGATCAAACTGGAAGGTAATCCGGAGGATCGGATGAGCAAGGGGCGTATGTGCGCGAAGGGATTGTCCGGCATTCAGGCTTTGTATCATCCGAACCGGAACAAATATCCGATGATGCGCGTGGGCAGGCGGGGTGCGAATAAATGGCGCCGGATTTCCTGGGATACGGCCATTGACATCATCGCGAAGAAACTGGTGGAGACCAAGGAAAAATACGGAGCCGAGACCGTGTTCTGCTCTACGGGCGGCGGCGGCAACCCGGAGATCTGGAGCATCGCTCGTTTCTGCAACATTTTCGGGACGCCGAACTGGTTTGAGCCGGGCTGTGCGCAGTGTTACCTGCCGCGCGTCCTGTCCTACACGATGATGTACGGCGGAACGGATCCGAGCATCGCGGACTCGAATGCGCTGGAGATCTATGACACGGAGAACACGCCGATTCAGTGTCTGGTGCTCTGGGGCACCGATCCGTCCTATTCCTGTCCGGCAAGCGGCGGCGGAGCCGTGGCGGATCTGCGGGCCAAGGGGGTAAAAACGGTTGTCATCGATCCGAGACTTACGCCGGACGCGGCGAAAGCGACTGTGTGGCTGCCGGTTCGGCCGGGAACCGACGTCGCGCTGATGCTGGGCTGGATCCGGTATATTCTGGAGCGGGGATATTACAATTACGATTTCGTGATGAAATGGACGAATCTCCCTTATCTGGTCGATGCACAGACGAAGATGCTCTGGCGTGCGCAAGTCAGTGAGGATCCGGATATTCCGGACACATTCATGATATGGGATGAGAATACCGAGAGCGCCCGGCCCATGGAGTATCCGTGGAACGATGAGTTGTCTCCGGTTCTGAAGGGTACCTTTGAGATTGACGGGAAAATATATAAGACCGGTTTCCAGTTGCTGTGGGAGCAGGCGGAGCCGTATACACTGGAGCATGTGGGGGAGATCTGCGGCATGGAGCCGGAGCGCATCGAGCAGGGCATCCGTGTTTATGCTGAAAATACGCCGGGCGGTATTGCTCTGGGTGTGAGCACGGATCAGACGCCGAACTCGGTGCAGGCTTCCATGTCCACCGCGATACTGGATCTGCTGATGGGCAATGTGGAGCAGCCGGGATCGATCCTGCAGCGTTTTAAGACCAGCGGCGTGTTTGACCAGCCGAATTATCCGGTTCCCATCGCGGCGGATCTTCTGCCGGATGAACAGCTGAAAAAACGTCTGGGCGGTATTGAACACAAGGGGCTGCACATCTGGTATGCCGGACACATCACCAGTATCTTTGACGCGGTACTGACCGGGAAGCCATATAAACCGAGGGTATGGATCGACCGGTCCGGCAATAAGATGGCTGCAGTCGCGGACAGCCAGAAGGTGAGACAGGCCATCGATGAACTCGATTTCATCGTGCATATGTACATGTATCCGACCTCGTTTTCCTCTTACGCGGATATCCTGCTCCCCACGGAGGAGTGGCTGGAGACGAATATGATCGTTGAGACCTGCAATACGCTCTGCGCGCGGCAGCAGGTGACGCATCTGTGGGAGACGATGGATGAGACGCTGATCTGGTCGAAGATCGCGAAGCGCTGCGGCGAGCTGGGCGACGAAGGCTGCCGGAAAGCGTTTGACGCGGAATATATGGGTGATAATCTGCCCTACTGGGATAATGTGACAGATCTCTGGGATCATTTCCTGGGGCGGGTCGGACTGACCTTTGAGAAATTAAAACATATCACGCCTTACACTTACATGTCAAAGGATGAGTGGAAGGAATATTATGTATACAAAAAGACAGACCCGAAGACAGGTCTTCCGCAGGGCTTTGCCACGCCGTCAAAGAAATGTGAACTGTACCTGGAAAGCATGATCACGCTGGGACGAACCGGACAGCCTTTTTCGAAATGTGAGCTGCCGCCGTCCTCAAAGGATTATGAGCCGCTTCCCTACTATCTGGAGCCAGTGGAGAGCCCGCTGGATACGGATGGCCTGGCCGCGGAGTTTCCGCTTACCATGACCGGCGGCCGGGTGCCGTTCTTCCATCACAACACGCTGCGGAACGTGCCGTGGCTGCGGGAAATCTATCCGGTTCCGGAGCTGTGGATGTTTCCGGCGGACGCGGAAAAATATGGGCTGGAGGACGGCCAGTGGGCGTGGATTGAGTCAAAACGAGGGAAAATTCGCGCGGTGGTGTCTGTTACACAGGGCATCCGGCCGGGCGTTGTGTATATGGAGCGTTTCTGGAATCCGGAAACCCTGAACACAAAGACGCACGGCTGGAGAGAGATGAATGTCAACATGCTGACGCGGGCGGAGGGGCCGTTTAATGATGTGGTGGGAACCTATACGCTGCGCGGCTTTCAGGTGAAGGTATATCCGGCCAAGGGCGCTCCGGAGGGGATATGGCAGAGTCCGCAGGACTTCAGCTCCTGGCTGGCACAGCCGACGGACCGGACGCTGGAGGTGTCGGCGTAAAAACGGGGATTTTTTGATTCCTGTCCGGAACGACCGGTTTTACAAAAAATACGTTCGGATTTCCTTTAGGCACCGAATATGCGAGCGTACAGGATATAAACGGAGGGGTTTTATGAAACAATATGCGTTTGTCATCGAACTGGACCGCTGTATCGGATGCAAGGGCTGTCAGGTGGCATGTAAAATGGAAAACGGTACGGATCTGGGCTCGGACCGCACGAAGGTGCGCATGGTCGGTCCGACCGGTACATTTCCGGATCTGGAGATGTATTTTCTGCCGACGATGTGTCAGCAGTGCGAGCATCCGGTCTGTGTGAGAGTCTGTCCGTCGGGCGCCGTCTACAAGAGCAGGGAGGACGGCATCGTGCGGATTGAGTCGAAAAAATGTATCGGCTGTCACAGCTGCAACAAAGAATGTCCGTATCACGCGAATACCTTCAGCGAGATGCGCCGCGCGATGGATAAGTGCACCATCTGCGCCGAGTCGAGAGAGCGGGGCGAGCAGCCGGCCTGTGTGCGGAACTGTTCCGGACGCGCGCTTCATTTCGGAGATATCAATGACCCGCACAGCGATGTGTCCCGGCTGATCCGGGAAGCGGGGGAGGAGCATGTGTTTTGCCTGCATGATTACGGAAACGGGCCGTCGACGCGCTATATTCTGAAAAACGCTGCGTGGCAGGATATTCTGCCGCAGGAACTGGACGAGGTATCCTACGGAAAAGGAGGCAGGTATTATGATCATAAGCAGTAAGACAGGATTTAAGCAGCTGATGCTGAACCGGAGAAATCTGTATCGGTTTTTTGCCCGTTTTTTCCAGAAGGAGATCGACGCGGAGTTTTTTGAACAGCTGAGACATGTGGAGTTCCCGTCGGAGAGAAAGGAAAATGCGCTGACGGAGTTTCAGGACGCACTGATGCGCCTGAATGAATATTTTGAGTATGACGCGGGGGAGTCGCTGGAAGACCTGGCGGTTGATTATGCCAAAACCTTTCTCGGCGCCGGCAGCGCGCAGGGGAACGCCGCGTTTCCCTATGAATCGGTTTACACCAGTCCGAAGCGGGTGATGATGCAGGACGCATGGAACCGTGTCTGTGAGATTTATGAGGCGAAAGGCATTGAGCGTACGGAAGAGGCGGGCGAGCTCCTGGAAGACCATATCGCCATGGAGATGGAGTTTATGGCTTATCTCTGCGATGAGACGAGCCAGTATACGGAGACGCTGGCCGGCCTGGAGGAGCAGCGGGAGTTTCTGAACACACATCTGCTCAACTGGGCGCCGGGCTTCTGCCTGGATATCAAGGAGTATGCGGATACTGAGTTTTACCGGATGGTGGGACAGCTGACGACCGGTTTTCTGCAGCTTGACAGCTTCATCCTGGACAGAATGATCGCGGAGCGCAAAGCCCGGCCGGTGGTCTCGAAGAGTTACCGGATCAACCGGACCTATATGAATGAGGTGTTGCAGGAACTGAAACAGGAATACCGCATTTACGCGCCGGTACTGGTGCCTGACCGGGGGATGTGGGAGACGGGCGGTCTGATCCGCTACCATGAGATCGAGCGGGTGGAGGAGATTGTGACGGATCGTCAGTCGGATTTCTCCCCGAAGGAGGTCATCTATCCCGTATCGCAGACGATTTTTACTTTTGATGAGGACAGCTGCCGTGAGACGCTGCCCAACGACCCGAAGGGAATTATCATTTTTGCGCGTCCCTGCGATGTGAACGCCCTGAAACGGCTGGACAATATGTTCCTGGCGAACGGCGGAACCAGCGACGTCTATTACAAGCTGATGCGCGGCAAGGTAAAGATTTTCATGATGGAGTGCGAACAGAGCTGGGAAAACTGTTACTGTGTCTCCATGGGAACCAACCGCGCGGAGAATTTCAGCGTGGCGTGGAAGCTGCACGGAGACATGATTGAGCTGAAAGTAAATGATCCGGAATTCGTCCATTGTTTCGAGTGGGCTGCGGAGTGTGATTACGAACCGTCGTTTATCGAGGAAAATGTGCGGAAGGTAAAAATCCCGGATATTCGGGGCATCGAGATGCTGCGTGACATTGCCGGTCTGAAATTCTGGGAGGAGTACAATGACAAGTGTATCTCCTGCGGCGGCTGCAATACAGTGTGTCCGACCTGCAGCTGTTTTGACACGGTGGATTACCTGAACCAGGAGAACAGCCGCAAGGGCGAACGCAGGCGGATCTGGTCTTCCTGCATGCTTCCGGATTTCTCCAAAACCGCGGGCGGCAATATCGCCCGGAAGTTTCCGCAGCAGATGATGCGTTTCAAGACAATGCACAAGGTCTACGACTATAATGCCCGGTTCGGCGGCAATGAGCATATGTGCGTGGGCTGCGGCCGCTGTATCATGCGGTGCCCGGAGGAGATCTGCTTTGCGGATACGGTGAACCGGCTGAGCGAGGAGGTGGACCGTCTGAATCATCCGGAGGAGGGAGAAGAGAATGGATAATAATGTTTTGGTTCCGAAACCACACAGAATCTTAAGTATGTTAAAACACACATCAACCGAGTGCACCTTCCGCGTGGCCTGCGACGACGAGCCAGGCTTCGGGCAGTTTTTCATGCTGTCTCTTCCGAAGGTGGGGGAGGCGCCGATCTCGGCGAGCGGAAAAGGTCCGGGATTTGTAGAGTTTACAATCCGGAATGTCGGACTCCTGACGCAGGCGATTTTTGATCTGCAGCCGGGGAATTCCATTTTCCTGCGCGGACCCTACGGGAATCATTTCCCGGTTAAAGAGTTTGAGAACAAGGATCTGCTCATCATCTGCGGCGGCACCGGCATGTCTCCGCTGATGACGACGATCAATCACTTTTATGATCACCCGGAGGTGTGTAAATCAGTGAGCATTATCGCCGGATTTAAGAATGCCGGGGCGGTTCTGTTCCGGGATGAGATTGAGAAATTCAAAGAACGGTTCTGTATGATCACGACGCTGGACAATGAGGTGCAGGAGGGATTTGAGACCGGTATGGTGACGGCACATATCCATAAGATTCCGATTTCCTCCTTCGATGATTATAATATCGTGATCGTCGGACCGCCGGTGATGATGCATTTCGCGGCGCTGGAATGCCTGAAATGCGGGGCGGTCGAGGAGAAGATCTGGGTTTCCTTTGAGCGGAAGATGTGCTGCGGCGTGGGCAAATGCGGGCACTGTAAGGTGGGCGATACCTATGTCTGCCTGGAGGGACCGGTGTTTAATTACGCGAAGTCGAAGAATCTGCTGGATTGAGGAAAGCAGCGGAATATTTATCGTTATTGGCCGGGCAGGCATGACTTTTATGAGTGATATCTGCCCGGCTTTTCTTTTGGCTGTTTCATTTCTGATGCGGTTTTCGGGACGGGAATTCAGCAGTTCCATCTGCACGGTTAAAAAATGCTTTTATTATCCGGAAATTACTGGATGCATCAGGTTTTTACGATAAAAATTTTATTATTCCGTATACAAATAGAGATCAGATATGATAAAATGATTTTATATGTATCAACAAAAGCTTTATTATATCGAACGTGTTGCTTTACAGTTCTATCAAAACCATCAGAGAGGAAAAGAAAATGAAAAGACACAGAACCATGTAAAAACTCAGGAAAGCGCTGGCTGTTCTGCTTACACTCTGCCTTGCCCTGTCCTTTGCGCCTGCGGCGCTTGCGGATGATGGGACAGGCACCGGCAGTTCCGGCGATACCCTGATGGTAAAATATCAGAAGAAGGGAATTTAATTTGATGAAAATGAAAACTAGGATAAGATCGAGAAGTCTCAGCCTGTTGCTGGTTATGATAATACTATTTACAACCGTTGGGATGGCCGGATGCGGTTCAACCGCGAAATCGGATGCGGATTCTACAACAGACAGCGCATCAGTTACTGCGTCTGCTACAGATGAAGATGACAGTGCAGAGACAGGAGATTCTGACACAGATGCCGCGAAAGACGAGACATGGACGCTCGTAAAAGACGCGTATGTCTTTACATTTCCACTCATTCTGGAATATGCGACGAAGGAGAAGATGACGAATACCGTAACAGCGACCTCCACTCAGGCGCCTGTCAACCAGTTTATCCATGCGGCTTCTCTGGCAACGGCAGATTCCACCGATGTTGTTACTCCCAATGTGGATACGGTTTATTCACAGGTATGGCTTGATTTGAGTGAGGATGCGGTTGTCATTGAAAAGCCCGCTACGGATAGATACTGTTCCATTGAAGTCATGGATGCATACACGAACTGTGTGGCGATTCTCGGAACAGGCGGCGACA
>JAJQEU010000079.1 GCA_021201535.1 Clostridiales bacterium | reverse complement strand
TCCGAACACACGCATGCTGTTCGGGACACAGTATTGTTAATATGTTATCATAGTTTGCCGGAGGAAACAACAAATTTTTACAAACATCCCTCATTTCAAACCCTTCAAAGAAAAAACTGCCAAAAAAGGCAGATTTTTCTTTCTATGAATTCTATATTTTCCTGTCTGTACACGCCAGGATTTTGTCTAAAATTCACAGATTCAGTTTCAGCTGCACCTCCTCCTGCGCCTCCTGTTTCATCTCCTCCATCTGCTCCGGATCCAGCGATGGCAGATCATCCACCGACTGTACGCCGAAGCAGCGGAGGAACTCTTCCGTCGTGCCAAACAGGATCGGCCGGCCCGGCGCGTCCAGGCGTCCGATCTCGCGTATCAGATCATAGTCGACCAGACGATTGATCGCGTGCTCGCAGGAAACGCCCCGGATTTTCTCAATCTCCGCCCGGGTGACAGGCTGTTTATACGCAACAATCGACAATGTCTCCAGGACAACATCCGTCAGCGCATGCTTTTTCGGCTGCTTCGCAATCCGGATCAGATACTCATACTGGCTGACCTTGGTACACATCTGGTAAGCGCCGTCCAGCTCAATGATCTGCAGTCCGCTCGCGTCTGATTTATAACGGTCGCTTAAATTCCGCAGGATAGATGCCGTCTCCTTCTCCGACAGCTCCAGCGCTTTCGCTATCTTTGACAGTTCCACAGAGTCTCCCATGGCAAACAGGATAGCCTCCACAGCCGCCTCATATTCTTCTATCCGCATAAACTACTCCTTCCCATACAGAATTCAGACTCCACTCAGAGGGCCGGCTTCACAACTGTTCCACCGCTTTTCTTGTATCACTGCCCCATCACCTCTATATATATCTCACCGAAGGCATCATCCTGTCTCGCGGAAACCTTCCCCATTTTCATCAGTTCCAGAACCGCAAGAAACGTAACGACCAGTTCTACTTTACTGTTCTGCCGTTCCAGCAGATCCCTGAAGGAAAAGGACGCGTGCGTATCCAGATATCGTTCCATCCAGAACAGCTTTTCCTCAACAGATACCTCCTCCTTCTCGATCTTTCCGAACTTCGAGCGAATCGGATCCACCAGTCTTTCCTGACGGCTCATCACAGAGGTAAAAATATCATGCAGAATCTTCAGATCCAGCCCCTCCGTCAGGCGATCCATATCCACCGGCGGCTCATACTCCCGCACTTCCTCCGGAATCGCCGGACGGTGATACAGCTTCTGTCCCGCCTCCAGCTGCATGTCTTTGAGTTCCTGAGACATGTATTTATAAATTTTATACTGCAGCAGCTGTTCCATCAGTTCGGCGCGGGGATCCTCCTCCTCATCTTCCTCAGTATCCCCCGGCAGCAGCCAGCGCGCCTTGATATCCAGAAGCGTCGCCGCCATGACCATAAACTCACTCATGACGTTCAGATCCCGCCGCTGCATCTCCCGGATATAATCCAGATACTGATCCGTGATCTCCACGATCGGGATATCATAGATGCTGACTTTATTTTTATCTAATAAATGAAGAAGAAGGTCCAGCGGGCCTTCAAACACTTCCAGTTTTACGTTCAGATCCATATGTCTCACCGGTGCCGCCAATAATCAGGTCCATGTACTGCCAGGATACGGAATCAGGTCTTTCCGTCGAACCGCCTGACTCTAAACAGTTCTATTTTACTGAATACAGGGAAAAAAGCAAGGATTTTCTTATCATCACGGAAAAACATATCATAATTCACATAATTTCTAATAAATATGAAGTAAACTCTGTACCGGGTACCATCATGAAAAAATTATTCTCCCTCGTTTTTTGCCTGCTGTTTCTTTTCATACATCCACTTGCTGTTTCTGCCGCGGAATCCGAACCTGAAACCTCTGCCCCGTCTGTTCTTCTCATGGACGCCGATACCGGAACCATTCTCTGCGCCAAAGACGAGACGACCGAACGCCCCCTTGCGAGCGTGACGAAAGTGATGACACTGCTCCTGATTTTTGAAGCCATCGACGCGCAGCAGATCAGCCTGAATGATATCGTGACCGTATCAGAGCATGCCGCCGCCATGGGCGGCTCCCAGGTATATCTGGAAGCAAACGAAACCCAGACCGTGGAAACCATGATCAAATGTATCGTCATCGCCAGCGCCAACGATGCCTCGGTCGCCATGGCCGAATATATCTCCGGATCCGAAGATGCCTTTGTTGAACAGATGAACGAAAAAGCTTCCGCCCTCGGCATGGAGCACACACACTTTGTCAATTCCTGCGGTCTGGATGCTGACGGACATTATTCCTGTGCCCTGGACATCGCACTGATGTCCAGAGAACTGACCGTCAATCATCCGAAGATTTTTGACTATACCTCCATCTGGATGGAGGATATCACACACCACACCGCCAAAGGCGACAGTATCTTTACCCTGAGCAGTACAAATAAGCTGCTCAGACAATACGAGTACGCGACCGGCCTGAAAACCGGATCCACCAGCCAGGCAAAATTCTGTCTAGCTGCCACCGCTACAAAAAATGACGTAAATCTGATTGCCTCCGTCATGGCGGCCGAGGACAGCGCCGCACGGATATCTGACGCCATCAGCCTGTTTGAGTGGGGATTCGCAAACTGCCGTGTCTACATCGACGAAAACACCGATACTCTGGTCGAATTACCCGTGACCGGCGGCACAGACAAAAGCCTCGCGATTCAATACAGCGGCGCCTTCCGGTATCTCGACACCACCGGCTCTGCAGAGGAACTGACGAAAACCTTCTCTCTTCCGGAGTCCCTGGAAGCCCCGGTCACAGAGGGTGAGACGATCGGCAGGGCCGTCTACAGCCTCGGAGAAACCGAAGTCGGTGAAATCGACATTCTCGCCGCCGAATCTATCCCGGAACT
This sequence comes from Clostridiales bacterium, assembly GCA_021201535.1. Lineage (GTDB taxonomy): Bacteria > Bacillota > Clostridia > Lachnospirales > Lachnospiraceae > Eubacterium_I. The sequence continues at coordinate 12,955 of JAJQEU010000079.1, read as the reverse complement.
CACTCTGCAGGACGCCGTTACACAGGTATTTCGCCTCCTCTTTCTCGGCCGCAGCCCCGATACAGCGAATAGTAAGCAACCGGCAGTTTGATTATCCAAACTATCAAAAAGCATCTTTTCGCTGTGCTGAATAAGCAGCGATACACTAGTACATCAGCCCATCCAGCGTAACCGTCCCCCAGCTCTTTCCGCCGCCGCTGCCGTCCACCCTTTTTGCCGCGTAGAACAGCCGCATTTTTACCTCATTCGGCGTCAGTGAGGGATGTGCGTTCAGCAAAAGCGCAATTACGCCGGAAAGCACCGGAACCGCCATCGACGTGCCGCTCTTCCTCGTATACCCGTCCTTCCGGTTTGCGCAGCTCAGAATATTGGTCCCCGGCATCAGGATCTCCGGTTTGACCACGCATGCCTGCGTCGGCCCTCTGCCGGAATAGCCCTTTTGACCCTGCAGATCCCACTGATCATCGATGCTGCCGACCGTGATGATTTTTCTGGAAATTCCCGGACTCGTAATCGTATGTTCTTCCGGTCCGTTATTTCCGGCCGCAGCCAGGACGACGATTCCGCTGTCCCAGGCCTTCTCCACAGCGGCGATGAGACTCCGCTGCAGATTCGGGCGCACGGCATCCGTCATTCCGACGGAGATATTTAAGATTCTCACAGGCTGCCGATTTTCCCTGTTAAATCGAATCAGTTCATCCACCGCGCGGCAGGTATCCTCGATTCTTCCGTTTCCGAGCCGATCCAGTACTTTGCATACATACAAACGGCTCTCCGTCGCCACACCGTGCAGAGCTGTTTTATTTTTTGCAGCGATAATGCCGCAGATATGCGTTCCGTGTCCGTTATCATCATAGCATGCGTTTTTTCCACTCATATAATCCCAAAACCGGACGACCTGTCCCTGCAGATCCGCATGCAGCGAAACTCCGGAATCCAGAACAGCAATGCCGACGCCCTGTCCGAACCATCCCCGTTTATAAGCATAGTCAGCGTGTATCTCTTTTAAAACACGTTCCATATTTTACACTCAATTCGTTCATTAATGTAAAATATTCGGGTGAAACCGCTTTCGACACCTGAAAAAAGAATGCTGTGAGGCAGGAAAAACCGCCGCACAATTCGTGCGGCGGCTCCTGCCTCATGGAACACTATTTTTTGTTTTTAACATCCTTCATGCTGAAGCTGATTCTTCCCATTCTGTCCTTGCCGAGGCAGACAACCGTCACCTTATCACCGAGCGTCAGGACATCCTCAACACGATTGATACGCTGTCTGGAAATCTTGGAAATATGAACCATTCCCTCTTTTCCGGGCGCGAACTCAATAAACGCGCCAAACTCCTTAATGCTGACAACCTTTCCTGTAAATACCTGACCGGCCTCAAAGTCCGTCACGATAATATCGACGTACTCCTTCGCCTTCGCCATCATCTCGGGATCGGTGCCGCAGATCGACACGGTCCCGTCGTCCGTGATATCGATCTTCACCCCGGTCTCCTCAATGATCGCGTTGATTGTCTTGCCGCGCTGACCAACCACATCGCCGATCTTCTGCGGATCGATCTGCATGGAAATGATCTTCGGCGCGTATTTGCTGACCGTCGGGCGCGGTGCATCGATCGCCTTTGACATAACCTCATCCAGAATGTAGAGTCTCGCCTCTCTCGTCCTGGCGATCGCCTCCTCCACGATCGGTCTGGTCAGACCATGGATCTTGATATCCATCTGAATCGCGGTGATACCGTCATGCGTACCCGCCACCTTGAAATCCATATCGCCGAAGAAATCCTCCAGTCCCTGGATATCCGTCAGAACAATATAATCATCGTCGGTCTCCCCGGTCACCAGTCCGCAGGAAATACCCGCCACCGGCTTTTTGATCGGAACACCGGCCGCCATCAGGGACATCGTAGAAGCACAGATGCTCGCCTGAGAGGTAGAACCGTTGGACTCAAAGGTCTCCGAAACGGTACGGATCGCGTAAGGGAACTCCTCCTCGCTCGGAAGCACCGGGACCAACGCCTTCTCCGCCAGCGCTCCGTGGCCGATCTCTCGCCGTCCCGGTCCTCTGGGAGGCTTCGTCTCGCCTACCGAATAGGACGGGAAATTATACTGATGCATGTAACGCTTGTTTGTGATATTCTCATCCAGACCATCCACTCTCTGCTGATCCGAAAGCGGCGCCAGCGTCGTAATGGTACAGATCTGTGTCTGTCCCCGGGTGAACATCGCGGAGCCATGTACGCGCGGAAGCAGATCAACCTCCGCCGCCAGCGGACGGATCTGTGTGATCTCCCGTCCGTCCGGACGTTTGTGATCCTGCAGGATCATCTTGCGCACCGTCTTTTTCTGATACTGGTAAATCGCCTCGCCGAGGACGGCAAGCCACTCCTCATTCCCGGCAAAAGCCTCTTCTAATTTCGCTGTGATCTCGCGGATATTCTCCTCACGCACCTGCTTTTCATCGGTGAAGACCGCCGCCTCCATCTCCGCCGGAGTGACAATCTCACAGATCGCGGCGAACATCTCCTCCGGTATCGCACAGCTGGTATAGGCATGCTTTTCCCTGCCGACCTCCGCAACGATCTCAGTGATAAATGTATTGATCGTCTGATTGATCTCATGAGCCAGATAGATCGCCTCGATCATCCTGTCCTCTTTGACCTCATTCGCGCCCGCCTCAATCATGATCACTTTTTCAGAAGTGGAAGCCACAGTCAGCTGCAGATCTCCCTCATCCCAGACCTGCTGGGACGGATTGATGATGAACTCGCCGTCCACCATACCGATCTGTGTCATCGCGCAGGGTCCGGCAAACGGGATGTCCGAGATACAGGTGGCGATCGACGATCCGATCATGGCGAGCAATTCCGGACGGGCTTCCGGATCAACGCTCAGGACCAGGTTGTCCAGCAGCACATCATTGCGGTAATCCTTCGGGAAAAGAGGACGCATCGGACGGTCGATGACACGCGCGGTCAGAACCGCGTTCTCGGATGCCTTCCCCTCTCTCTTATTGAATCCGCCGGGGACCTTTCCCACGGAATACATCTTTTCCTCAAACTCTACGCTCAGCGGGAAGAAATCAATTCCCTCGCGCGGCTTATCCGATGCCGTCGCCGTGGAAAGAACAACCGTATCGCCGTAATGCATCAGTGCCGCTCCGCTCGCCTGCGCAGCAACACGACCGATATCAACGCTTAAGGTCCTACCGGCCAGTTCCATTGAAAATGTCTTTTTCATACTGTCCTTCCCCGCACTATCTTCTGATGCCTAATTTTGCGATCAGCTCACGATATCCTTCCAGGTCATTTTTCTTCAGATAATCAAGCAAACCTCTTCTCTGACCGACCATCTTGTACATACCGCGTCTGGAATGCTTATCCTTCGGATGAACCTTCAGATGCTCTGTGAGCTCGCGGATTCTGGCTGTCAAAATAGCAATCTGTACTTCCGGTGAACCGGTGTCTCCCGGTTTTCTGCCATACTCCTCAATGATGGCTGTCTTTTTTTCCTTTGAAATCATGATGATTTCCTCCTTTTAATCAAAATATCGCCCCTGTCTGTGGACTACCAGGTGCCGGGTCGGAAAGTCCGGGCACTGAGTAAGGGCCGTATGCCCACATGAACGAACTATACCACACATCAAAATCTTTGTAAACCATTTTATAAAAGAGTCTTCAGAAAATCTGCCGCTTTTTTACGATCTGTTTCGATCTGTCTTCGAAGCATCTCCAGAGAAGCAAATCTCCGCTCCGGTCTCAGATAACTGAGAAAAGAGACTTTGATTTCCCGGTCATAGATCTGGTGGTCAAAATCAAAGATATGCGTCTCCACCCCGACCGGATATACACCATCTATGCTCGGCTTGCAGCCGATATTGCTGATGCCGTAATATATCTCTCCGTCCAGAGTGATAGAAGAGACATAAACGCCGTTCGGCGGAAGAATCTTCTTTTCCGGCGGCAGAAGGTTCACCGTGGGGAAACCGAGCGTCCGGCCAATCTCGTTCCCGTGCAGCACGTGCGCCGTGAGAAAATACGGATATCCGAGCAGCGTGTTTGCCTCCTCCATCTGTCCCTCGCAGACCAGCTTCCGAATACGGGTGCTGCTGATATCCTCTCCTCTGTACTGAATCTTATCCACAATCACCGCACGGTATCCCAGCTCATCCTCATATTTTTTCAGATCCGCGGGGCTGCCGCTTCTGCCCCGGCCAAAACGAAAATCCGTGCCGGCCACGATCCGTCTGATCCGGATCTGCTCCGTCAGCATTTTCAGAAAGGCATAGGGTTCCATTTTTTTCAGTTCTTCCGTAAACGGGCATTCGATCACATAATCTATGCCCGCCTCCTCAAAAATATGTTCTTTTTCTTTATTGGTGGAAAGCACCCGGCAATCATTTTCCTGCAGCGACCGGGGAGGTATGTCAAAGGTAAAAACCACGCTCCGGTATCCTTCCTTTTGTCCTTTTTCCAGCTCGCGTATCAGAAATTTATGTCCCAGATGCAGTCCGTCAAACTTTCCCAGAGAGAGTACCGACGGATCCGAAATATGAAAATCCAGCGTATTTCGTATATATTTCATGCTTCATACCCAATTGATCTTTTTGGACAGACTCCGCCTGTTCTGCAACGGTCTGGCTCCGCTTTCAGAATTTTACGTCATCATCCGTACTTCGCAGCAGGTGCGAAGCACGGTCCTGAATAGTTTGCTCAGGATTCAGTCTCGTCGCCGTCATCCGGCAAAAACATCTTCACCGGGACAAAACAGTCTTTCTCGTCCGAATAACGATAGATTCCGCAAAATACGTCCTCAGAATCCATAACGCGAAAACGCAGTCTGGAAAGCTCGGTAGAACGAAGCTCCTCATCTCTGTCATCTGATTTCCATACCAGCATGCGCGGACTGAGCGGATTGCCGTTGTGCAGCAGACGATCTTCCATCCACTTTGTCTGCAGCGTCGGCAGGTCCTGAAAAACATCCTCCAGCGAACGAACCAGGTTTTCAAGCATCCCAGCATCCTTCATGGCCTGAATCTCATCCAGGCGATGCGCGTTTTCCAGCGTATAGCCTGCCGCCTCCGTCCGGACCAGACGCTCCAGCGCCGCATGACAGCCGAGTGTTTCTCCGATATCATGACAGAGCGTCCGGATATATGTTCCTTTCGAACAGCGGACGGACATCGTCACTCTCGGCAGATCTATTGTTTCAATATCAATCTTATAAATCGTAATCTTCCGGGGCTGGCGCTCCACCGTCTCCCCGGCCCGCGCCAGGTCACACAGCTTCTTCCCGTCGACCTTCAAAGCGGAATACATCGGCGGAATCTGTTCAATCTCGCCGACAAAGGCGCGGATCGCATTCCGCACCATCGTCTCCGTAATCCCATCCGTCGGGCATTCAGAAAGTATCTGTCCCGTCATATCCTGTGTGTCTGTCTCAACGCCCAGAAGCATGACGGCCCGATACGCCTTATCTCTGTCCGTGAGCAGATCGCAAGCCTTTGTCGCCCGGCCCAGGCAGACCGGCAGAACGCCCTCCGCATCCGGGTCAAGCGTACCGGTATGGCCGATTTTTTTCTGTCCGCAGATACCGCGGAGTTTCGCAACCACGTCGAACGACGTGTAGCCCTTCTCTTTATAAACATTTAAGATTCCGTGATACATAACTGCTCCTCAATTTTTGATAATAACCTGTTTCGAATGGTGTCCGCGTCATCCCCGGCCGATGCGCCCGCCGCTCTCGCGTGACCGCCTCCGCCAAAATCCAGCGCAATCTTTGCCACATCCACACAGGACGCCGACCGCAGGCTGATCTTATACCCGTCCTTCGTCTCATACAGAAACACAGATACCTCCACGCCCGTTGTGGAACGCAGTTCACTCACAATCCCGTCGAGATCCGCCGCCGTCACACCGAAAGCGTCCATGTCCGCCCGGGTAACCACGCTGAAAATACATTTCCCATCAAGAAAAAGCTGACTGTCGAGCAGTGCTTTCCCCCGGATCTTCTGCTGCGCATATGTACGGATATAATAAGTCTCATCCACGATCCGCGGGTAATCAATCCCCCTGTTCATCAGCTCACCCGCAACCCTCATGGTTTCCGGAGAGGTACAGGAATACTGAAAAATCCCCGTGTCATGAGCAATCCCGAGATACAGGCACTCCGCGATCTCCTTCGTCACCTTTTCCGGATCCATCAGATACCAGACCAGCTCCGACGCGGAGCTTGCATTCGGATGCACCTCATTGATATCCGCAAAACTCCGGTTCGTCAGATGATGGTCGATGCACAGCGTGCGTTTTGCCGCCGTAAAAAGCCCGGCCGCATCCCCCAGACGATCCATGTCGCCGCAGTCAAGAACAATGAACAGGTCGCAGATCTGCGGTTCCTCTCCTGTTCTTACCTGCTGAATCCGTTCCACGTTTTTTAAAAAGGAAAATTTCTCCGGAATCGGTTCCAGATAAATGTCTGTCCGGATATCCGGATAATTATCACAGATGTAGTTGTATACGGCCAGACAGGAACCCACACAGTCCCCGTCCGGCCTGACATGCCCTGCGATGGCCACTGTTCTGACATCTGTCAGGCATGCGTCAAGATTTATCATGTCCGCCTTCTTTCTGCATCACCTCGTCGATTTTCCTGGACATCCGTATACCATACTCAATCGACTGATCCGGGATGAAGCGGATCTCCGGCGTGTTGCGCAGGTTGAGAGAGGACGCCAGGCATTTTCTCGCATATCCCGCCGCGCTGTTCAGTCCGGCCATCGTATCGCGCTGTTCTTTTTCATCTCCGAGGACGCTGATATAGGCTTTACAGGTCTTCAGATCCGGTGCCACCTCCGCCAGTGTCACGGAGGTCATGGGATGAATACGCGGATCCTTGATCTCATCGCGGATGATTCTGCTCAGTTCGTGCATGACCTCTTCATTCAGTCTTGCGCTCTTTCTGCTGTTTTTTCTCATAAATATTCAACTCCGCTCCTCTGCTGCTCAGTTAGATGGATATCTCCGGCTTCGTACTCATACGGTTTTCACGGTTATCCGGATACTTTTCTCTACCGCGGAACCTCCACCATCTTATACGCTTCTACAATATCCAGCTCTGCAATATCATCAAATCCTTCAAACACAAGACCGCACTCGTAGCCCGCTCTCACTTCCTTCACATCATCCTTAAAACGCTTCAGTGAGGCAAGCGAACCCTCGTAGATCTGCTTCCCTTCTCTGGAAATGCGGATCAGCGAGCCGCGTTCCAGGACACCGTCCAGGACATAAGAGCCGGCAATATTGCCGACACCGGACGCTTTGAAAATCTGCCGGATCTCGGCATGGCCGATGACCTGTTCCTCAAAGATCGGATCCAGCATGCCTTTCATCGCAGCCTCCACGTCCTCGATTGCCTTGTATATAATATTGTAAAGTCTGATGTCGACTTTCTCCTGATCCGCAACTGACTTCGCGATCGGATCAGGTTTTACGTTAAATCCGATGATGATCGCGCTCGATGCAGCGGCAAGCGAAACATCCGATTCGTTGATTGCGCCGACACCGCCGTGAATGACCTTGACGACTACCTCATCGTTGGAGAGCTTTGACAGGCTCTGTTTCACAGCCTCCACGGAACCCTGCACATCCGCCTTCACGATCAGATTCAGTTCTTTTAAGCTGCCCGCCTGAATCTGGGAGAACAGATCATCCAGGGACATTCTCGCCCTTGTCTCCGCCAGCAGGCGTTCTTTTTCCTGAGACACGAAGGTCGCCGCAAAATCTCTCGCCTCGCGCTCTGTGTCGCACACGACAAAGACCTCACCGGCATTCGGAACTCCATTCAGACCTAATACCTCCACCGGCGTGGACGGACCGGCCTCTTTGACACGTCTGCCCGTATCATCAATCATGGCGCGGACTTTACCGTAACAGCTGCCCGCTGCCACACTCTGTCCGACCTTTAAGGTGCCCTTCTGTACCAGGACAGTAGCCACCGCTCCGCGTCCTTTATCCAGCTGTGCCTCGATCACAAGACCGCGGGCATTTCGCTTCGGATTAGCCTTTAATTCCAGAACCTCCGCGCTTAAAAGAACCATCTCAAGAAGCTCTTTGATACCCTCTCCCGTTTTTGCGGAAACCGGTACGCAGATCGTACTGCCGCCCCAGTTCTCGGCAACCAGCTCATATTCCGTCAGCTCCTGCTTCACGCGCTCTACATTCGCGCCTTCCTTATCGATCTTATTGATCGCGACAATGATCTCAACACCGGCCGCCTTCGCATGATTGATCGCCTCGATGGTCTGCGGCATCACGCCGTCGTCTGCGGCGACAACCAGAATCGCGATGTCCGTGGAGTTCGCGCCGCGCATACGCATCGCTGTGAACGCCTCATGGCCGGGCGTATCCAGGAAAGTGATCTTCTGATCGTTGATCGTCACAACGGAAGCACCGATCGCCTGCGTAATGCCGCCGGCCTCACCGGCCGTCACGCGCGTATTTCGGATCGCATCCAGCAGGGACGTCTTTCCGTGATCGACATGACCCATCACACAGACAACCGGAGGTCTGGAAACCATATCCGCCTCGTTCTCCTCTTCCTCCTTCAGAAGTTCCGCTATGACATCGATCTTCTCCTCAGGCTCGGCGATACAGTTGAATTCCAGCGCGATCTCCTCCGCCTTCTCATAATCAATCTCCTGGTTTACAGTGATCATGATGCCCTGCAGGAAAAGCTTCTTTACAATCTCAGAAGGCTGTACCTTCATGGCATCTGCCAGCTCGCGAACGGTCATGATCTCAGGAAGGACAATATTCCGTATCTCATCCGTTTTCTTCGAACCGGGAGTCTGAGGAACCGCGTTCCGCTTTTTGTGACCTGTCTTTTTCTCCAGATTCACAAAATTTTCCTGCTTTTTATTCTTTTTGTCATAATTCTGTTTCTTTTTATTATTATTTTTGTTCGCGTTATTATTCCTGGAATCCTTTCCGCGCAGGTCATCCGGAGATGATTTCGCAGAATCACGGTTCATCCGCGTAATTTCCTGATCTAATCGGTTTCTCGAATCCCGGTGACGGTTCTGACCGTCCGACCGATTATTGCGATCACCCTGACGATTACCGGAATAATTTCGATTATTCTGATGATTTTTCTGACTGTTGTAATCACCCTTTTCAGATCGGCCATTTCTATCACCATCCTGTCTCGCCGGTCTGTCAGAAGATCTCCGATTCTGACGATCTCCGGTCATCGAACCGCTGCGCTGCGTGCGATCGCCGGACCGACGGTCGCTTCGCTCTCCTGTCGATCTGTCCCCTGCACGGCGGTCGCTGCGCTCTCCCGTCAGACGATCCCCTGTGCGACGGTCGCCGCGCTCTCCTGTCGATCTGTCTCCCGTACGGCGCTCCGTGCGCTCTCCTGTCGGGCGATCCGCTGTACGGCGCTCCGTGCGCTCTCCCGTCGGACGATCTCCTGTACGGCGCTCCGCGCGTTCTCCCGCCGGACGGTCTCCCGTGCGGCGTTCCGCACGTTCTCCCGTCGGGTTGTCTCCCGTGCGACGATCCGCCCGCTCCCCAACCGGACGCTGCGGACGGTCTCCTGTCGGACGTACCGGACGCTCTCCACGCTCCCCTGCCGGACGTACCGGGCGCTCTGCCCGCTCTCCCGCCGGGCGTGCCGGACGCTCCGTACGCTCCCCTGCCAGGCGTGCCGGACGCTCCGTACGCTCCTCTGCCGGGCGTGCCGGACGCTCTCCCGCCGGGCGTGCCGGACGTTCATTCGTCACACGCGTCTGATTGCCTCCCCGTCTCTGACCACCGCCTTTTCGATCGCCGAGCTTACTGTTCTGCGGATTATAGACCGCAGAAATAGTCGCCTTTTTTTTCGGACGCTCCTTTTTCACATCGCCATCCGACCCTGCCGGGGATGCAGAAGATTTCTTGCTGAATCTGTTTTTTACAAGGGTTACTTCCGTCTCCTCCAATGTACTCGAGTGACTCTTCGCCTCTATATTCTGTTCGGAAAGGAAATCAATAATGTCCTTATTTGAAATATTTAACTCCTTTGCCAGATCATATACTCTCATTTTTGCCATGCCTGTTCCTCCCTATTCAGTTGTGAAACTAATTTCAGTTGCTTTTCAATGGAATCCGCAAAACCCGGATGGGTTACCGCTGCCACAGCTCTGTATTCCTTGCCGATGCATCTTCCGAGATTTTCTTTTTCCGAATATATATATATGGGAACCCCATAATACTCCGTCATATTTTTCATTTTCTTTTTTGTGTTATCGGAAGCATCTCCGGCAACGATCACCAGAAACGCACGGCCTTCCCTCACAGCCTTTTCCACGGAAAACTCTCCGCTGGCTGCCTGCCCCGCCTTCTGAGCAAGAGAAAGACCCGATAATATTCTGTCATTTGGCAAGCGCACTCATCTCCTTTTTTAAAAATGCAACTGTTTCCTTCGGTATACTCATCTTAAATGAACGTTCCATGCCATGATTCCTGATGGCTTTTTCCAGACATTCCGAATTTTTACAGAGATATGCTCCGCGCCCGTTCTTTTTCCCGGTCTCGTCGACACAGAATGTTCCATCCTGCAGCCGCACAACACGGATCATCTCTCTTTTTTCTCTCATCTCCCGACAGCCAACACACATGCGCACCGGCACTCTTTTATTCATCTTCGTTACCTTTCCCGGATTTCAGAGTGTCATCCTCATACGCTTCATCGGGATATTCTTCGTCGGGTTCACCCTCATCCGCATATCCTTCATCCGCGTACCTATCATCCGGATATTCGTCATCCGCATACCCTTCATCTGCGTACCTTTCATCCGGATATTCGTCATCCGCATACCTTTCATCCGGATATTCGTCATCCGCATACCTTTCATCCGGATCATTCTCATCAGCATATCCTTCATCTGCGTACCCTTCATCCGGATATTCACCATCGTAATAGTCATCGTCCGGATATTTCCCGTCCGAATATCCGTCATCGGCATATGCTCCATCCGAGTAGCCGCCTTCATCTATATAATCACCCGCATCTCCGGATGTTTCATCATAATCTCCGTAATCCTCATCATACTCATCATAGTCCTCGTACTCGGTCTCATAATCCATGAAATCACCGGCTTCACGAGCCTGCGTTTCACTCTTGATGTCAATCTTAAAACCGGTCAGACGGGCGGCCAGACGGACGTTCTGTCCCTCTTTGCCGATCGCCAGGGATAGCTGATAATCCGGCACGATGACTTTCGCTGTTTTTTCCTCGCTGTCCGCGATCACGGAAATCACCTTCGCGGGACTCAGCGCGTTCTGAATCAGGAGCGCCGCGTTCTCATCCCAGTTAATGATGTCGATCTTCTCTCCGTTCAAAATATCGACAATGGCATTGACACGGGAACCGTTGATACCGACGCAGGCGCCGACCGGATCCACATCCGGATCCTTTGACCAGACTGCCATCTTGGTTCTGCTTCCGGCCTCGCGGGAAATGCTCTTGATCTCAACAATCCCGTCCCGTACTTCGGCCACCTCCTCCTCAAACAGACGTTTCACCAGCTCCGGATGTGTACGGGAGACAAGAATCTTTGGACCCTTGCTGGTCGCTTTTACATCCAGAATATACACCTTTACCCGCTGTGTGGGTTCAAAGGTCTCTCCCTTGATCATCTCATTCTCACTCAGCAGCGCATCTGCCTTTCCGAGGTTAATGCTGACATTTTTCCCGATATAGCGCTGAACGATACCGGTCACCACATCTCTGGATTTGCCGTAGAACTGATCATATATGATCTTGCGCTCCTCCTCGCGGATCTTCTGCAAAATCACATTCTTTGCATTCTGCGTAGCAATACGGCCAAATCCCTTCGACTCAATCTCTTCGCGGACAATATCGCCAACCTCATACTTGTCGTCACGCATCCTGGCTTCGGCGAGACCGATCTCCAGAACAGGATCCTCAACCTCCTCAACAACTGTTTTTTCCGCATAAACATGGATGGCACAGGTGTCGGGATTGATCTCAACTTTTACATTATCCGCTTTTCCGAAATGGTTTTTGCAGGCCGTGAGCAGAGAATTTTCGATTGCTTCAATCAAAACCTCTTTGCTGATGTTTTTTTCTTTTTCCAGAATGGTCAGTGCCGCCAACAATTCATTACTGTCCGTCTGTTTATTATTTTTGCTGGTCTTTGCCATTACTCCTCTTCCTCCTTCATGATGTCTTCAAAAGTCAAATGCCAGTCTGATAAGCGCAATATCTTTTTTATCAAATGTAATCTCTTCCTCCCCGGAAGCGATAGTCACGGTATCCTCCGTATAAGCCGTCAGTATACCGAAAAACTCCTTTTTCCGGTCAATCGCACGGTAGGTGCGGATCTCAAGCTCCTTTCCCATGCTCCTGATATAATCCTTTTCCTTTTTCAGCGGCCGGCCGAGTCCAGGCGAACTCACCTCAAAAATATAAGACTCATCGATGAAATCCTCCTCATCCAGAAGATCATTCATTCTGCGGGCAACCGCCTCGCAGTCATTCACCGTGATACCGCCCTCTTTATCTATATAGGCGCGCAGATACCAGGAACCGCCCTCCTTCACATACTCCACATCGACAAGTTCAAACCCGAACTCATCCATCAACGGCAGCAGAAGCGCCTCCGTGCGCGACTCATAATTCTCTCTTCTGGTCATTCCCTCACCTCATATCGCAGCGCAGCTGCAAAATTTCCTTTCGCGCCTCTGTTTTTATCGAGCAAGAGATGTTTTTCCTCTTGCCAGCAGCGCGGGGCGCGTTCAGCACAGCAGCATCATTTCCTTTCGCGCCCCTGTGCATACAATAACGAAGAGTGGGCTCAGACCCACTCTTCATCCTAAAAACTATCATCAGCTACCACTTTAACACATTCTTCACGGATGTCAAGGATTTTCTAAATTAATTCCGTT
>JAJQEU010000125.1 GCA_021201535.1 Clostridiales bacterium | reverse complement strand
CGAACTTTTTATTTATACAAAATTCGATATTGACATTGTTTTGAACTTTTTATATAATTCGATTCAAACACTTGAACTTTTGGGGTTCAATTTTAAAAAGGAGAAGTATATGGATTCATTTACAGAACGCTTAAAGATGATTATGCAAGAGAAAAATTATCGGCAGGCAGATGTCATTCTCCTCGCCAATCAAACCGGGAAGGCATCCGGTATCCATATCGGAAAAAGCCATATGAGCCAGTACTGCAGCGGCAAGACCATGCCGCGAGCGGATATTTTATATGTACTGGCAAAAGCACTGGACGTCAGTCCGCTCTGGCTGCAGGGGGAGGATGTACCGAGAGATTCCTCCGCACGGCCGGATCCGGCCAATACCGGTTATCCGCAGAGCATCCATACTGCCGGGAATCCCAAGCCCCCTGCCGAAAGTTCAACCTCAACCAGCGGAAACAAAGCAGCTGACCGGCAGCATTCGTCTTCGTCAGCAGCTGATCCTTTTTCACACAGACGAACAATTGACAGACCTACAGGAGAGAACACCATGAGAAAATTTAATAAATCATCCAAACTGAACGATGTCCTATACGACGTACGCGGACCGGTCGTCGACGAGGCAAACCGCATGAGCGAATCGGGCATCCATATTTTAAAACTGAACATCGGAAATCCGGCGCCCTTCGGCTTCCGGGCGCCGGAGGAGGTCGTCTACGATTTCCGCCAGCAGGTCGCCGATTGCGAGGGTTACTCAGACTCCAGAGGACTGTTCTCCACCCGGAAAGCAATCATGCAGTACGCCCAGCTGAAAAACATTCCAAATGTCGAGATCAACGACATCTATACCGGAAACGGCGTCAGCGAACTGATCACGCTCTGTATGCAGGCTCTGCTGGACGACGGTGATGAGATACTGATCCCTTCGCCCGATTACCCGCTCTGGACAGCCAGCGCCACGCTGGCCGGCGGCAAAGCCGTCCACTATATCTGTGACGAGAAGTCCGACTGGAACCCGGATCTGGCAGATATGGAGAAAAAAATTACAGACCGCACAAAAGCCATCGTCATCATCAATCCGAATAATCCGACCGGCGCACTGTATCCGAAAGAGGTTCTTGAAAAAATCGTTGAACTCGCCAGACGCCACCAGCTGATTATCTTTTCCGATGAGATTTATGACCGTCTGGTCATGGACGGAGAGGAGCATATCTCCATCGCTTCTCTCGCTCCAGACCTGTTCTGTATCACCTTCAGCGGACTGTCGAAATCACATATGATCGCCGGTTTCCGCATCGGCTGGATGATCTTAAGCGGCAACAAAGCGATTGCAAAAGATTATATCGAGGGATTGAACATGCTCTCCAATATGCGCCTGTGCTCGAACGTTCCGTCCCAGTCCATCGTACAGACCGCCCTGGGCGGATACCAGAGCGTGAAAAACTATATCGTTCCCGGAGGCAGGGTATACGAACAGCGGAATTATGTATATCGGGCGCTGAACGACATCTCTGGAATCACTGCAGTCAAACCGAAAGCAGGATTTTATATTTTCCCGAAGATCGACGTCAAAAAGTTCCATATCACCGACGATGAACAGTTTGCCCTGGATTTCCTGAAACAAAAACACGTCCTGATCGTGCAGGGAACCGGCTTCAACTGGAAACAGCCGGATCATTTCCGTGTCGTCTACCTGCCGCGGGTTGAAGTGCTGGAGGAGGCCATGGGGCATCTGGCGGACTTCCTGAAAACCTATCGGCAGTAAAGAACTGTCGGTCAATTTTACTTGCAAAAACTCAAAACCACTATATAATAGTGAAAGAATCTATCCACATAACACAGAGGTAACTGATATGGCAAAGAAAAAGATTTTCATCGACGGCAGCGAGGGTACGACAGGCCTCCGTATTTTTGAACGTTTCGCGGGCAGAGACGATATCGAGCTGCTGAAGATTCCGTCCGAATCAAGAAAAAATCCGGCGGTCATAAAACAATTTATCCACGATTCCGACATCACTTTCCTGTGTCTGCCGGACGCCGCTGCACGCGAAGCGGTCTCGCTGGCTGAAGACGAGGACGTGATCCTGATCGACACCTCTACCGCGCACCGGACAGAACCGGGCTGGGCCTACGGCTACCCGGAGCTCTCCCCGGAACACAGGGAAGCGATCCGCACAGGCAAAAGAATCGTGGTTCCCGGATGCCATGCCACCGGATTTATCACGCTGGTCTATCCGATGATCGCAAGCGGCATTCTCCCGCGCACTTATCCCGTCTCCGCCTTTTCCCTGACAGGCTACAGCGGCGGCGGCAAAAAAATGATCGCGGAGTATGAGGGTGATGACCGCGGGCAGGAGCTTCTCGCCCCGAGACAATACGGTCTTTCCCAGATGCACAAGCATTTAAAAGAGATGAAGGCCGTTACCGGCCTTTCCAAAGCACCGTTGTTTTCCCCCATTGTAGCAGATTACTACAGCGGAATGCTGGTTTCCGTACCTGTATATACCGACATGCTGAACGGGACGCAGACGCCTGAATCTGTCCACGCCCTGTTTGAAAAGCATTTCGCCGGAGAGCAGTTTGTAAAAGTCATGCCCTTCGGCGCGGAAGCCGACAGCAGGAATTTCCTCGGAAGCAACAACCGCTCCGGATGGGACGGTATTGAGATCTTTGTCACGGGGAACGAAGAGCGCATCCTTTTATCCTCACGATTTGATAATCTGGGGAAAGGCGCGTCAGGCGCAGCGATCCAGTGCCTGAATATTGTGCTCGGATGCAATGAGGCTAAGGGACTGAATCTGTGATCCGGCGGGGCATTTCCCCGTATAACAAAACAGACTATATCCTTTGTTTTTATTCGGGCAGGAGGCGGCTTTTGCCTCCTGCTCGATATAATGCTATTTTTGAGTGATTTTACCAATAATTATCTGACCTTTATTCAATCTAAGCAAATCCATTTAATTCCGACTTAATATCCCACTTCGGATCCTGCCGAAGCCGTTCTGCTTCCGCAGCGAGAAACAGTTCCGCGTTCTCCGGCAATAAGATTTCATTCAGATCGTCCTTATTGAAATCACAGACATAAATCACCTTGATGCAATTCAAAAATACCCAGTCAAATCCGATTTCAGTCTGCGTCTGCCGTTCCTTCATGTAAGAAAAAAGCGCTTCGACATCGACATCTCCCGCCTTCTTCGGATGAAGGAAAAGATATAAACCGTTCTGTCCGCACCGGCGATAGTTTTTGTTCAGCTTTTCCAGCTTCCGGTCAAAACGGTATTTCGCCTTGTAGAGATAATCCTGCTCCCGCTGTTCATCCGGCAGGATTGCCCAGAAGCGGTCATTATAAAAATGCAGACGCTCTCCGTAACGGTCAAAAACTGTCTGCGGCAGTTCCTCCTTCCGACAGCCGAGATACCTCTCGATCAGGCTCTCCGTACGACCGTCATCCGGAAGCAATGCCTGACTCACCTCCAGTCCGAAATCCATCCCCTCATTGATCCAGTCGGGAGATTCACTTTTCACAAATCGGGGACGGTATTCCGGCCACAGATATTCCAATGAAACAGCTGCATAAATTTCATTCAACAGTTTTTCATAAGCCATGCCATACCTCCACGTTGCGGGAATATCAGATTGATAAACAGGCGTTCATCTCATGTTTTATACTATACCACAACTCCTGTCATAATGTAACATAGTTCAAAAAACAGAAATATGTTAATTTCAATCCGCGAGCTGTGGAGACAAATTCGTGAAGCGCTTTTTTAGGACAACTTTCCTTCTATTATACAAGGGGTTGGGGGTTCTTTTTGTGCCATTTTCTGTCATAATGATTTCCTGAACATACTACAAGAAATCTTCCTCGATCATTATGAAGAAATGATTTATACATTACATCCACTTTGATTCTGCGTATGAAAATATTTACAATTTGTTTTTCAGAATCTGCGGAGGATTATGCAGAGAGGATTTGATGATTTGGTGATTTGGTGATGCGATATCTGCATGAAGTTATTTACGGAGAATGGGATGACAGTTTTTGAACAGAAAAATCCCACCGGACAACTATGATCCGATGGGATATGAAACTACCTCTGGTTGATTCGTGGTACAGCCTATAACCCAAACTCCTGCAACAACTCTTCCTGATAAGGCCTGTCTTTTGCCGCCCGGGTAATATCATTGATCCGGCCAAGCTCAGACAGTTTTAAAATTAATGTGTTCATCCTGCCCCGATCTTCTTCTCGGCCTTCTTCGCGGCCTTCTTTGCGGCCTTCCTCACGGCCTTTTTCCCAACCTTCTTCAATCAACATCTGTCCTAATCTCGTCATTGCAACTCCCTTCCGCACTTCCTCCATGTCCAGATTTTCCAGAAATTTCTCAGCCATTGTGTAAATCACCGCCTCCAGCTTATCAATGCAGTCCTGATCATCAAAGCCATTTCTGGCCCGGCGAAGGATATCCAGAGATTCCAGAACCCGGTCTTTCTGCTTCATCTCCCCGCCCATCAGCGGCGTGAGCGCAAGCGGAACCAGGTCTTCCTTCGTCAGCGGTTCCCCGGCCGCTATTTTCTTCCAAAGCTTCGCGATCTCCCGGTCTGCGTCCTTTCCCTGCATGATAATGGGGCAGATCCGGTATGTATTGACACCCTCCGTAAAGGATGTCATAGGGTTTTTGATCCCGCCGGAAAATAATACATAAGTGGTAACCCTGACCCCATACTGATAACTCAGGTTCGCCTCATAGACCCGGAAACGCTTCAAATCTTCCATGCCCCCGTTCGTGCTCTGGAATTCAAAGTGCTTCCAGCTGCCGTCCTCCATGACTAGGTTAAAGTCCTCAAAAGATTTATGAAGCTCCAGCTGCACGGTCTCCGCCGGCGCCGCACGGATAACTTTCCCCAGTATCCCCAGATACGGGAGGAGTTCATCCGCGAAGAACTGCATCATGACTTTCAAAGCCGCATCCTCATGCTGAGATGTTTTGTTTTCCTTCTCCAAATACTGTCCTTTCCGCAATAGCAGAAAAAACATTTCTATACTCCCACTATAGCAGAAAAAAGATGTCGGGGCAATGGCTTCTGCTTTTTTATTTGATTGTAGATAATGTTGTATATCTTTTTTGTTCATGTTGAGATAATCGTCGATACCGGATGGAATAACAAGAACCAAAAGAATAAAATCTGCCGTCTGAGGATCAGACAGCGATATTGCTGCTATCAGGAATATGCTGTTCTTCTGCCGTAGCCATCGCCTGATGATAAGATACCATGATCTTCTATCTGACGCAAGAAGATTTTTTCTTTTGTGCAGGCATAATCCGGTTCATTTTATTTTGCAGAATCTGCGGGGGATTATGCAGCGGGAATTTGAAGATGTGGTGTTACGATATCTGCATGAAGTTATGCGGGTGAGGTGCTGGGGGATATTCGGGATTGTCGGGAGGAACTGAGTTCTGTGTTTTTGGGCAAAAAATCCCACCGGACGACTGTGATCCGATGGGACAGTATGGTGTGACTGTTGTCGGTATCCGGACGACCGGATGATATATCTGTTGACGGCCGTGATCTGGATATGTTAATTCCATATACAATTACTTAATTCCATATACAATTTCAGATTTACAGTATATTTGAAACCGATTACAGATGCAGCACCCTTTCCTTTATCTCCTGCGTCCGCCCCTGGTTCCAGAACTGGGTACCGATATAACCGCAGGTCCTCCGCGCCACATTCAGTTTGCTCTCATCGCGGTTGCCGCAGCTCGGGCACTCCCAGAACAGCTTACCGTCCTCCTCTTGGATGAGGATCTCACCATCGAAGCCGCATTCCTGACAATAATCGCTCTTGGTGTTGAGCTCTGCGTACATGATATTGTCATAGATATACTGCATCACGGAAAGCACCGCCTCCAGATTGTTCTGCAGGTTCGGAACCTCCACGTAGCTGATCGCGCCGCCCGGAGAAAGAGCCTGGAACTTTGATTCGAATTTCAGTTTTTCAAATGCGTCGATCTCCTCTGTCACATGCACATGATAGCTGTTCGTGATATAGTTTTTATCGGTCACGCCTGCAATGATGCCGAAGCGTTTCTGCAGGCATTTCGCAAACTTGTAGGTGGTGGACTCCAGCGGCGTTCCATAGAGACTGAAATCAATGGTTGTCTCAGCCCGCCATTTTGCACAGGCATCGTTCATACGCTGCATCACTTTCAGAGCAAACGGTGTCGCGGACGGATCTGTGTGGGATTTGCCCGTCATATAGCGCACACACTCGCACAGGCCCGCGTACCCCAGCGAGATAGTGGAATAACCGCCAACCAGGAGCTTATCAATCTTTTCTCCCTTTTCCAGGCGGGCCAGCGCGCCGTGCTGCCACAGGATCGGCGCCACGTCCGATGGTGTCCCCAGCAGCCGTTTATGTCTGCACATCAGCGCGCGGTAGCACAGCTCCAGACGCTCGTCGAAAATCTTCCAGAACTGATCCATCTTTCCGTCGGAGGAGCAGGCCACATCCACCAGATTCAGTGTCACTACGCCCTGATTAAACCGGCCGTAATACTTCGGCTCATTTGTCTCCGGATCCACGTAAGGCGTCAGGAAAGAACGGCAACCCATGCAGGTGTAGCAGTGTCCCTCTCCGTTTTTGTCGATTTTATTCTGCAGCATGATCTTCTCAGATATGTAATCCGGCACCATGCGCTTTGCGGTGCACCGCGCCGCCAGCTCCGTCAGATACCAGTACTTGCTCCCCTCGCGGATATTGTCCTCCTCCAGAACATAGATCAGCTTCGGGAAAGCCGGCGTGATATAGACGCCGTTCTCATTCTTGATGCCCTGAATCCGCTGTTTCAGAACCTCCTCCGTCACCATGGCCAGATCATCCCGCATCGGTCCCTCCGGCACCTCGTCCAGATACATGAAAATCGTGATAAAGGGAGCCTGACCGTTGGTCGTCATCAGCGTGATCACCTGATACTGGATCATCTGAACGCC
Source organism: Clostridiales bacterium (assembly GCA_021201535.1). Taxonomy (GTDB): domain Bacteria; phylum Bacillota; class Clostridia; order Lachnospirales; family Lachnospiraceae; genus Eubacterium_I. The sequence continues at coordinate 8,963 of JAJQEU010000125.1, read as the reverse complement.
CTGTTTAACCTCCTTGCGCACGCGCATCTCGGCCACACGATTGATCGTCTCCTGGTCTGCCTCGATATCGTTCTCCTCGAACTCGATGGCGACCTCTGTTCGATACTTTTCCCGGCTGACCTGTACAAACGGAACCAGATGCGCCAGGGAAATGCTCTGTCCGCCGTACTGGGAGCTGGCGATCTGCGCGACAGCCTGCGTCGCGACATTGCACGCGGTGGAAAAACTCTTCGGGCGCTCGATCATCGTCTCGCTGATCACCGTGCCGTTCTGCAGCATATCTTCCAGGTTGACCAGACAGCAGTTGTGCATATGCTGGGCAAAATAGTCCGAGTCATGGAAATGGATCAGCCCCTGCTCATGCGCATCCACGACATCCTGCGGGAGAAGAAAACGCTTCGTGATATCCTTGCTCACCTCACCCGCCATATAATCTCGCTGTACGCTGTTCACGGTCGGATTTTTGTTGGAATTCTCCTGTTTTACCTCCTCATTGTCAAACTCCAGAAGGCTTAAGATCTGTTCATCCGTGGAGTTCGCCTTACGCACGAGAGCCCTCTTATAGCGATACGTGATGTAGTTGCGCGCCACGGAAAACGCGCGCTGATTCATGATCTGGTTCTCCACAAAGTCCTGTATCTCCTCCACGGAAAGCGCCCGGTTCATTCCCTCGCAGATCGTGCGCATGTTCGCCGAAATGACCGCGATCTGCTCCGGCGTCATCTTCTCCACATCCGAAACGCTGTTGTTAGCTTTCACCACAGCAGCTGTGATCTTTTCCAGATCGAAGGGAACCTCGGTCCCGCTCCGTTTAATAATTTTCATAGAACCTCTCCTTTTCTGTTCGGTATACGACTGGCATCTGCCTGTGTCCGGAGCTTTGAAATATATCTGCCTTCTGTATTTCCGGCTCTTCAGGCATCGTGACTGCGGAATTTATTCTACTACATCTTGTGGTCAAATTCAATACAGAAATCAATATCTTGTGATTTTCGGTAAATTTACACAAAAAAACCCGCGACGACATTTTATATAAAAAATGTCGTCGCGCGGAATCTTTTACCTTCACTCTGTCACAGTGCGTCAACACCCATATTACTTTACGCTGGCGGAAAACTTCTGCTTCGCCTCGTTGATCTTCTTATCCTCCGCTGCCGGAGTTTCATAAAAACCCCTCGCATGCATCATGTTGAACACGTCCTTCTGGATGCTGTGCTCCTGCTCCAGAATCTGCAGCATGGTCGTCCTGACCGTGTCATGCACGCACTCATTCGCAAAATTGTTGAATTTTTCCGTCGTCGCCTTCTGTGTCGACAGGCCGTCGCTCAAAATCTCTTTGTCTGTAAATCCCTGCATATCGCACCTCCTACCGCAGCTGTTCATATAATGCGTTGAAATGTCCCTGATGCTGTTCGGAGATCCGCTCGTATTTCTGTTTGATCTCCATGTCATCGGTCTGTTTCGCAAGCATTTTAAACTTCTTTGTCAACAGCTCTTCGTCCGCGAGCAGATCGTTCAGCGCGGACAATTCTTTTTCAGATAATTGTTCCATGGTGTACCTCCTTGTATCGACTGTCTGCTTTGTGATGTCTGCACCGGCAGACATATTTGATTACAAGGATAGTATGGCAGGATTTTCTTCTTTTATGCAGTAATTACAATTCACCTGGTGCTTTTGTACGTGTGCCGAATGTCTGTGAAACACGGCCACGGAATTATTATGCGCCTGCCGTTTTGCACATGCATTCCAAAGGTCTGTGAAACACAGCTGTTTACTCCTCCGCCGCCGTCAATACATAGATTCTGGAGTCAAAATCCATGCTCCGCAGCAGATCGGTATCCTCCGAGCGCACGCCCGCGCTCTCGTCCGTCGTCTGCATGCCGAGATACATCAGCTCATCACCGTAAGCATCCACTCCGCTGACGCTGTTGTGATAACAGTAATCCGGATTCAGTCCGACAAGGCGCACGCGCGAGAAGGAATTGTTGACCGTATTCAGGATCCGGTACCAGCCCACAATCGCTGTCTTTCTGTCCGGGCTCACCACCATCCAGGCCGCCTCGTTGCCTTCGAAGGGACTCTTCAGGCGATAGAAAATTCCGAACTGCAGCAGATGCCGCCAGGTTTTCATAAAAGCGATCTGCCCCTTCACCTGCGCGATCTCCTCCTCCGGCAGACGATTCAGGTCCAGCTCATAGCCAAAGGTCCCGAAGCAGGCCACATTCGCGCGGGTGTGCAGCGGCGTCATCCGGTGCACCTGATGGTTCGGCACAACGGACACATGCGCGCCCATGCTGCTGACCGGATAGCACATGGAAGTACCGTACTGAATCTTCAGCCGCTCGATCGCGTCCGAATCGTCACTGGTCCAGCACTGCGGTGCATAATAGAGCATTCCCGGGTCAAAGCGCGCGCCCCCGCTGGCGCAGGACTCAAAGAGAACCTCCGGGAACGCCGTAGTCAGCCGCTCATACAGGTCGTAAACACCGAGGATATAGCGGTGAAAAATCTCTCCCTGTCGGTCTGCCGGGTACGCGCGGGAAAAGCACTCCGTAATACAGCGGTTCATATCCCACTTGATGTAGGACACCTTCGCCTCCCGCAGAATACGGGCAATCATACCATAGATATGATCCACGACTTCTTTTCTTGAGAAATCCAGGACATACTGGTATCTGCCGTGCGTCATACTCCGCCCCGGCACGGACAGCACCCAGTCCGGATGTGCCCGGTACAGATCGGAATCCGCGTTCACCATCTCCGGCTCAATCCAGAGACCGAACTTCATGCCGAGGCTTTCGATACGGTCCGCCACACCCGTAATGCCGTTCGGCAAAAGCTCTTTCGCCGCCACCCAGTCGCCCAGACCCGCATGGTCGTCCCTGCGCGCTCCGAACCAGCCGTCGTCCAGCACAAACAGCTCCACACCGCATTCCTTCGCTTTGGATGCGATCACAGCCAGCTTATCCTCGTCAAAATCATAATAGGTTGCCTCCCAGTTGTTGATCAGGATCGGCCGCACGCGGTCTCTCCAGTATCCCCTCGCCAGCCGCTTCTGATAAAAGGTATGGAAGGTCTGGCTCATATCGTTCATCCCGCGGTCCGAGTAAACCATGACCGCCTCCGGCGTCTGAAACGTCTCGCCGACATCCAGTTTCCAGTCAAAACGCTCCGGGTGAAGCCCGACCAGCAGACGGGTCACGCGGTAGGCGTCCACCTCCGCCTGTATCTGAAAATTCCCGCTGTATATAAAGGAAAATCCGAACACCTCCCCCTGGAACTCATCCGCCGTCGGGCGTTTCAGGATGACAAAGGGATTCTGCTCGTGGGAAGAATTCCCGCGCATGCTGTCCACCGCCTGAATGCCGTGCTCCAGCCGGCGCACCCGCGGCGTGCGCTCCCGGCTCCAGGTTCCGGAAAACTGAATCCAGTCATACTCACTGTCCGGCAGATCCAGGCACAGACTCATGGCACGGGTCAGGTGCACCGCCTCCGCTCCCTCATTAATAAAACGGACACTGCGCGCCAGCAGGCCGCCCTTCTCAAAAATCGTGTAGAACAGTTCCATGCGGATGCCGGTCAGCGCGTCCCGCATCGTCAGGGTCAGCGTCTGCGCCTCCGCGTCATCCTCCGTATAGAGAGCCGGCAGACCGGGAAGCTTCGGCTTGCCCGGCGAGATCTGATATCCCTCATACCGGAACTCGGAGATCCGGCTGCCGTTCTGCTGCAGAATCTCGACGGCGGGATGCCGGTAATCGCCGTTTCCGTACGCCGGATACTCCTGCCGGATGCTCGCCATGGAATACACCTTGTCCCGCTCGAACACACACGAAGCCATCGGCCGCTCCGCCAGCTCAAACAGGTAGGAAAAGTCCTCCTTGTCGTGAATCCGCTTCCCGCAGTACAGCTGACCGGGCTGACTGTTCTCCGTGATCATCATAATGTAACTGATGTACTGGTTATATAAATGAAATGTCCCCGTTGATTCATGATACACAATGCTCATAATTCTGCCTCCCATATTCACATAATGTTATTGAATCCAAAAGTATTTAACCTGCGGATTCCTCCGCGCTTCGCTGAGATCTGCATAAATTCGATTACGCAGCATTCTGAATTCAGCCAATATTATACGCATACCTTTTTCGAATACAAGCCCAAAAATATATTGTACTGAAATAAAAACCGGGAGTGACCAGTAACAATCGGAAATCACCATCATCGCACAACCCGGCCTGCGGTATCTATGAGATAAAACACAGCAAAGAAATCGTTCCGAACCAGTACCGGCATCTTATCAATGCAGAAAAATGTGCTCAGACAGAACACCGGTTCGGCGCCATTACCGGCAAATATGTGATCTATCGCGGTAAGGCAGCCGAATCAGAGGGCATTCGTTATCTCAACGTAGAAGAATATCTCAAATCTCTTGCATAAGGAACATTGGTAACTGTTCAATACCTTCACAGTTACGAACATTGAAGCGAAAAAGGCGAACATGCGGGTCATGGCTGCACCAGCCGCTCCAACGCCAGCCGCAGCCGCTCCCGAACCCGCTCCGGCCCCATCACCTGCATGATCTGGTACAGGTCCGGCGTGTTGCGCCGGCCGGTCAGCCCCACGCGGATCGCCGTGCTCACATCACCGACATGCCCCGGCCACTCGTCCTTCGCTTTCCGCCAGATCTTCACCTCGCGGGCATAGCCGAGCCGCTCCGCCAGATCTTTCATCCGCTCAAACCACTGCTGACTGTCGTCCTCCGGGCTGTAATACTGATCCGGATACAGCGTAAAGATCTGTTCCAGCGTCTCCCGATCCGAGATCAGCTGATATTCATACTCGATATCCGCCCCGGCAAACTGCTCGTCGTACATATAGGAAATATACGTCCGCACATCCGACCATCTGCCGATGTCTTTTCTCTTTTTCTTTATCTCCGCGCCGCGCTCGATACCGAATACCCGGAGAGAATACTCCTTCTGCCGCAGCATATCAGCCAGAACAGCGTCATACCGCTTTGCCCAGGCGGACACATCCTTATAGACCTTCTCGGCGGAAAACGTAGCGATCACATTTTTGGAGACGTCGATCAGCTTATCCATGTCAAACAGCGCGCCCTCGGTCGTGCTCATCTTCTTCAGCGCAAACGGGAAGTCATACAGATCCGCGCTCTCGTTATTCCTGCGCCACATCTCAAAATCCGAGTTCGCGACCGTCATCAGGTATTCCTTCACCGACTCGGCGGGAATCCCCTCGCGATGATAGTAGCTGACCGCCGCCTCCGGATCCTTCCGCTTGCTGATCTTGCGCTTCAGCAGGAGCGGTTCGCCGTTCTCATCCAGCATCACGTTTCCGCTCTCATCCGTCTTCGCCTCGCTCTTTAACATCGGAGCGTAGTGACAATATTTCGGCGCCTTAAATCCGAGCGCATGGAACAGTTCCAGATGCAGCGGCACGGAGGGGAACCACTCGCTCGACCGGATGACATGGGTCGTATGCATCAGGTGGTCGTCCACCGCATGGGCAAAATGATAGGTGGGAAGGCCGTCGCCCTTGATGATCACGATATCCAGAATATTCTGCGGCATCTCGATCTTGCCCTTCACCATATCCCGGTGTGTGATCTTCCCATCCTCTTTTCCCATGGCCTTAAAGCGGATCACGTAACTGTCCCCGTTCTGAATGCGCTTCGCCGCCTCATCGACAGGCAGATCCCGGTACAGCGCCCACTCGCCGTAATAGCCGATGTTGTTGACGCCTGCCTCCTCCTGCTTTTTGCGCAGCGCGACCAGCTCCTCCTCCGTGGCAAAACAGGGATAAGCCTTATCATTCGCCACAAGGTACTTCGCGTATGCCTCGTAGATCTCTCTCCGCTGAGACTGGATATAGGGACCGTAATCGCCGACGGACTCCGTCTCACTCACCATGCCCTCGTCAAAAATAATGTCAAAATCCCTCATGGAATCGATGATTCCCTGCACGCCGTTCTCCACTTTCCGCTTCTGATCCGTGTCCTCAATGCGCAGGATCAGCACGCCCCCGCTCTTTTTCACGAGGGAAGTCTCCACAATGCACTGCTCTAAGGCGCCGATATGCACAAACCCGGTCGGACTGGGCGCAAACCGCGTCACGACGGCTCCCTCCGGCAGATCACGCTCCGGGTATTTTTCCTCATAATAAGAAATCTCCCTCGCATCCGGGAAGATCAGATCGGCCAACTCCTGTCTGTTCATACTCATTTCCTCTTTAATAAATTTTCTCTATATCCTTCAGTCCGTATGTATCCAGAAACGCCTGAAGCTCCGCAGGGTTCCGGATCAGAGCGACGTCATCGAACTTTCCGGTCTTCAGATCCTGAAAGCCCGCCACCTGCTCACCGGTGCAGATACTGCATTTTAAGACCGGCTTGCAGACGGATGCGTCATACTCTCTGTGTTCTGATTTTTTTCGTTTCCCGAACATTGGCTCTCCTCCGATGATTTTTTCATAATAAAAACCATTTTTCGTTCGCCATAAAATCCACGCATCAGTCCAGCATGGACAGAATCTGCGCTTTCGGCTGCGCGCCGACTGCCTGTTTCGCCATCCTGCCGCCTTTAAACAGCATCAGCGTCGGAATGCTCATGACCTGAAACTGAACGGCCAGCTCCTGCTCCTCATCGACATTGATCTTGCCCACTTTGATATCCGTTCGCTCCCTGGCAATCTCATCCACGATCGGGCTGACCATCCGGCACGGTCCGCACCAGCTCGCCCAGAAATCCACCAGCACCGGTTTATCGCTGTTTATCACCTCTGTCTCAAAATTATCCTTCGTGATTGTGATAATACTCATTTCTGACCTCCTGTTAATATCTGTATAAACTCTATCCTGCAGTATATCTTTTTTTACAAAATCTATCCCGATTCATGATTTGAAGTATAGCACGCATGATCCGTGCACGCAACATCTTTTACTTTTCAATGTTTGTATCTGACCGCAACCTGTGAGTCAAAGCAACTTGAAAAGAACTGCCTTACGATTTATAATAGCTACATGAAGACTTATGAAAAAATCACCCACACATTTGATCCGGTTTTTGACGCACAATCCCGCATCCTGATCCTTGGTACTTTTCCTTCAGTAAAGTCCAGAGAAAATCAGTTCTACTACGGGCATCCGCAGAACCGTTTCTGGAAATTGCTTGCCCGCCTGACAGACGAACCCGCGCCAACGTCCGTTCCCGAAAAAAAGGCGTTCCTGTTGCGGCACGGGATTGCCTTATGGGATGTCATCGCGGAGTGTGAGATCATCGGTTCCAGCGACAGCTCCATCCGGAATGTCCGCGCCAACGACATGAGCGTCATTCTCGACCACGCGCCGGTGCGGGAGATTTACGCCAACGGCGCCAAAGCATACGAGCTGTATATGAAATACTGCTATCCGACCATCGGACGCGAAATCACAAAGCTGCCATCTACCAGTCCGGCCAACGCGGCTTATCAGATGAATCGGCTGGCGGAATGCTGGAAATGTCTGTTTCCCGTTTGACGTGACGATTTATACTCGCCTTCGGAATGAAATGTCCGGATGTCAGCTTCTGTCTTATCACTGTTCCTCCGCTTTTCTGATGAGACAATCCTTTCCCAGAAAAGCCGCTCCATAACACAGAATTGTCCGAAACCCCTCGATGCGAAGATTTCTCGCGTACTGCATCCTCTCAATCTGATCCAGAGCTTCCCGGCACTCACTTTCCAGTGTGGCGTTTTCCCTCTTGCCCGGCCACTTAACTTCAATCACAATGGCGCGCCTGTGACGACGCTCCCGAATGACAATATCCGCCCTTCCCTTTCCCTGTTCAGAATTTGATCTCACCTCATAGCCCGCACCGGAAAACATGCCGGCGAGAAACGCATGATAAAAATCCTCTTTGTAATCATAATAGCTGATCGTATCGAAAAGGATATCCGAGACATCCTCCGTCAGTTTCTCATCCTCCCCATTCCACCATTCGTCAAACAGTTTCCTGCGGTCTTTGGCTTTGATCGAGGACTCAAACCAGGCCTGCACTGTGTCTTTGAATACAGATTTTACCTCCTCATTCGGAATGCGAAGAGATGTTTTTCCTTCCTGAGGAGTCATCCCCTCCGGCAGTTCTTCCGGCAGAACCTGTGTCAGGTATCCGGCCAGATACAGGATACTCCACAAATTATCTTCCGACGAATGAGCTATATCATAGATCAGATCCTCGCGGATCCGCTCCTGGATCACGCCTCCCGCGAGCAGGGTCTCGAATTTATTGTTTACGAACATATCCGGCGACTCAATAAACTTCCGGATGATATTATTGTGGCTTGTGTCCAGCCAGTGATTGCCGGGCTTTGCCTTCTCATCCTGACTCAGCGCCAGCACGTGGAGAATCACATCCCAGGGACAATAGATTTCTGTTTTCCCAAAACGATAACCATCATACCATCTTCTCATTTCCGGCAAGGCCTCTGTCATGTCGGCATCCTTTAAGATCTGCGCCACCTCCGCTTCTGTAAATCCAAAGCAATCCTGATACCGGACATCAGAGACAGAATTGGAGACAAAATTATTCGCGCCGGTAAAAATGCTTTCCTTCGCCACTCTGAGACAGCCGGTCACTACGGCAAACTTCAGGTTTGGATTGGACTTCCAGGACATTCCAAGCAGCATCCGGATAACATTCAGCATTTCATCATAGTAGCCGTTATCACTCGCTTTCGCGAGCGGGACATCATATTCGTCCACGATCAAAATCACTTCTTTTCCATAATGATCATACATCATGCGGAGCAGAATACTGATCGCGTTTTTGACATCGGTGAGTTCCCCTCTGCGTGCACACAGCCTGGAAAACGCATTCCTGTCTTCTAAACTGACTTTCTCACTTGTTTTCAGATAATAATGATCTTTACAAAGATCTGCGATTACCTGATGCAGCATTTCATACGCATC
>JAJQEU010000111.1 GCA_021201535.1 Clostridiales bacterium | reverse complement strand
AAAGTAATTTACTTTGAAGTTAGTAATTATCATAAGGATGCCAATTATGTTTATAGGAAGAGAATCTGAACTAACCGATATCAACCGACTGTACGATCAGAATAAATTTCACCTGTTTGTCCTGTATGGCCGCAGACGTGTAGGAAAAACAACCTTTCTTACAGAATTCTGCAAAGAAAAAGATTCCATCTTTTTTTCCGCGGAACAGAGCAATGAAAAAATGAATCTGGATAAATTTTCAGAGCTTATTTTTCAACACTACCAGGAAAACACACTGGAGCCTTTTACTTCATGGGAAAACGCTCTGCTCTATATTCACCGGCGCCAGACAGAGATGCCTCTTGTGCTGGTGTTTGATGAATTTCCCTATCTGGCAGCCATGAATCCCGCCCTGCTTTCCATCCTGCAGCATCTGATTGATCACACACTGCAAAACGGGAAACTGTTTCTCGTATTATGTGGAAGTTATGTCGGCTTCATGGAAGATCAGGTTCTTTCGTCCAAAAGTCCCCTTTACGGAAGAAGAACCGCACAGCTGCATATGAAATCCTTTGATTATCATACCAGTATACAGTTTTTAAACGGTTTTTCAGACGAGGAAAAACTCATTCTTTACGGAGCCTGCGGCGGTATTGCGCTCTACCTGCAGCAAGTAGATCACAACTATACCATGCAGGAAAATATACAGAATCTGTTTTTAAGTCCGACCGGATATCTCTACGAAGAACCATTACTGCTGCTTCGGCAGGAGGTAAAGGAACCCGGGATATACAACGCCATCATTGAAGCCATTGCCGGCGGTGCATCCAAAGCAAATGAAATTGCGACAAAAACCGGAGAAAGCTCAGCAAAATGCATTAAATATATGCTGACGCTTCAGGAACTAGGCATTCTGGAGAAACGTACTCCGTTTGGCATGAAATCCGCCTCCAGAAAAACTGTATACCGGATTTCTGACTTTATGTTTCGCTTCTGGTATCGATATGTGGCCGGAAATAAAACTCTGTTAGAAACAGGAGCCAGAAAAATTGTCTGGGAGAAAAAGATTGCACCGGATTTAAATCATTACATGGGACTTGTGTTTGAACAGATCTGTAAAGAATACCTGCTCCGAAAAAATACGCTTGGCTGTCTTCCTCTCCTTTTCACGGAAATCGGAACCTGGTGGGGAAACGATCCCGAACATCATACACAGGAAGAAATTGATCTTGTCGCCGGAGACGGCTCTGACTATCTGTTCTGCGAATGCAAATGGAATCAGCAGCCGTTAGATATACCCATATTGACAAAGCTGCGCTATCGGGCAGATCTGGTCAACAGGAACCGGCAGAACACCTGGTTTGTACTGTTCTCGAAATCCGGTTTTACACAGCCAGTTGAAAAAGAGGCCGCTTCTGACGGTCATGTCATTCTGGTATCCCTGAAAGATATTCTGGCAATCAAATAACAACAGGCTTCGATATTTTACCGATATCGAAGCCTGTTTCTCTGAGTATAAGGATAATAGACGGAAATCTGCTGTCTATTTAAAACTGAAACTCATTCACATGCGCCAGAATTTCCTTCGCGCCCGCAATCGCATCGTCGATAATCTGCAGCGCCGGTCTTTCCTCATTCACCAGTGCGGTGATCTGGCCCGCCATCACGGCTCCTCCGACCATATCGCCTTCCATCATCGCTTTCTTTAACGAGCTCTCCGCTACCGGGCGAAGCAGTTCTGCCGCCTTTTCCTTCGTGTTGTTATCCTCGATGGCAATCATCTCGTCCGCCAGCTTGTTTTTGATCTGACGGCAGGGTTCATCCGTGCAATAACCTGTGATCACGGTGGACATATCGCCCGCCTCGATCACCGCCTTCTTCACATTCGGATGCACCACATTTTCGCTCGCCGCCATAAACGCGGTTCCCATCTCAAAGCCTTCCGCGCCCATGGCAATCGCCGCCGCGAAACCTCTGCCGTCCGCCAGACCGCCGCTGGCCACGACCGGAATATCCAGCAGATCAACCGCCTGCGGCACCAGCACCGTCGTCGCCTCGAAGGTCACATGGCCGCCGCCTTCCCAGCCTTTTACAATCATCACATCGCAGCCAGCCTCTGCGGCGATTTTCGCGTCTGCAATGAAGGATGCTTTCACCACGATCTTGCAGCCCGCTTCATGCCAGATGTCAAAATATTTTTTGCACAGAGCCGGATCCAGTCCTGCAATCGTATCCGCATACATCACCGGCGGTTTCATGTCCACAACAATCTTTGTCACATGCTCCAGATTCTCCGGCAGCATGATCACATTCATGCCGAACGGTTTATCCGTCATGGAGCGCGTCGCCTCGATCTGTTCACGGATGAACGGTTCCGGCGCGAAGCCGACGCCCAGCACGCCCAGACCGCCCGCGTTGGATACGGCGGATACCAGCGGCGCCGTGGAAATCCATGCCATCGGTCCCTGAATGACCGGTTTTTCGATTCCTAAAATTTCACATACTCTGTTCATATGTCCCTCCTTTATAATTAATAAACCCTCGGCGGCTGTACCTGATATTCTCCGATCGGCACATCCTCTGTGGAGAATTTCATTTCGCCGTTATCATTCTCGCAGACGATCCACTTCAGCCAGTTTTCATTATCCATCTGCGGATAATCTTCTCTCAAAAACCAGCCTCTGGATTCCTTGCGCATGGACGCTCCCCTAAACTGCATCTCCGCGGAAAGTACCATCGCCTCCGCCTCGTGACAGGAGAGAAGTCCGTGAAAATCTTCTGCCTTCAACTGATCCACCATCGGTTTGATCTTCTCCAGCTTCCGCAGGCAGACATCCAGACGGTGCTGGCTCATATACACGGAATTCTCCATCGGGCAGACCAGATCCTGAACCTTATCAATGACTTCCTTCGCCGTCACACCATCCTCGCGGAACAACGGTGCATAAGCGGCTTCTTTCAATTCATCCGTCTTCATCCCATCAATCGGCTGCTGTTCGTTCGCCGCGGCATATTTTACAGCGGATTGTCCGCTGATCACGCCGGCAAACACCGCGTTCAGGATGCCGGATCCCCTGTTTCTTCCGGGAGGCGCCGGAACCGCGCCCGGTGCGCAGGAACCGTCATAGCAGACATCGCCTGCCGCAAACATACCGGCAATCGTCGTCTCCATCTCTTCATCCACCTTTACCGGAGACTGCTCACCTACAAATCCGGGAATGACCTCCCACTTATTCTCATCCTCCGCGCCGTCCACGGTCGCGCCTTTCTCAAAATCAATCTTCCAGAACGGCAGGCCATAAGGGCGATCCCAGATATAGAACATCATCGTGTCATTCTTCGTCGTCTCGCTCTCCATCGGATGCAGGTACACCGGTCCTCTTCCGGCCGACACCTGATTATACCACTCCGCCACCGCGCTCGAGCTGATATCCGCTTCCGGGAAACGCCGGAAGTTCTTTGTGATATTCTCGCCGTAAGCGTCATACATCACATTCTCACCAAACACGCACTCGCGGTTGCTGTTGACACGGTAAAGCTGTGCAAAATTGCCGAATTCCGGATTGCGCATCTGCGCGCCCGCACGGTATGCCGCCGCGATACCGTCGCCCCTGCCGTTGCTCCACATCGGAGCCACACGGTAATTCTGGCTGCCGGTGCACAGAATCACGGATTTACCCTCAAATACATAAAAGGTTCCGTCGATAATGCTGTAGCCCACCGCCCCGGCGATCTTCCCGTCCGCGGTCAGCAGATCCGAAACCGTGGTCTTATCCATAAAGCGGACTTTCAGCTTCGCAGCGGTTTTTCTCATCTGAAGTGTCAGATCCAGATCCACGCCAATCATGTAAGTCATGGGGCCGGTCGGAATACGTTTTTTCGGAATCTTCACGCCCCAGGACTCCATCTTGTCCAGAAGCTCATTGTTCATCGCCACATACTTTTTCAACAGGTTCTGATTTGCCAGATAACCGCCCACACAGTTCGCGTGATATTCGTTAAACATCTCCGGCGTTGTTTTCTCCAGATCAAAATACTGGAGTACGCCGCCGCCCTTGTTGGCTTTTCCGGAATAGCCGGAGGTCTGCTTCTCCACGATCAGCACATCCACATCCGAGTTTTCTTCCTTCGCAGTGATTGCCGCAGTCAGTCCGGCAATGCCGCCGCCGATGATCAGAATGTCGGCGGAAGCCCTTTCCTGCTTTATTTCTATTTTATTCATATAATCCTCCATTTTTCTTCCCTTACACCTGTTTTGCAGATCCTTCCCGATTCTGTTTCAGCACATACATACGAGTCTGTAATCAGAGAATTGTCCGGGAACCGTTTCATCCTCTCTTCGCATAACGATCAAAGGTCTGCCGGAAGCTCTGGCTGGAATAATCCGGAATCACCCTGATCGCGCCCTTCGCACATTTCACTTCACAGTAGTTACAATGCTCACAGTCCTCCACATATTGGAAAATCGGGCGTTTTTTCTCAGCATCCCAACGGATGACATCCACAAAACAGGCTTTGTAGCAGATCTGACATCCCACACATTTGCTCTCATCGAATTCTATCTTATGATTTGTATAGATCATCTCGTCACCCCCTGTAACCAGTTGTCTTTTTCTTCCGCATAAAGCTGAGGCAGGATGGCCGCCAGATTATGATATTCCTTTGCGCAGTGCAGCGCCAGAGACATGGCCGCCATATCCGGATAGCGCATGCCGTCGGGCAGCACCTTCACATCCTGACCTTTCTCATACGTCCAGCCCATCCAGAAACGGGAGCGAAGCTCAATGCCTCCCTCAATGTCGCGGGCGAAATGCGTCATAAAGGTGGGCGGCACGGCAAACGGCGGCTGTCCTTTCCCGTATCCTTTGCCGCATATGATCGTCGAACAGGCTTCCGTGCCGATGAGATCAGCCTTAAATCCCAGATCACCCGGATATTTAAAGTTGATCACGATCCGGTCCGGCCCCATACCGGTATCCTCCAGAATCTCATGCGTCGTATCCCACAGCCTCTCGGAATATGTCAGATCCGGATCAAGCGCCCGCACACGGTTCTGCGTCACCGCCTCATAATGATCCTCCGGATTCCAGATCTTGTAGCGCAGATTGTCCAACCCGTGCCAAGCAAAAAACCAGTTCAGCATCTCCGCCGTCACACCCGGCATTTTTGTAAGATTTGCCAAGTAACCGGTGCCGTCCGGCAGGATTGCCCAGCCAATCTCCCCCTCTGAATAACCCGGCTCAAATAACCGGTTCCTCTCCTGAAACGGAAGCACCTTGTCCGGCGTCAGCGGACCGGCAAGAATTGCCGCATAGCTTTCCTGCGGTACCGGAGCCATATCCTGCTCGAAGTATTTGTAATAGCTTCTCTGCTTTTCCTCCTCCGTAACCGGTACCCGTTTTTTCGGTACGTTCTCCATAAAAACCTCCTTACCATTTGCCGTACTTTTTTGTGTCAGACAAATTGTAACAGAGGTAAGTGCTAATTTCATTTCCGCTTTATCCAATTTAAGCATTTTTAGATTGCAGGGTTTTTGTAAGATATTACAATATTGTATTTTCCCGGGGGTATGTTATATTGGATGCACAGGGGTGCGTAAGGAATATGACAGCTACGCTGTTCGCACCCCGCGCAGCGAGTAAGAGGCAAAAACCGTCTCCTGCTCGATTATAAAAACCCCAATGACACCTTATAGAATTGAAAAGGGAAGAAACATGCCATGAAAATCACATTAGAAATGATCCTGACTCTGTTTTTTCAGGAACATCAGCAACAACCACAAAATGCAGAATTGACATACGCCTCCGGCAATCAGGTCATCTCCGGCATACAGCTTCTGCCGCGCCATCCGAAAGAACTGTCAGCGGAATATCTCTATGTCACGGATGAGAAACCGGAGGAGATCCATATACAATGTCCACAAAACGGAACTATTCTCTGCTTCTGCGATGGTGCACCAAATGATAGTTCCGAACAGGACAATGATGCTGTATCAGGAACTTCCTCCATTCTCCGGATCAACACCAATCTGGAACTGGCCGATGCTTTCAACCAACTACAGAAATGCTACAACACCTTTCTCGAATGGGGACGCAGTCTGGATTTCGCCATTTTCCGCAATGCCGGTTTTCAGGAACTGATCGATCTCTCCGCGGAGATCATCACTTTCCCCGTCCTGATCTATGACCCTGCATTGAAACTGCTCGCCTGGTCCCAAAACCAGAGCAGTCTGAACGACCACATTTTTCAGGCGGCGATTGCCAACGGTTATCTGGATGTGGAGGCTGTCAAATATTTTGACAAAACACATATTTTCGAACAGATGGATAATACCGGCATGGCCGCCGGTATGGTCGACCAGTTCCGGGAACATGATGATTATGCCATCGCCATCAACATCCGCAACGAACTGGCCGTTTACTGTGTGATGCTCGACACGGGGGATTGTCCCCGCAGTTATGCGGAGCAGCTGTTCCGCATCTTCTGTGACAGCGTACAGAATCTGCTGGAAAAACAGCACACAGACTTTCTTCGCAACCGCTCCGTCACAGATTATTTTCTCATGGATTTGCTGGACAACCCGAAAACCCCCAAAGAGCAGATTCGGGAGCGTCTCGCATACAACGATCTCGATTATGAGGGCAACTTTGTCGTGATAACGATTCACTCCGATATCACCCGGAAACCCTCGGAAAATTATTTCATTCAGGTACTGCGCAACAACATGATCAACTGCCGGATTTTCCCCTATAAGGATCACATTGTCATCCTGTATCTCCTGCCGAAATTCCGGGAGGTCAGCTATAAGGACTATTTTTCCGGCCTGTTCGGACAGATTCTGAAGGATTTCCTGAACCGGAAACTGACCCTGTATTTCAGCAAACCGTTCACCACCATCGGACAGTTCGCCGATGCCTGGATTCAGGCGGAAAATGTCTGCCGTCTTTTACACGGGAAAACGGATGCCATGTACTGCTTTTATGCGGATTACTGGCTTTCGGATCTGTTTCTGATGAACACCTCCGGCGATCTTGCGTTTTCCTACTGTGAACCCGCTGTGCGCGCCATGTTGGAAAACAAATCAAAAAAATCCCGGCAGCAGCTGCAGATACTCTATGAATATCTGAACTGCGACCGGAAATTAACAGAAGTCGCAAATAAACTCGGCATGCATCGGAACAATGTTATTTATCATATCAAACAGATGGAAGAAAGCTATCATCTGGATTTAGATGACCCCGAAATGCGTTTAAAGCTCCTCCTCTCGTTTGAGCTGCTGAAATATACCGAAGAATGCTTGTAACTGTGAAGATACTGAACAGTTACGAATGATTTTGACATTCTCAGCCGACCGCCGCAACAACCTCAATCTCGACCAGACCGCCTTTCGGCAAAGCCGACACCTCCACGCAGGAGCGGGCCGGATATGCATCCGCAAAATAGGAACCATAAATCTCATTTACTTTTCCGAAGTCCGCCAGATCCGCCAGAAAAATCGTCGTCTTTACCACATGGGACAGATCTGACCCGCATCCCTCCAGCACCGTTTTGATATTTTCCATACTCTGTCTGGTCTGATCCTCCACGCTCTCCGGAAGGCTTCCGTCCGCGGGATTCAAACCAAGCTGCCCGGAAAGGAAAATCAGTTCTCCTGCTTTTACCGCGTGAACATAGGGACCAAGCGCCGCAGGTGCATTGTTTACATTGATGGCTTCTCTCATTGTATCATCCTTCTTTCCTGATATGGTAATGGCTGCGAAACAGACATTTCAATAACAGGATACACAGGCAGACGGAAAAAGGCAAGCACAAACCGTTTCCTATTTTTCCTTTTTGATGCGGATCGCCGCCACTGCACAGTCGTCAGCCGCTGTTTATCCGCACCAACAGAGATCTGATTTTGACGGAAGCCGGCAAAGTCCTTTATAGTGAAATTCGTATGTTTTTTTCGCAGGAAAGTCAGTTATATCAAAAAGTACGCGCAGCGGCAGAAGAGAAAATAAGAAAGCTGAATATCGGATTTATGGGTATTCGCCCGGCATATCATATTCCTGCCATTGTACAGGATTCTCTGCGTGAGTATCCTGATCTCAGTGTCAACCTGCGTCGCTATAACTGGGATGGAATTATTCCGGCTTTAAATTCCGGAGAAATTGATGTGGGGCTGCGTTTGCGCATGGGCAATGAAACAAATGCAGGCTTTGAACATTTTATTCTGGACAAGGACTATCCGGCCATAATCGTTTCAACCAGGCATGCCATGGCCGAACGAAAACATGCGGCTCTGACAGATTTCATGAATGATACATTTTTACTTCTGTCAAAAAAAGATTCTGCAATTCCGTTTTCTTATACGGTTAAATTGTTTCAAAAACACGGACTGACAATGGAATCTTGTCTGGTATACGATCAGGTAGAAACTATTCTGATGATGATTCATGCCGATGCAGGAATATCTTTGCTTTCCCGTTTTGCTCCTATTGATCAGTTCTCTGATCTTGTCGTCGTAGATTTGGATGGTATTGAACCTCTTTATCTGGAACTGGTTTGGAAAAAAACGAACACAAATCCCTTGATCCCTGTGTTTGCGGATCGGTTGAAAAAAGATACGGCGGATCATTTATAAAAATTAGAAACTACGGTTATTTTTTGTGCTTTTTTCCATTTTTAATCGCAGGATTTTTTCTGTCATTCTCCGAATCAGCCCAATCCCCATACATCGCCAGTATCACCGCGAACACCATCGCTTCGAGAACTGCCAGGTACACAGGAAAACAATCCTGCGCGGTCATATAGGTATCCCCGTTCCTGTTTTCGCTCAAACAGGCTGCGATAATAAAACATTTTCAGATCATCTGCTCCGTCCGTTCCGGTACTGATGGTATTCGTCTCATAGATATCATTTCTTGTTTTACCTTGTCAAAAGTGCATAGAAACAATCTACTCTGCCGGAAATAATAACAGCGGATTTTTCCGATAAACCAGATCAGCCGTCTCATCATCCAATCCACGATCCATATCTTCCGCCAGTGTCACACAGAGCGGGAGCGGCGTAAACGGTGTGTCACTGCCATACGGATATGGCTGTCCGCCACAATCTGCCGCAGATTGCCTAATTGCTTCGGCATGACAACACCGCCCAGATCATAATAGAGCCCGGCCCGGTTCAATTCTTCCATAACCGGTTCCAAGCTGTTCCATGGATGCCAGCTGTATCTCTACATTCCAGTCCGGTTTTGGAAAACCTCCATCCAGAAATTTCATCCCGCGCCGTTCCAGCATGGAATTATAGGCAGACGGTAAATAGTGCGCGTGTACATCGATTTTGTCTCTTATCATTCTGACTTTCCCTTCTTTTTTCATGGTAGTATCAAAACCAGGTTTTCGGTTATGATTATTTATAAAAAGAACTCATTCTTTCCGCGCACGCTTATAAGCGCCTCCATCATCTTCCCCAGTTGTTCCTGTAATGGCGGAGGAAGAATGCGGGCCTGCTGCGGACAGGCAGCGGTACAGGCCATGCAGAGAATACATCTTTCCACATCAGTTACTATCTTTTCTCCATCGCGGCTAATTGCGTTCGTCGGACAAACAGTTTCACATTTTCCACATATTGTGCAGGAGGAGAGTGTCATCGGCGTCACCGGCATATTCATCCCTTCTTTATATGGATCATTTCCCGGAACTTCTGCCGCAGTCGTCAATCCTTTGCTGATTTTCTCTGACACTTTCCCGGAAAACTCCAGAATTTCCTCCCGATCCCAGTCATCCGGCCGCCCCGCCCCGACTGCAGGCACCATTGAATGCTGTGCAACCAGCGCCGCGGATGCGATCACCCGGAATCCCTGTCCGGACATCACCTGATTCAGTTCTAAGAGAGCATCCTCATATGCCCGGTTGCCATAAACAGCCAGCGTTACGGCCGACTTTCCGTTCCCGTCAATGTTGTGCAGCCATTCCGTAACAGCTCTGGGAATTCTTCCTCCGAAAACCGGAGCTGCAATCACAACCACATCGCTTGCCGGAACAATCATTACCCCTTTGCTTTCAGCCAAATTAACTTCTCTCATCCGCTCTGCAATTCCCTCACAGAAAATCGTTCCCGCTTTCTTTGTTCCTCCTGTCGGACTAAAATAATACAGCTCTGTCGTCTTTAACATGATGCCTCCTCAATTTTACATGGTTTGTTTTCAAAAAAATCTTATAACACAGTCGTTGTAATTTTATTTTTTACATCAATAAATATAGCACTCTTGTCCTCATTGTCAATCTTAATAAAATATCCGATAGCGCAAGCTTACCATCATGTACTCAGTCTGGTTACAAAAGCCACGGTCTCCGTAAAAATATAATTTTTATTGTGGAATTTCCTGTCGATCTATGATAGGATAGCTTCCTGTTCTATGTATGGAGCAAGTATGCAGGGGCTAATGAAATCTCCGATGAACGGGTGCCCTGAATGCAGATGCCTGAGAACCAGGCAGATACTTCTCTGGTTATAGAGATTATCTCATGGAGCCCAGGAGCTGTAAAACCGCCAGATTATTCATCGCTTACGGATAAAGTCAATGAAGACAGAAATAATGATGAAGGAGAGGAAGGTTTTGGAGATGCTTCTTGAATTTTTACAGTGGTGCTTTGAATGGGAGTGTGTTATAGTACATATACGGGAACATACAGAAACACCATGATAGCAGTAAGAGGCTGTACATGGGAGTAGTATATTATAAAATAAAAAGATGTAGCAGATTAGAAACGTTTGTACTGTATGGAAAGGATGGGATATTATGGCATTAGCGGCAAGAGATGAATATAAAATATCTTTAGAAAAGCAGCAGTTAGAGGTTCGCGAGATGGTTCTTGAGGGTTTAGAGCAGGTGCACATGGGAAAGATGAAAGATTTTAATGAAGTCTGCGATAGATTGGAGAATAAATACAGAAACGCAGCTTTACACAATTAAAATAAATGAAGCCGCAGAGCTGGATTTGGAAAATGCAGGTGATTATATTGCATATGAACTTTTGAATCCGCAAGCGGCTGAGAACACGGTAAGGGGTATTCGTGAGCAGGTAAACAAGCTACAGAATTTTCCAACGGGGCATGAATTGGATGATGATCCGATTTTGGCAGAGTTGGGAGTACGAAGGACATATTATAAAGAATATAAGATATTCTATACTGTAGACCAAGAGCATCATGTTGTGAATGTGGTTCGGATTTTACATATGCTGGTTGACAGCAGAGTTAGGCTTTATCGCACGTTTCATATAAAATGATAAATTGTAGCATGGAATGATTTGAAACTGGCTTCGTGGGCGGTGGTCTATGATATGGTTCATGTGATGATTTCTGAACCGATTTGTCTCAGAAACAGGTTGATTTATGCAGAGTTGCATCAATTCGGGGATAACGAAAAACGTTGAAAAACAAGGCTTTTCATACTGATGAACACTTGTAAAACAAGATGTCATATCCATATATCCACAGACTTTTGATCTGTGGAATCAGGTCATCTAGTACAGCGAATATTAAGTAATTGATAGTTTGACTTACCGGAGCACATTTCAAAAATACTCAACAAAGCACCACTACGCTTCCTTTTTTGGGATGCTCTCTCGGAAAAGCATTATGCACCAAACTATCAACAACTTAATTTGCGATATAAT
This sequence comes from Clostridiales bacterium, assembly GCA_021201535.1. GTDB lineage: Bacteria > Bacillota > Clostridia > Lachnospirales > Lachnospiraceae > Eubacterium_I. Next base: position 4,369 of record JAJQEU010000111.1, on the reverse strand, counting down.
AGTATATATAATATCACAGACCATCCTTCCTATGATTATGACACAGATGCAACAACAGGAAAGAACCTGCTGTTCTTATCCTGTCATTATCTGTTCAACCCAGTATACGTAAGCACAAATCACAAGATCAAGGTTATATAAGCAAATCTATTATTTATCATCTTAAAAAAATCTTAAGTGGTAGCGGATATGTGTATGTGTTAAAATATGTTTAACCAAGGAACTTAAGCCTGACTAATCATCGTTTAAAGGAGACAAAGAGCCATGAATAAAAGAGGAACAGGTGCCATATTTTGTTTAATAGCAAGCATTCTTTTTTCTGCCAGATATATTACAGCTGCAGTTTTTATGTCAAATTTTGCATCTTGGGACAACCAATCATTTTCAGCAGGACTCGAATATCAAGGTAGTGTCTTATTGATTGTGAGTGTAATCAGCTTGATTATTGGAGTATTATATCTTATTCTGGCTGAAATAGAAGATAAAAAGAAATGAGAAAACAAATTTGAGACCTCATTCTGTCAACTCCTTCAAATTCTTTGATCGTTGTGATTTTTGTTCACCCCAATACTGCCCGGCGCCCAACCCAATCCGACTGTCCTGAGCAGACGCAACACGACAACTGAGGAGCACCCCATAACGCTAAACGCGATTTTCCGACATTTGCCAGTATAATTCCCCTCTGACATAAAAAATAATCATGTTTCCACTGCTATCATTATTTCTCCGATAGGAAAAGAGCAGCAAACCATAGTGAATTTGCTGCCCCGTATCCTACGCCATCCGGCATCCATTCAAATAATCAGATATTGCCATCCAGACCCGGTACATCCGAAACTTCCCTCATCAGCTTCATGCCCGCAGCCAGACCATACCGGAAAGTCTCAACCGTCTCCATCCCATTGATGTCTATCATCTGTTCTATGATTTTTTCAACAGCAGAAAATTCCTCCCCGGTCAGATCATATTGCAGTTCCGCCATCATTTCATCCAGCTTTCCCAGCATCTCCCTGTAAGCCTTATTGCCGGCCATAATCTGTTCTTTCGGGAAGAGTTTCCCATCGTAAATCGCTTCCGTTATCTTCATAATAATATATCCTCCATATAATCATCCATATTACTGAAAAAGCCGGGCATATCTGCCTTACCTGTACTGCTTCGCAAAACCACAGACGCAAAAAGGGAAAGGCACAAGACTAAATGTCTCACACCTTTCCCTCATAATCAACGTCTGTGATACAGCATTATTTATAATCTGAGATACTTACCTTAAGCAAATCCATACCTCTTTTCTAACTCATCCAAAGCTTCTTCCAATGGCCTCCTGTTGGCGGGATTCTGCAAGATCTGAAAGAACCTGTTCCGTTGAAAGCGGGATATATGGATTTTCTGTTTTTTTGAGATAAAGAGCTTCTGTGCAAATTCCATAACCCATATCCTTTAAGTCCTCCGGCATCATCTCTAACATTAATACTCATGATTCCTCTTCCAGTTTCTCATCAAGATATGATTCTGTAGTTTTTATAAACTCTTCTGCCTGTCGGATCTGGTTTTCCGCATCTTCCTTAGACGCCAGAAAGAAATCCTGATAATCACATCTTTCCCGGATTCGATAAGCACAATCAATGATTTTATATGTGTCACTCGCAAACTCACCGGTATGAACAAAGAATCAGTTAAAATATCCTATTACCCGGGTATGCTTCGACGAATCATAGCCTTTTGTAATATTTACCGCACGAATACAGTGAAAAATAGCATAGTAAGACCGATTGATCGATGCCTTGAAGAGTCCTTCTTCATAATTGCTGATTGCAGCTGTCAAGTCCTCTTTCGCTCGTTCCATACGATACCGGGACAGTGTCGCAATATCAAGCGGCATACAGAACAACCCCTTCCTCTGATACATTTCTGTAAAACGGCGATACGTTCTTCCAGTCATTGTACTCCTGATAGCTAACGTCAATGATCGAAAACACCTCCAGATACTTCAATGCCATTTCTGTTGAAACATCGGAAAGCTTATCCCAAAAACTGCGCAATACAGCATCGTCGCCGTCTACAAGAACCATAATATCAATATCCGACCCTTCCGTCTGAGTTCCTCTGGCTACGGAACCATACAGGATAACCGCTCTCAGCTTATCGCCGTAAGCCTGTCTGAGAAGCTCAGAAAGTTCCTGCAGCATATTTTTTAACTGATCACTTCTCATTTGCTCCATATCTGCTCATCTCCTCTCTGGGATCTGTTTTCATAAGCCATTATAACAGATTCCTGTCATTCTTACACTCTTTTTTCTTAAAATGCAAAGACCTTTTTTCTATAAAGGATATTATCTATCCCCTGCGCCTGAATTCCATCCCTTCATACACGCGGACCGAATTTCCCCGCACCAGCCTTGTATGCTCCCGCCACGCAGCATGCTTTTGGACCGTGCCGTGGCGACCATCTCCGAAAGTTCGATGATCCAATGCCTCCGCATCCGCCGGTAGACGTTCTCATCATCCAGCCGCCGCAGGTCATCCGTGAACCAGTCATCATTGACAGCGAGGAGCCGGAAAAAAGTGGACTTCCCCACACCCTGGCCGCCGACCAGGCAGAGCATATACTCGAATTTGACGCCCGGATGGAACACTCGGGAGATGGCTCCCATCAAAAACATCTTCATGCTCTCATACGTCAGGTCATCCACCGGGGCACCCAGGAAATGGTGCAGCACATACCGGATCCGTTCCTGCCCGTCCCAGACAAGGCCGTCCAGATAATCCCGGACCGGATGATACTGGTTCCGGTCAGCTTCATGATCAACGCTCTTCTGCACGACTTTGTCCATCGTAAGTCCATAGTTATAGTCCGCCTTTCTGCGAAAGACACCAATGGGGTTATGAAACCCACAGCGTTCTTTCGCTTTCAAATTCCTGTTTTTTCTGATATTATTTTCGCATAAGACCGACACACTACAGAACACATGGAGGTGAATGGCGGGGCCGTATAGCGGCGACCTCGCATAGTTATATGTCGTCGGTCATCCGTTAAGGCATCAATGAATGGCGCATACCGTAGCCCGTAAACTTATCTCTTCCAAAGTCGACTCGATTTTGCCGGATGACCAGTCACTGTCAGTCTTATGACTATAAATTCCAGGAGGTATTTTTATTGTTCAAAATTATCAAGAAAAACTGCTGTGGTCTTGATATCCACAGTACATGGATCTTTGCTTGTATCGGTATTACCGATTCTAATGACCGTACAGAGTATAAGCAGGCTCGCTTTTCCTCCTTCACTAAGGGGTTGCAGGAGCTGTGTGACTGGCTTGCTAAATACAACTGCACAGATGTCTGCATGGAATCTACTGGCAAGTACTGGATCCCTGTCTTTAATGTCCTTGAGAAAAATAACATCTGGGTTACCCTTTCTCATCCCAAGTACACAAAACCCATGAAAGGCAATAAGACCGACCGCAAGGACGCCAAATGGATCTGCGACCTGTATATGTGCGGTATGGTCAAACCCTCTTTTATCCCGCCAGCTGATATCCGTCAGTTGAGAGATCTGGTACGGTACCGGTTTAAACTCACCTGTATGATCACCGGAGAGAAAAACCGTGCCCAAAACTGTCTTACCGTATCAAATCTCAAACTTGATGACGTATTCAGCGATGTATTCGGGAAATCCTCCCGCTCCATTACGGAACATATGCTCGCTCATCCTGGGGAAATTTTTGACGTCACACCTTTTGTTGACAAGCGCTGCAAAACTCCGATTGAAGAGATCCAGGCCGCTGTAGATGGTGCTATCTCGCCTGAACAGGCTGTAAAACTTCGTCAATGCCTTGACCACATCGACGAACTGGAAAAGCACATAGAAACAGTGGAACAGGAAATCCTTCGTCTCTCTGAAAAGTACTCCGCAGCGCTTGATCTGATACGTACCGTTCCTGGGTTTGACAACAACCCAATGACGGCTATACAGGTCCTCTCAGAGATCGGTGGGGATATGTCTGTCTTCCCCACAGCGAAACACCTCGTATCCTGGGCCGGATGCTGTCCACGTAATGACCAGAGCAATAAGAAAATCAAATCAACTCGGATTTCCCGTGCCGGTTCTTATTTTAAACCCATACTGGTGCAAGTTGCAAATGGTTTATTACGTTCCAACAAACATCCGGAGATTACAAACCGCTACCGTCGAATTAAAGCACGCCGTGGCCACAAGAAAGCCATCATCGCCATCTGCCGTATGCTCCTGACCGCTATCTGGCACATACTCACAGATTTAAAGCCTTATACACCGGATGGTTATCTTGAACCTCGCGTTACTATTCACAGCCGATTTTTCTGAGTGAGTCTGATTACCGAAACCTGATGT
>JAJQEU010000113.1 GCA_021201535.1 Clostridiales bacterium | reverse complement strand
ATTAAGTAGTTATAGTATATGAACACGAGTCGGATTTAAAATATAAAATGTCTGAGATACAAGGAGGAGCTGTTGTGGTTGAGATTATGTCTATTGGAGCTGAGTCCAGTGCCAGGATTATTGTGGTAGGCGTCGGTGGCGCGGGCAATAACGCCGTGAATCGTATGGTGGATGAGAATATCGGCGGTGTAGAGTTTGTCGGAGTGAATACAGATAAGCAGGCATTGACGCTTTGCAAGGCGCCGACCCAGATCCAGATCGGCGAGAAGCTGACGAAGGGGCTTGGCGCGGGCGCACAGCCTGAGATCGGAGAGAAGGCAGCACAGGAGAGTTCGGAGGAGCTTGCGAAAGTGCTTGAAGGAGCGGACATGGTTTTTGTCACCTGCGGCATGGGCGGCGGCACCGGTACGGGCGGAGCTCCGGTGGTGGCTAAGATCGCAAAGGATATGGGCATTCTCACCGTCGGCGTTGTGACAAAGCCGTTTAAGTTTGAGGCGAAAAAGCGCATGACGAATGCCATTGCAGGTATAGAGCATCTGAAGGAGAGTGTGGACACGCTGATCGTGATTCCGAATGACAAGCTGCTGGAGATCGTGGATCGGCGGACGACGATGCCGGACGCCCTGAAGAAAGCGGATGAAGTGCTGCAGCAGGCCGTACAGGGTATCACTGATCTGATCAACCTCCCGGCTCTGATCAATCTGGATTTTGCGGATGTGCAGACGGTGATGAAGGATAAGGGCATGGCTCATATCGGCATCGGTTCGGCTGTCGGTGATGAGAAGGCGATCGAGGCGGTGAAGATGGCAGTATCCAGTCCGCTTCTTGAGACCACGATCACGGGAGCTTCCCATGTGATCATCAATATCTCCGGAGATATCTCGTTGATGGATGCGAATGATGCAGCCAGCTATGTACAGGATCTGGCGGGAGATGAGGCGAATATCATCTTCGGAGCGAAGTTTGATGAGTCGGTTCCGGATGCGGCGACGATTACTGTCATCGCGACAGGTCTGGAGGAGCCTTCGCAGTCTCCGAATATCATGCCCGGCATGGGATCCAGATTCAGCGGCACACCCTCGATGAACATCTCGCGGACGACGGGAGCTTCGCAGTCCCCGCAGGGTGCCTCTTCGATTCAGAAGCCGGTGAATCCGACACCCACGGTTCAGCAGAAGGACATCAAGATTCCGGACTTTTTAAAGACGACACGCAGATAAGGAACTGTTATTGTCCGACAGTTTCCCGGTAAACGAAAAACTACCCCTGTGATTTTGACAAAAAAATCGCGGGGGTTTCTTTATACTGTTTTATCGGGAACCGGCATTCCCAAACAGTGTGACCCGATGTACTGGAAAAAGACTGTCGTACCGTACCGGGCAGGTGGGAGGTCAGATATGAAATACGAATGGTATCCGGACGTATATTTTCTGGTAAATTTTCTGATGGATTCCTCCGCCCTTCTGCTGGCGGCGGTCAGCTGCAATCAGAGAGTTTCGTCCGCTCGGATTTTCCTGGCATCCGCGGCGGAAGTCGCAGTGAATATGATACTGCTCGTCTGCCTGCCATCCCGGCTGCTGTATGTTTTCCTGGTATATCTTGTCCTGCATCCTGCGACGACTGTTCTGGCTTTTGAGCCGAAAGGGGCGAGGGCGTGTATTCGTCTTCTGGCAGCGGTATATGTACTGCTTTTTCTGGCGGGAGGGGTTCAGCAAAGCCTGCATATACAGTTTGGATCGGGCGGGACGGGAATGATTCTGTCTGAGGGGATTCTGACGGCACTGCTTTTTACACTGTGGCAGATTCGGCAGCGGGTGTTCAGCCGTCTGTGTGTTGTGGACTTATGGTTTCGCGGACAGCGGATATCTCTGAATGCCTACTGTGACAGTGGAAATCTGCTGCAGCACCCGAAAAGCAGACATCCGGTCAGCATTGTCGACCGTACCGCTCTGCCGGAACCCTGGGTGCGGCAGCTTCCTCCGGCGGAAAAAATTCCCTGCCGCACGGTGAGTGACACGAAAGCATGGATGGAGGTGGTTCCTTTTGATAAAATGGATGTCTATTTGAGGGGCGGAGTGAAGGTCATTCAGGCGCCGCAGATCGGTCTGCAGGACGGACGCCTCATGCAGACGCCCGATGTGCAGATGCTGCTGAACGGAGCGTTTCTGTGATTTTTGGTAACTATTCAGGACAGAATGGCTGTTGTATGTCGCTCCCTGACCGCGCATGTTTCCTGCAGGGTCAGGCCGGAAACGTTGTGGTTCATCATGAATGATCCTCTCATTGAGCTGTTGCTGCCAAATCATAAGAAGGAGATGAAAACTGCGTATGTACCTGAAAATTTCGATTCCGGAGAGATTCCAGATGAAGCTGATGCCGACGATAAAAAATCTGCTGTTTCTGAGATCAAATGAGATACATTATATCGGAGGAGCGGAGGTGCTGCCGCCTCCGCTGAAAACCGAGGAGGAGAGCAGCTGTATTTCTCTGCTGGGTTCTGAGGATGGCGCGGCCGCACGCGCGATGCTGATCGAGCATAATCTCAGGCTGGTGGTATACATAGCGAAAAAATTTGATAATACGGGGATCGGAGTGGAGGATCTGATCTCCATCGGAACGATCGGGCTGATCAAGGCGATCAATACCTATAATCCCACAAAGAAAATCAAGCTGGCGACCTATGCCTCCAGCTGCATCGAGAATGAAATTCTGATGTATCTGAGAAGAACGAGCAAGATGAAGCTGGAGGTCTCCTTCGATGAGCCGTTAAACGTAGACTGGGACGGAAATGAGCTCCTGCTCTCCGATATCCTGGGCACGGAGGAGGACGTGATCTATAAAGACATGGAGATGGAGGTGGAAAAAAAGCTGTTAAAGCGCGCGGTCGCAAAGCTTTCTCCGAGAGAGCGCAAGATCATTGAGCTCAGATACGGTGTCGCGACAGTGAACGGAAAGGAATATACGCAGAAGGAGGTAGCGGAACTCATGGGAATATCCCAGTCCTACATATCCAGGCTGGAAAAAAAGATTCTGAAACGACTCAAAAAAGAAATTGTAAAATACGAATAGAAGATGGATCTGTCTGTGTGAATCTGTGTCCGAAGTCTTTACATTTTTGTTAAAAATCTGTGAGAAAGGTTGATGATTGGAAAAAAAAAGCTATAATGTAAATCGTTCCCTGCCGGCATGCCGGTTATCAGTGAATATACAGTTCGAGGAATTGACTTTGGAACAAAAGATCAGATTGAGACAGGAATTAGACAAACAGAAGAAGATCGACGCCCGGATCCGAAAGGTGATTTTGATCATCATTCTGGCGGTTGCGGCGGTCTATGTGGTGGGATGCTTTTATTACAGCAGACATTTTTACGGAAATGGGACCATCTTCGGCATAGAGATGCAGAATCAGACTGTGGAGGAGATGAAGGCTCAGATTCAGGAGAAGATCGACGGTTATCAGCTCACGGTCGTGACGAGGGACGGTGAGGAGACCATCACGGCGGATCAGCTTTCCCTGTTGTACAGCGATCAGGGGGAGATTGACGCGCTGCTTGAGGAGCAGTCCGCTGTTTTGTGGTTTCTGATGTCTGCGACGGTTGAAGAGGATTATGATGTGGACGTGGAGCTGGACGAGGACAGGCTGGACGACGTCGTGCGTTCGCTTTCCTGCATGCAGGCGGAGCATATGACCCCGCCCACGGATGCATATCTGGATTATGAGGACGGTTCCTTTGTGATCTGTGCGGAGACTTACGGGAATCAGCTCACATACGAGGCAGTGTATCCGGTTATCCGGGATTCCGTCTGCGAGGGAGCTGATGAGGTTTCTCTGGAGGAACAGTCCTGCTATACGGAGCCGGAGATTTATCAGGATAATGAGCAGCTGCAGGCCGAATGCGAACAGGTCAACCGACTGATCAGCGTGGAGATTACATATGATTTCAGCGACCGCACGATGGTCGTGGACGGTTCCGTGATCGAGGAGTGGATCATCTTCGGGGATGACTATACCTGGGAACTGGATGAGGATGCCGTCGCGGATTACGTCTATGAGATGGCGTATGAGACGGACACCTTCGGCCTGAGCCGCACCTTTACCACGCACAGCGGTTCCGTGATTACGCTGAAGGGCGGTGATTACGGCTGGTGTATCAATCAGTCGGAGACGACTGCGGAGCTTCTGGAGCTGATCGAGGCGGGGGAGTCTGTGACGACGGAGCCGGTTTACCGCTACAGCGGTATCTGCCGGGATACGAATGACATCGGGGACAGCTACGTGGAGATCAGCATCTCGGAGCAGACGATGTGGGTTTATAAGGACGGCGAGTGCGTGGTGTCCACGCCGGTCGTGACGGGCAATTCTTCCAGAGGCTATGATACGCCCTCCGGCGGCGTGTGGGCCGTAGACGCGCGGATTACGGATTACACGCTGTCCGGACAGGATTACAATACCGAGGTGAGCTACTGGCTCCCCTTTAACGGGAATGTCGGGATCCATGACGCGACCTGGCGCAGCAGCTTCGGCGGCGATATCTATAAGACGAACGGATCACACGGATGTATCAATACGCCGCTGGCAGCTATGGCGGTTGTATACGAGAATGTGCAGATCGGATATCCGGTCGTGGTATATTAATACGGAAGGTGGCAGAAGTGTCAGAGAGAGATTCATCCCGGAAAAACGGGGCGGGAAAAAAGAAGAGAGGAAACATCCTGTCCGCGGTCATTCTGATTGCGGCAGTCCTTGTCATTCTTTTTTCACTTTCCCGCCTGCTTCCCATACTGCTGGATTACCGGCAGTCCGGCCAGACATATCAGGAACTGACTGATCAATATGTGAACGATGCCGCGGACGGGGATGCGGCTGCAGATGCGGACGAGGATGAGGATTCGATTTCGGATGACGCGGCCGTGCAGTGTTTTGACTGGACCGCTGTTTCCATTGATTTTGAAGCCCTGAAACAGATCAATCCGGATGTGGTCGGATGGATCCGATTCGATGACACCGCGGCAGTAGCGGTGGATTATCCGATTCTGTATGCTGCGGATAATGAGACTTATCTGAGAACCGATCTGTACGGATCCGCTCACACGGCGGGCAGCATTTTCCTGGAGGCGGCCAACACACCGGATTTCTCAGATTACTACAACATCATTTACGGTCATAATATGCGAAACGGATCGATGTTCGGCACGCTGAAGCAGTATCGCAGGGATGAAAGCTTTTACGATTCCAATCCTTACTTTACCATTTATACAGAGGAGACAGCGTACCGTTATCAGATCTTTGCCTATGAGGTAGTAACGGACGGCAGTGAGATCTATACGGTGGGATATGAGCCAGATGAGGCCTATCAGGATCTGATCGACCTCATTTGTTCCCAGTCCATGCGGGATACCGGGATTGTGCCGGAGGTCACCGACCGGATCGTTACACTCTCCACCTGTACGTCGGTCAATGACAGTGAGCGCTTTGTAGTTCACGCGGTCTGCATTGATCAGGCGGATTTACAGTGAACGACAGAAATAATTCGCGTCCGGCACAAAGAAAGTAACGGGACGCTGATGTGCTGCGTTAGCAGCTCATGGAAATTTATATACGAGGGAGATATATGATGAAAAAGATACTTGATCTGATTACGGCGGAGGTGACGAATGCATTTCTGTCCGCCGGATATGAGGCAAAATACGGCAGAGCGACGCTTTCCAACCGGCCGGATTTATGTGAGTTTCAGTGCAACGGAGCCATGGCTGCTGCCAAAGCATATAAAAAAGCGCCGTTTATGATCGCAGACGCTGTATCGGAAAGACTGCAGGATCATAAAATGTTCGCTTCCGTTGAATCTGTCAAACCGGGATTTTTAAATCTGAGAATATCGGAGGCATACCTGGCGGATTATCTGAATGAAATGCAGACACACGAAAAGCTCGGTCTGGAGGAAACCGGACAGGGACAGGACATCATTGTGGACTATGGCGGAGCGAATGTCGCAAAGCCTCTGCATGTCGGTCATCTGCGTTCTGCCATCATCGGAGAGAGCATAAAACGTATGGGGCAGTATATGGGATACCATATGATCGGAGATGTGCATCTCGGCGACTGGGGACTGCAGATGGGCCTGATCATTGAGGAACTGCGCGACCGCAGACCGGATCTGGTATACTTCGATGAGAGCTACACCGGCGAATATCCGTCGGAAGCGCCATTTACCATCAGTGAACTGGAGGAGATCTATCCGGCTGCAAGCAAAAAGTCAAAAGAGAACGAGGCGTTCAGAGAGCGGGCGCACGAGGCGACACTGAAGCTGCAGAGCGGATACGCGCCCTGCCGGGCGATCTGGAACCACATCATGCATGTGTCGGTCACGGATCTGAAGAAAAATTATGCAAACCTGGATGTCCATTTCGATCTGTGGAAAGGGGAGAGCGACGCGGATCCTTATATTCCGGGTCTGATTCAGTCCCTGCTGGACCAGGGACTCGCCTATGAGAGCCAGGGGGCGCTGGTTGTGGATATCGCTGAGGATACGGACTCCAAAGAACTGCCTCCCTGTATCATCCGCAAATCGGACGGGGCTGCCCTGTACGCCACCTCCGATCTCGGTACGATCATTGAGCGGGAACGGGACTTCTCTCCGGTGGAGTACATTTACCTGGCAGACAAGCGCCAGCAGCTTCATTTTACACAGGTATTTCGTGTGGCAAAGAAAGCTGGTTTTGTCAGACCGGAGACCCGGATGATACATATCGGTTTCGGCACTATGAACGGAAAAAACGGCAAACCATATAAGACCAGAGACGGCGGCGTGATGCGCCTGGAGCATCTGATCGCGGATGTCAACGAAGCTGTCTATGCCCGTATCATGGAGAATCGTTCCATCTCTGAGACAGAGGCAAAGGAGACGGCAAAGATTGTCGGTCTGGCTGCGATAAAGTACGGCGATCTTTCCAATCAGGCCTCCAAGGATTATGTTTTTGATATCGACCGTTTCACTTCCTTCGAGGGAAATACCGGACCCTATATTTTATATACGATCGTCCGTATCAAGTCGATCCTGAAAAAATATCAGGCGGCCGGCCGCAGTGCGGACGGAAAGCAGATTCTGCCCGCCGGCGCAGCGGAAGAAAAGGACCTGATGCTCGAACTTGCCAAATGGAACAGCGTGATAGAGAACGCGTTTGAGGAGACGGCGCCTCATAAGATCTGTGCTTACATTTATGACCTGGCAAATGCGTTCAACCGTTTTTATCATGCCACGAAGATTCTCGCAGAGGAGGATGAAACCGTGCAGGCGGGATATATCCGGCTGCTGGAGCTGACGAAACGCGTGCTGGAAGCAGGGATCAGTGTGCTGGGATTCTCAGCGCCGGATCGCATGTGACAGCGGGCGAGATGGGATAGCAGATGCCTTCCTGTGTGGAGCATAATCCCTGTTGCTGCACGGGAAGACGCTGCCACAGGAGTGGCTCATTCCTGACCGGGATGAAAACGGACAGATTGATATGAAAAATAACGGATAGCGGCAGAAGGCAGAAAGACAGATTCAGAAATGAATCTGTCTTTTTTAGTATGACGGGCATGCACGTGTTCTGTGGTGAAAGTCCACATTATCTGTTTTTGAATTGGAATAAGAACTGCGGTTAAAGCCGGAAATAAGTACGTTGTGATAAAAAATACATTCATTGATTCCAAATTGGAATACACAGAAGCGGAATGAATGGATGTTTGTCAGATGAAATTTATAATAAATAATGAAAGAACAGCGATGGAGGAAGCAGTGTGAAGAATAAAGTTAAAACAGTAAAAGAAGCAATTCGTCTGATAAAGGACGGTGACTGTATCGCGGTTACTGCGGCTGGACTCATCGGATATCCGGAATATATTGTACGGATGCTGGAGGAGAAGTTTTTGTCTGAGGGACATCCAAATCGACTGACGCTATATTCAGGATGCGGTCACGGAGTTCCGATGAAAAATCTGGGGGACGGACATTTCGCTCACAGCGGATTTCTGAAAAAGGTGGTATGTTCTCATCCGGATGTGGTTCCTTCTGTGAGGGATATGATTGAGCGAAATGAGATAGAAGCCTATGTTCTTCCGCAGGGAATTTTAAATCAGCTCTATCGGAGTTCTGCGGCGAGACAACCCGGGATCCTGTCTAAAATCGGCATGGGTACTTACATAGACCCCCGTCAGGACGGTGGGAAAATGAACCGGGTCACGACCAGAGATATCGTCCGTGTGATGGAACTGGATGGAGAAGAATGGCTGTTTTATGAAAGCCAGCCGGTGACAGTTGCCATTGTGCGCGGTACCACGGCGGATGAAAACGGAAATATCAGTATTGAAAAAGAGGCTCTCCGGCTGGAAATTCTGGAAGCGGCTCTTGCGGCAAAGGCTTCGGGCGGAATCGTGATCGTACAGGTAGAGCGCCTTGCGGCAGCTCATTCCATTCCTGCAAAGCAGGTGGTAATTCCGGGTGAAATCGTTGATGCCGTGGTCGTTGCGGACGATGTGGCAAAGGATCACCGTCAGACAGACGGAACTCTGTACAGCCCCTATAAAAGCGGAGAACTCCGGGCTCCCTTCGGCGTCGCCGCGGAATCTGCGGTTGAGCTGACCCCGGCAGATATTATCTGCCGCAGAGCGGTTTTTGAATTACAGAAAGGCGCGATCGTAAACGTGGGAGTCGGTGTGGGAGCCGGCGTAGGCCGGGCTGCAGCTGTGGAAAATATGGCGGATCAGATGACATTTACTCTGGAATTGGGAGCCATTGGCGGTACGCCTCAGCAGGGATCGGATTTTGGTTCTTCCGTAAATCCGGATTCTTTTCTGGCACATCCGTCCATGTTTGATTTTTATCATGGCGGGAATCTGGATATCACTTTTCTGGGGGCGGCACAGATTGACGCAGAGGGAAATGTAAATGTGAGCCGGTTCGGAGGAAGACCGGCGGGGCAGGGCGGATTTATCGATATCAGCCAGAGCAGTAAAAAGATTGTTTTCTGCACTTATTTCAAAACAAAGGGATTTCGGGCTGTGGTAGATGCGAAAGGAATTCATATCACGAAGGAGGGAACGATTCCCAAATTTGTATCCGGGGTGGAGCAGATAACTTTCAACGGTGACTTTGCGCGCCGGAGAAAGCAGGAAGTGATTATCGTGACGGAGCACTGCGTATTTCAGCTGGGAGATAAAGGTATGATGTTGACGGAACTGGCTCCGGGAATTGATCTGGAGAGGGATATCCTGGGACAGATGGAATTTAAACCTTTGATCAGCCCTGACTTGAAACGGATGGATTCAAGGATATTTAAAGTGGGAAGAATGGGGTGTTTTGATACTCCTGACGCATTTGGTGAGTAAATTAAATAAAATCCTGAGGGTATGTAAGTGAAGGGAGTATGTGTGTATGGCACAATATGGAAAATGGGCAGAATCACAAAAGATATATCCGGAGGTGGATATCAGTGCAGGGAAAAAGATTACGGCGGGAATTGATGTCGGCACGGTCAGTACCGAAGCGGTTGTCCTGTGCGGGGATCAGATCCTGGGTTATTCCATTGTTCGAACAGGGATGGATTTTCAGAATGCGGCAGGCCGTGCGCTTGACGAGGCACTTGACGGTCTGGCGCTACGCAGCGACCAGATTCAGAAAACGGTGTCTACAGGTTTCGGACATCGGAATGTGAAGGCGGACCGGTACGTAGATGAGATTCATTGTCACGCGAAAGGAGCCCGTTATCTGTTCGGTCCGTCCGTTACAACGGTGATAGACCTGGGAGGCCAGACGGTCAAGGCGATCCGGCTCCATAAATGGGACCGCGTCAGAGATTTTATGGTAAATGATAAATGCGCGACCGGTATGGGGCATAACATTGAGGAACTGTGTGACCTGGCAGAGATTGATATTCGTGATATCGGAGCGAAGTCGCTGGATGTCGGGCAGGAACCCGAACCTGTCAGCACTACATGTTGGTCGTTTGCACAGACGGAGACGATGGGACTTCTGCATCCGGGATTTAAGGAAGCGCCTGTCTCAGAAAATGAGATGTGCGCGGCACATATGTTTGCGGTTGCGTGGCGCGTGCTGGGCACGGCAGGGCGTCTTCAGCCGCTTAAAACCGGGGAACCGGCGGTATATCCGGAACTGGGCTTTACCGGAGGTATGGCAAAAAATATCGGTATTACAAAGCGCCTGGAACGGGAGCTTGGCATACAGGCTTTAGCCGGCAGGTATGACTCGATGCTGGCCGGCGCTCTCGGCGCCGCACTTTTCGCGCAGGAATGAAAATGAGCGGAGGAACGGATATGATTGATTTTAAAGAAATGATTGCTGCGCGTCATGTGTATGCAAAGAAATGGAAAGAAAAAACCGGCGGTAAAGTGCTGGGATATTTTGAACCGTATATGCCGGAAGAGATTGCATATGCGGCAGGGATACTGCCGGTCCGGATTCTGGCGGAACATGAAGATGATGATATTTCGGATAAATGGATATACGGCTCCTGTTACCCGGTTCGTGATATGGTAAATCAGGTTTTAAAAGGAAGATATGATTATCTGGACGGTCTGGTTAATGTTGAGGGCTGTCAGTGGATGTTTCATGGCTTTGAAGTGATTATGAATAACAGACCGGAGCTGTTTTACCACTATTTTTTCATGCCTGATTATACGGACGCACCTACCTCGAAGGATGTGGCGCGGTCGGAGATGCATGTGTTTAAACAGAAAATGGAAGAATGGACGGGGCAGAATATTACCGTGGAAGCTCTGGATTCCGCCATTGCCGTCTATAATAAAAATCGACGGCTGCTGCGAAGGATGTATGAACTGCGCAGAAAAAATAACAGCGTTATCCTGGGGTCGGAGGCAATGCAGATCGTACTTGCCTGCCAGGTGATGGATAAAGCGGAAGCAAATGAGATATTGGAGCGGTATCTGGACGAAATAGAAGACAGAGAGCCGTACGAAGACCGCATACGTTTAATGCTTGTCGGAAGTGAGACATTCAATACGGATCTGGAGGAACTCGTGGAGCGTCTGGGTGCAAATGTTGTCATTGATGAACTGGATACGGGCAGTTCTTATTTCTGGAATGAAACCATTGAGCAGAAGGATCGGCTGATGGCATTGTCGCTCCGCTATCTGGGACGTCCGCACAATCCGATCAAGGACAACAACTGGCGCAGGCGCATCCAGCATATTTTTGAACTCACAGAGGATTATAATGTGGATGGAGTTATCATAGAAAAGCAGATTTACTGCCATCTTCACGGATCGGATAATTATGCTGTGTGGAAGATGCTCAGGGAGAGAAATATTCCTTTTTTGTATTTTGAACGGGACATGAAACTGCAGGAGGAAGATACATCCATGAGGATAGAAGCGTTTATAAATATGCTGCGTCCCGGTGTTACGCATCTGGCCGGATGGAACCGGGTGTTTGGCGGACAGGAGGTAAAGAGATGAGCCAAAAGGGACAGATATGGAAAACAAGACCGCTGGATTCCTGGGCAAAGGCCAAGGAATTGCGGGCAAAATGGCAGAAATCCATCAGCAGTAAGGATAATGTTGTCGGGCAGGGTAACTGCGGATTTTTTGGAGACTGGTCAAACTGCTTTCCCAACCTGACAATCGTGGAGGATAATCCGGATGGTGCGATGATCTGCAGCAGATCGTCCGCTTTTGCCAGGAAAAGCAGACTTGCCTGCGAGGTGAGAGGATGGGGACGCGAAATCTGCGGTTATCATAATAACTGCTGGGGCGGGCAGTTCCTTGGCTATGATATTGACGGGAAACCTTTTCCGTACCGTCAGCTGGTCGTGCCTTTTCCGTGTGTCTGTGATTCACATGCAAAGAGGGGAGTGCAGGTACGGGATTTTGAACCGGTGCCGCAGTGGATGGCAGATCAGTGTATGTATCTGGGACCGAGGGATGAGAACAGGGAAGAGGCCATGCTGGAGCACCGCGCTTACTGCACGCTTCGTCAGATAAACGATATAGAACGTATTTTTGATCAGAAATTCGATGATGAGAAGCTGATTGCCGAAATGAACGCTAATCAGCAGATTCAGGATTATGCTACGGAGATATCTGTTTTAATGACAAATAAACCGGCTCCTCTGTCAGTGAAAGAACTGTATTCGTTTTACACGCTGGGCGGTTTGACAAAGGTGGATCCGGAGGAGACGGTGGCATTCTGGCGGATGCTGAGGGACGAAATCGCGTGGCGTGCGGATGAACAGATTGCGGCAGTAGGAAATGAGAGGTTCCGTTGGGTCGAGGCTCATCCGCCGGCATGGCACTATCTGAAATATTACCGGTATATGGAAAAATACGGCGCCGTGTGTCTCGGTTCACAGTATACGCATGCCATTGGCGGAAACTGTCTGGAATATAAACCGGACGGAAGCATTTACCGCAGGGATATTCTGCAGTATGATCCGGATACCCCGATTCAGACGAGAGAGGACGCCGTGCGCTTTATGATGGGCCCGGACGCCCGGACACCGCAGCATTTTAAACAGGACGAATATATGCGCCCGGAGGCGATCTATGAGTTTGCTAAAATCTTTCAGGCGGACGGAGCTGTTTTCGGACTTTGGAGAAGCGGCGTAGGGTGCACGATGACGAGAAAAGAGCAGGCGATGCGGCTTCGAAAAAAAGGATTGTCCGTTATGACTTACGAGGGCAGTCAGCCGGGAGACCGGACTGATCTGGACGAAAAGCGTTTCCTGGAGCAGCTTGACAGCTGGATGGAGAGCCAGGGGCTGGAGAAGCTGGAGGAGTAGCAGGGATGAAAAGGACGGGAAGGGAAGTGATTGCGTATGATTACAGGCGGTATTGATGTCGGTATTCGCTGTACAAAGGTTGTAATACGAAGGGAACATGAGATTCTGGTGAAAAAACACGGGATTGCCGGGGCGGCGAAAAGAGAAGAAAATGCGAAGAATCTCTGGCTGGAAGCCCTGAACGAAGCGGGACTTAAGGAAACAGAGATTCAGTCGGTTGCCGTAACAGGAAAAGGGAAATATAATATATCCTTTGCGGATCTGTATAAAACTGAGGTTGTGTGTCTGCAGAAAGCAGCACACGCCCTGGCGCCGGATGCAACGATGGCGGTGAACCTGGGGGCGGATGAAATACTCGCTGTGGTATTGGATGATGCGGAACCGGCAGGGATTGCGGAGATGGCACAGAATCAGAAATGTTCGGCGGGCCTCGGCCTGCTGATCGAAAATCTGGCAGATGAGTTTGGCTGGAATCCGACAGAACCCATGTCATGGCCCGGTTGTTCCGGGGAGTTGAAAGCGCTGGAAACAATCAGTGACGGATGCGCTGTGTTTGCCAGAATGGATGTGCTCGAGGCGCTGAACCGCGGCGCGGCAAAAGAAGCAGTGATGAACGGCGTACTTCATGCCGCCGCCGTGAGGGCAAATTCAGTTATTCAGGATATAACGCTGCCGAATACGGATCAGATTGTTCTGTGCGGCGGATTGAGCTGCAATCCGATGTTTGTATCTGAGCTGGAAAATATTTCCGGAATGCGTATGCCGGCGCTTCCGGATGCGCAGTATGTCTGCGCCATAGGAGCGGCTATTGCGGCTGCAGAAAGTGACAGAGAATGAAAGGAAACAAATTGACGACAGCAAAAGAAGCGCTTGCAGTACTGAAATCCGGGTCTGTGATTATGCTGGGCGGTTTTTTTTACAGCGGAGCTCCGTTTGATCTGGTTCGGGCGCTGACAGCCAGAAAGAATGAACTGAGGGATCTGACCCTGATATCCAATGATGCTTGTTCGGAATATGTTTTCCCGGACGCCATTGGCAACGCCATGATCGAAACGGGAATGTTTCGGAAGCTGATCTGTACTTATCCGGGTCATAATCATGCGGCCATGAAGCTTGCATCTGAAGGAAAGCTGGAGCTGGAGATATATCCTATGGGTACCTTTGCAGAAAAAATACGGGCCGGAGGAGCCGGACTCGGCGGCGTGCTGACGCCGGTCGGCGTCGGTACGGAGATCGCGGAAGGAAAGGAGACTCTTATCATCAACGGCAGGGAATATCTTCTGGAACTTCCGCTTCGTGCGGATGTTGCTTTGATCTATGGGAGCAGAGTGGATGCTTATGGAAATGTATATGAGCGCGGCATATCCGGAAATTTTAATATGGTCATGGCAACCGCCGCCGATTATGTTGTGGTGGAAACGAAGGAATATGTATCTGCCGGTGCAATAGATGCTTCTGCAGTGGCGATACCGGAGCCTTTCATTGATGCGATCGTATTACAGGAGGAGAGAGCATGACGGACGACAGGGAGAGGATTGCGCGGAAGATAGCACAAGACCTGCGGGACGGGGAGTTCGTCAGTTTTGGGCATGGTATTCCTTATGAGGTGGGAAAATATCTTACACCGGACAAACATATTTGCATACAGATTGAATCCGGGATCATATGTCTCGGTCCGGGGACGCCTGCACCGCCCGGTGAATATGAACTCAGGGATTCAACCAACCGTTTTGTGACGGATAACGTGGGAGGGTCGTTTTTTGATACGGTATTTTCCTTTCAGATGATACGGGGCGGTCATCTTGACAAGAGTATCATGGGAGCATATCAGGCTGACTGCGGAGGGAGTTTTGCGAATTGGAAGCTTTCAGGCCGGCCGGCAAGCGGAATCGGAGGTGCCATGGATCTGGCTGTCGGAGCCAGGCAGGTCATTCTTGCTATGGAAAGCAGGAGAAAGGATGGAGCGTCAAAGCTTGTGGAACGTTATACTTACCCATTGACGGCAAAGGAGGTTGTTTCCAGAATTTATACTGAGTTTGGTGTGCTGGGCATAAAAGACCATACATTCATATTAGAAGAATTGTTTGAGGACTACACTGTGGATCGGGCATTGGAGCGGATTTCGGCTCCGACCCGGGTATTGGAAAGCCTGCGTGTGATTTGTGTGAATGCTCTTTAAATTCAGAAGAAGCAGGCATAGCTGCTGCTACTGTTATGCCTGATTTCTGCAAAGGAGAAAAAATGGAGGGGCTGAAAAAACAAAATCCGCTTGGAAGTGAGCCGGTGGGGGTGCTGATGAGAAAGTTTGCCATACCCAGCATAGTTGCAATGGTGGTCAGCGCACTCTATAATATTGTAGATCAGCTGTTTATCGGACAGGCTGTGGGAATGATGGGTAATGCGGCGACCAACATTGCGTTTCCGCTGACAACGTCTTGCGTGGCTCTGGCTTTGCTGTTTGGCACCGGCGGGGCTTCCTGTTTTAATCTGGCAATGGGGCATGGAGATTGGGAAAGAGCTGTCTATTATATTGGCAATGCGGCAGTTATGTTGTTTTCATCCGGTCTGCTGCTGTGCCTTTTTGTACAGATTTTTCTTACTCCGCTGTTGAAAGGTTTTGGTGCTCCGGCGGATGTTCTTCCTTATGCCGGCGCTTATGTGAGGATTACATCAATCGGATTCCCGTTTTTAATTTTGACAACAGGCGGCTGCCATCTGATCCGTGCGGATGGCAGTCCGCGTATGTCCATGTTATGTAATGTGACAGGGGCTGTGATCAATACCGCATTGGATGCGGTTTTTGTTTTGAGGATGGGGTGGGGAATGCAGGGAGCCGCGTGGGCGACAGCTATCGGTCAGTTTGTCTCCGCGGCAATTGTTTTTCTCTGTCTCAGACATTACAAGACGGTGCCTCTGGGAGTCCGACATCTGCGAATCCGATGGGAATATGCGAAAAACATTGTAGCGATCGGTATGGCTTCTTTTTTTAATCAGATTGCCATGATGGTTGTGCAGATTGTCATGAATAATTCCCTGTCTTATTATGGGGCTTTGTCTGTGTATGGGGAGGCTGTTCCGCTGGCCTGCGCAGGTATTGTAATTAAAGTGAACCAGCTGTTTTTCTCAGTGGTGATCGGACTGGGGCAGGCGAGTCAGCCCATTATAAGCTTTAATTACGGAGCCGGGCAATACCGGCGGGTAAGAATGACTTATCGCTATGCGGCTGTTACAGGAATGTTTATAGCGATTTTGGCTTTTGTGATATTTCAGGCTTTCCCCAGACAGATTCTTTTACTGTTTGGAAGTAATACAGAGGAATATTTTTCATTTGGCGTCATGTTTTTTCGCATTTATTTATTTTGCGCGTGGCTTAATTTTCTGCAGCCCATGACGTCGACGTTTTTTACATCCATCGGAAAACCTGTAAAAGGTATTTTTTTGTCATTGACGCGGCAGCTGCTGTTTTTGCTGCCGCTGATCGTGATATTGCCGATTTTTCTCGGCCTGACAGGAATCCTGTTTGCCGGACCGATTGCCGATGCATTGGCGGCTGTCGCTTCGTTTGGTCTGGCAGCGGCGGAATTCCGACTTATGCGCAGGATGGAAAATACCGGATGACGGCGTTTGATATGTAAAAAGGT
>JAJQEU010000010.1 GCA_021201535.1 Clostridiales bacterium | reverse complement strand
ATATATCTTTTTCATCGAAATTAATAATTTCTATTTTATGATCTTTATAATCCAATGATATTCACTCCCTTCTATTTACGCTTGCTTTAGTTCGTAGATGGCAGTATTACAGCGCTGGTGCTTTCTGTATATGAATTCGCATCAAAACTATAAGCAGTACCATATACCGTAGTCCCGTCAAGAGTCTGCCAACCAGCCTGAACACTGAAAGATGTTTCACTGCTGTAAATTCCATACGTAAATACATACTGAGATATACTGCTGAAATAGCTCGGTTCAAATTTTGTGCTTACACTGCTCATAGTTATGCTTGTGTAATCTTTCGTTATTGTATATGTTGTACCGTTAATGATGAAATACAAGCCATTGGTATCTCCGTAATCACTTGAGATAAACCTAAGGGCTGCATCATCCTTAGTACTTAACGATGCCGGAGTATATACGCAAGCGATACTTAAAGCATCACTGTCTACAAATTTAGCATAAGCGTCTGTAGTCGGAATCGAAGTGCAAGCTGTCGCACCTTCACTGTCCTCATACCATCCCGCGAAGATGTAAGTATGTTCCTTACCGTCATCATCTGTGAAAGTCAGGTCTGTAGTGGGATAAGCGGTTGTTGAGTAGCTGCTGATATTATCGGAGCTTACTAAGGCGTACATTGTGCTTTCGCCGTAGTCCACAACTGACTCCGCAGTAACGCTGCTACTCGAATCATTCGAAACACCGAGCTTAATCGGAAGGATGACGAGTGTTTTTTCATTGTGTCCGTTTCTGTCGAATGATACGTCGTCGCCGTCTACGTATATCGTCGCCGTCCATGTAGTATCTTCGTTATTAATCGTGAAATTGCCGGACGTGGTTTTTTCTCCGGTATAACCGCTCACTGCCAAATCCATTGCAATCAATTTCAGCTGCACGTTGATGCTTACATCTCCGGCATATTCCAAACCTGTGGTCAGATATGCCGCGCCGGGTGTAACACCGTCAAAGTTAACATCAACGTCGCCCAAAATAGCCATTGTGGAGATGTTATACGTCTGCTCTATGCAGTTGCTGTTCTTATACGCTCCGCCGGTGCCTGCGTAGAACGCGGTAACAGTTCCGCCCGTAACGTCCAAATCAATGTTACCGACATAGTTACGGTTCAAAAGTTCAAGCTTTGTAATTGTACCGCCCGCAACGTCTGCGTCAATGTTTTCAACATAACCGTAATTACCGCTTGTCGAAAGTGTTTCGATTTTGCCGCCATTCACGGTCAAATTGGAATTGTCAACGTATGAATAGCTTCTACCGCCCATAAAAAGGTTTGTAATCTCGCCGTCATTTACGGTTACATTGGCGGTATTCACAATGTTTCGTACTTCCTCATCCTCATTTGTTCCATCGTAATTGCTGAATACCAGCTCACCGTCTGCATTCATCTTATATGTGAACTTCCACTGTCCGTTATAGCCGCCCGCGAAGAGGTTTTTAATCTCGCCGCCGGAAATTGTGATGTTTGCGGTATTGACAATCACAGTGTCCTGTCCCGAGGTTTCACCCCAGTTAGCTTCAGGTCCGCTGAATCCGCCGCCGTTCACATATGTTACAACGGCATCATCTGAAATGGTGATATTCGCCTCATTCGTTACCATTGAGAAATCTTTGGAAGTATATGTTGTATAGCTTCCGTTCTGCGTGCATGCCTTGCCGCCACCGTATACATAGGTAACCTCGCCGCCTGAAACATTTATCGTAGCGGTCTTGACAGTGGGGACATACATATAGTAGGTAGTTTCAACCTCATCTACCGTCTTGGTGACCTTTTCAACAAAGTAGTAATTTGATGCCAAAGCTTCCTTCTGAGAGTCATTATAGGTCGTCAACATAGAATCAATCACAGACTGAATATACTGCGAAGCTACGTATGAAGTTTCGCCGTTGCCATAAATGGTGGTCACTGTACCGCCGGTCACGTTAACTGTGAAGCTATCAGCACTCTGGTTGTAGTACCAGCCGGAAGCGATTATGTCTACTACACCGCCTTTTACATTGATTGTAGCTGAGTTGAAGGAAATATTATCAAGCGATGTGAAGCCCTTGCTTCCTCCACGGAGGCTGCCAACCGTTCCGCTTACCATTGTTATGGTGTAATCATCGTTTGTTGTGGTTTCCGTAGGAGTCAGATAACCGCCGAAAATACGTGCTGCCGTATCGCTCGTGTAGAGAATTCTATAAGCTTCATCGTCATACGCCAAGATAAGATTGGTGTCATTATCGTCCCCACTCTGTGAGTATATAACAACATCATGCCCAACCATGAATACTTCCTCGTCGTTGAAGACAACGTCGGACTCAACTACAGTGAAGGTGTCGTCGTCATTGGTTTTTACGGCATAGCCGGAAGATGCATAGAAAATCGGATCCTCAGTGAAGGTGCCGCCGGAAACCTCTAAGCTGCCGCCGCTGCTGACCACGAATACGCTGCTCCCGGCATTCTGGTTGTAGTAGCCGCCCGTAATATTGAGCGTTCCATTTACTACCTGAAGCAAGCCGGTGGTAGAAGAAGACACTGAATCAGAATCAACCGTGGTAATCGTGCCGGTTCCGGCTTCACTGTTGTCAGTGATGGTAACCACGGCGTTGTTACTGTTAATCTTGAATGCGCCCTTATCCGTACTGGTCAGGGTATACCCGTTCAAATCCAACGTAAACACAACCGCGCTTTCAACCGGAACCTTCCCCGTCTCGAAGTCGTTTTCCATGGTAATCGTAATAGCTGCACTGTTGTCGCTGCTATACGCCGAGATTGCCGCATTGACCGCCTGCACGAGAGTCGTGTAATAGCTGGTTTCCGTTGTGTCACCGGATGTTACCGCCAGCGTAAAGTTGACATGTGCCACCTGGTAATAACTGCTGTACGTAACCCCGAAATAGGTATAGCTGTTGCCCGATGTATAACTGTAGCCTTCCGGTGTGTAGTTATTCAGCGAATACTTACTGAGGAAATATCCCCCCGTAATTTCCAAATTGATAGAAGTACCAAGGAGAGGGCGATAGGTCTGGAAAACGCCGCCGGTGATGCTAACCTGAACATCCTCGGTTGTTGTCGCGCTGCTGCCAGCGTTGACAATCGCGCCCGAAGTGACGCTACTTTCTTCTACGTCGCTTGCACGGTCTACAACTGTGAACAAGCCGCCGTTAATCGTCAGTGTGCCGCTTGTGTAGTAGACGATGCAGTTTGCAGACGATGCCGCAATCACCGCGCCGCCATTAACTGTCAATGCACCGCTGGACAGGGTGACAGCATAAGAAGATGTCGATTCCAGCGTGCCGCTTTCAAGAACGACGCTGCCGCCGGTTAATTTTATTGCGGTTCCGCCGGTGTTTTTGATCATGCCGGTTCCAATTGCAGAATCTGTCTCAGAGCTGTCCGTAATTGTCAGCGTACCTTTAGAGCTGTCAATCACGCTTCCGGTGGATCTGCTGATAATGTGTCCGTTCAGGTCGAGCGTCACAGCCTTATTGGATGACGCGCCCAGCTGTTCGTCGGCTACATCTGCTACGAGAATCATCGTGCCGCCGTTAGCAACAGCAGCGTATGCCGTTTTCAGCGTGGTGTAATAACCTACATAGTCACCGGCATTGTCATAGACAAGCGCGATGCCATAAGTAATATCGCTGTCACTCATCGAGGAGTTCATTCCGCCAACAATGGGAAGACTCGCATCCGTTCCGGTATAGTTAACTGCCAATGTAGTAGTTGTATTAGTCTTTGATATATAGCCAATCGCATACCCTGCCAGTGCCGAAGAACTTGCTGTTGCTGTTATTTTTCCAGAAACAGTCGCACCCACTATAGTGTGATCCTGACTGCCGTTATCCGTGTAACCAACTACGCCGCCGGCATACGCTTTATTGGAGCTTCCACTTCCTGTAGCCGTAATATCTCCGGTATTGGTAAAACCGGTTGCAGTGCAAGTATAGCCGTTCCATTTGCCCGCAAGCGCACCAACGCAGGCACTGCCCGAGCCGGAGTTGTTAATAGTTCCGGAAATAGTGCCACTGTTCGAACAGTCAATGAATTCAACCTCGCCGCCCTGAGCTGTGGAAATCATGCCGCCCACATTCGTGCGTGTATCCGAACCATTTTGTGTTGTCGTAATTGTTCCCGTGTTCACGCAGTTTTCAAGTGTGGTTTTATATGTACCGGCTGTTTCTCCGTTCACATAACGCACAATGCCGCCGATGTGAACCTCACTTGTACCACTGGAATCCACACTTGCCGTCAGAGTTCCCTTGTTTGTGCAGTTCAGGAAATACACAGAAGTTCCATTGTTAAGATTCACGATTCCACCAATGCCGGAAGTGTTAGTTGTTGTGATACTCGCCTCGTTTGTGCAATTCTCAATCAGAATTTCCGTGTTTTTCACCGTTCCGCTGGTAGCAGTACCGGAACTGTAAGCGTAAGCAATCAGACCGGCGGCAGCGCCAGTCATCGAGCCGGTGACTGTAACGCCGGATATGGTCGTCACGCTGTCCTCTGAGCCATAGACGATGCCTGCCAGACCGGCATAGGTTGACGAGCTGTCTATATTCAGCGTCACATTTTCGATTGTCGCTCCTGCACTGATATATCCGAACAGCTGACAACTCATATTGGAAATGGTGTAGTTTCCACCGTCAAACGTACCTGCGAACATAGTAGAAGAGCTGCTCGCGACGCACAAAGTAGTACTGTTCAAGTCAATATCTGCGGTCAAGGTGATGGTTTTGCCTGAAAAGCTGTCGGCCGTGATGGAATCACCATTATCATCAGTAGCCGTGCCGTTAACAATTGCCGCAAACCCTGCCAAATCTGCCGCATCAGAAATGGTAAAGGATGTGGATGTTGTGTCATACCAACTGATATCTACAGTTTCTGTCGTGTCCGTGCTGTCACCGTCAGATTCGTCCTCACTCGTAGTCTCAGCCGTTACTACAGCGACACCGGAAGTATCCGTATCCGTTGCAAACGCAGGTGTAATATTCAACGCGAATATCAACACCAACGACAAAACCAGGCACAACAGACGTTTTGGCTTTTTCTTTGTCATTCTTTTCTTTCCTCCAATCATAAAATTTCTTGAGCATTCCTGCTCGTATAGGCTCTTCGCCCCTGTGGACTTACTGCTCAGTAGAGCATTACTACTCAGTAGAACGTTACCGCTCAGTAAAGCGTAACCGCTCAAATAAGCTCTTCGCCCTGATGAGCACAGTCCATCTATATAATAAAGCACTTTCAGGCACCTCTTATATAGTCCTATAACTCATCACAACCCTGTGGCTATGCCGCAAATATAAACAATTTTCAGCACCACCTCCCTACCTGTGTACCCAACGGTATCTGCATCTCTCTGGCTGCTTCGCCAGTGAAAAAGCATGTCTCATAAAAGAACATGTCCCACACAGAATCATGTCTCGCCGCCGGACTGACCAGATTGACCGGATTGGCGGGATTGCAGTTTCTGCTTCTCCCGTCCTCTTTTTTGTAACTTTCATCTTATTCTGGATCGTGTTCTTCACGTTCCACAACAACCTTACACTGACTCTTATAGCAGGCAACACCATACTTGAAAAGGGTACGCATGCCATCGTTCTTCAGTTCCGCAGTATAATCATTGTCGTTGATTTGCTTTAACGCCT
The DNA here is from genome assembly GCA_021201535.1 of Clostridiales bacterium. Lineage (GTDB taxonomy): Bacteria > Bacillota > Clostridia > Lachnospirales > Lachnospiraceae > Eubacterium_I. The sequence continues at coordinate 52,379 of JAJQEU010000010.1, read as the reverse complement.
TGCTGCACTCCTGCTCAAACTGTGCGTTTTCTGCATACTTCACTTCAATGATAATGCCCAGCTCTTCATCTTCAATCTCGATTGCAATGTCATAGTACCCATCACCGGATTCTCTGTTCGAGTCAACACTCCAGCCATCTTTAAAGCCAAGTATCCCAAGAAGCAGACCGCGGTAGAAGCTCTCTTTGAACTCTTTCCTGACGGCAGTGTCCCTGACGCTGATCGTGTTCTTCATTAATGCTGTGAACAGTCTCTCAGTCTCGGTCGCATTGCCGCCCTTCAAAGCTTCACAAAAGGCTGATACTGTCACACCATCCTGTGCGATTTTCTTTTCAAACAGCTTTAACACAAAATCCCTGAAGATGCTGCGAACCTCTGTGTTTGGTATCGTCAGTCGCACCAGATTACCTGATGGGGTTTCACTCTGTGTCAGATAACCCGTGGCATACAGCAGACTCCACATGTTTTCAACACTGTCATACATCGTGTCATAGGTGAGCTGTTCTTCTATCTTTTTCTGTACAGTTTCTCCTGAAATAAGCCTCTCTATCTGGGTCTTTGTTACCCCGTTGCCCATCTTTTGTATAAACCTTTGGACTTCCTCGTTTCCGCTTGAGTTTGTCCAGTAGCTCTTGGGCACTTTATTGGGGTTCGTTAGCAGCTGATTGCACCAGTTAATAACATCCCATGGATTATATACATTGGCACGTCCGATTTTATATCCGTCATACCATTCTTTTGTGATTCCATAATAGCCGCTCAGGCCATAGTAAGCAAGCATTTCCTGGACTTCTTCATCTGTGAAGCCAAACTGTTCATCACACTCTGCTTCAAGAAGCGTATACATCTTCGGGTTATTGAGCCCTGTGAAAACACTCTCTTTGGATACCCGCAGGCAACCTGTCAAAACAGCAAATTCCAAGTTCGGGTTGGTTTTGAGCGCCTGATGAAACATGCCTCGAATCAGCTTAATCATTTCATCATAATAGCCACATTCATTTGCCTTCGCCAATGGAACATCGTACTCATCAATCAGCACGATTGCTTTTTTCCCATAGTGTTTTTCAAGCAGTTCTGTGAGATTTCTCAGGCTTGAAACCAGCGTCCCATCTTCCAGGTTCTTGTCCATCAGCCGGGACAAAAGCTCTTTTTCGTTTTGAATCAGGTTAACGCTTTCCAAAAGGAAACTAAGCCTTCTTGTTTCCTCGTTTATAACATCCACAGCCATACTGCGTGCTGCACTATAGTTTGCACCCTCAATACCCTTTAAGCTAATTGAGACTACAGGATACTGCCCCATATATTTCTCGCAAAGCTCAGTTTCCTTTGAAATTGCCAGCCCGTCAAACATGCTTTTATCTATGCCGATTTCAAAGAAGTACTTGAGCATACTCATATTTATGCTTTTTCCAAAGCGGCGCGGACGTGTGAAAAGATTCACCTTACCCCAATTACTCAGGAGTTCTTTTATCATACTGGTTTTATCGACATAATAAAAACCCTGTGTAATGATTTCTGCAAAGTCTTCTATGCCAATCGGCATTTTCTTCTTTTCCACACCGCTCACCTCCTCTCAGGCTACAAAACACAATAACCCCTGTCGTATTTATAGCTTACCATAGAACAGCTCCTCAAATCAAGGTCTGTTTTGGAAACGCCAGGGTGGTTTCCTCTATCATTTCTAGTCGAAGTCCTTTCCGCTTTGCTTGTCCAACAGGTTATTCCGCAACTGTTCCTTAAGCAACAATCTTTATGACGAACATAAAAGCCACTATGATCAGGAACAATATGATCCCCACGTTCCCGAAAACAGCTTTTGCCGTCCGGCCGGCAGGCATACTGTATTTTCCCGGAACCATTTTCACCTTTTTCTTTCGGACGGCTCTGATGAACAGTATCAGTCCGATGAAAGATAATACAAGAACGACAATCATATACAGGACATACCCCGGAAAAACACCGCTGTTGATGGAATCATTCCCATTGACCAGCCGAGTCAGATCTGTAGTATCCGGTGATATCAAAATGAGTAAAAACCCGGTCAGGAAGTTGGTCACCATGTGAAGAGAAATCGTGTATCTGACTTTCCCGGTTTTAATGTAGATATAGGCATACAGACATCCCGATCCAAATGCGTAGAAAAGCTGCTCAAAGCTCCCGTGCGCCAGTCCGAAAATCATCCCGGATAACAGGATGGCGGTCCAGTCTCCGAATACAATCGTACGGTCAATCAGCACCTTGCGAAAGATCAGTTCTTCCATGACCGGGCCGATTATCACCACAATAAGGAAGGTCAGCAGAAGATTTCCGCCGGATAAAACCGACTCAATGCCGGAACTGACATCCTGTCCGGAAAGATTACCGATGAACGTGTTTACTCTGGAACCGATCACATTGCCGATCTGCACAATCAGCATATCCATGCACAGCAGGGAAAACCATACCATGCCACCTCCAAGACTGTTTTTGGCTAAATTCACCGAAGGCAGACGACGCATGACACATGCACAGACCGGCATCGCGATCAGATACTGTGGACCTGCTGCAACGATCCAGTAGAGCAGGGGATACGTGGACAGGCTGTCGGGGACGACTGCCTGAATCACCAGAGCCAGCAGGTTGGTTATGCCAAAATACAACAGGATCAGCAGGAAATAAGATATGCCGACTGTTGTGAAAAATTTCCGAATACTCATAGCTCTTTTATATCTCCTTTTTCTTTATATCTGATTCATCAGTAAAAATTATACAACAAAATTGATTTTTTTGTATATACCGTTCGCGAAACCAGAAGTACCATTCGGGTAAACATGGCAAAAAAATGTCTCATATGAAAAACAGACCGGAACACGCAGGGTAAAAACCCATGTTCCGATCTGTCTGATTCTTTACAGTATACCTTTTTTATTCTATCTCTACCTGAAGCTTTTCACCCAGTTCACCAGAGAATCGTGCCATATATTTTCTTCCACTGTCCGACGCATCTCAGCCGTCACCGGTCCGTTCTTTGCCATTTTTTCAAGGATAGCCTGCTGAAGCTCCTCGATCGACATCTCCTCATAAGATTTGTCGTCCGGCACCTTCACCGGTCGTTTCGCAGCATGGTCTGATTCTATTTTTCCGGCATCCGAAGCCTTTATTTCGCCCGAAGCTTTTCGTCTGACATCCGGCTCTCCCGCTTCGTCTGAATCTTTTCGTCCGGCATCCGGCTCTCGCACTTCGTCTGATTCTTTTCGGCTGGTATCCGACTCTCTCACTTCGTCTGATTCCTCTTTTCGTCCGGCATCCGGAATCGACGGATTATCTGTCAGAGCGGGTGCAAAGCCTGCAGCCGAACCGATGTCCGGCAAAACACTCACATCATCCGCCGCCGGGATCCAGATCTCACCGCCGCCCGCCTTCACATTCACCGACAGCCTGCCGCCGCTCACCGGCACTCTCTCGCCGCCAAGCGCGCCGATATATGCCGCTGCCTGCCCGGCCGGAAGCTCCGCCCGTGCATCCTGATCGTCATTGTTCACCGTCACCAGAACCGTCCGTCCCTCAATGCTTCTGGAGAACGCATACAGACGGGTCGTCAGCAGAACCTCCTTATAATCTCCGTACGAAAGAGCCTTCTCCGCCTGACGAACTTTTCCGAGCGCTGCGATCAGTCTCGTACGCGGGCAATCCGTAACGGCATTTTTATAGTCCTCCAGACGAAGAGCCGGACGCAGGGAATCGTCGGAAAACCGTTCCTTCCGCCCCTCGACGCCAAACTCGGAACCATAGTAAATCGACGGCACGCCGGGCAGCGTGTAAAGCAGAATATGCACCGGGGCAAAATGCGCCTTGTTGGTCAGCTTCGTGTAGATGCGCTCCACATCATGATTATCGACAAAATTGTACAGTTTCAGTCCGCCCGGTCTGCCGCCCATGTCATAGAGCCGCTTCACGGTATGGGCGATCTCGAAATAATTGTGGTCGTTGTGGCCGGAGTACAGCGCCTTGTGCAGATGATAGTTTGTCACTGAATGCAGCGTACCCTCGTTCACCCAGCGGCTGTACTCCCCGTGAATGACCTCTCCCATCAGCCAGAAATCCGGTTTCACCGCATTCGCCACACCGCGCAGCGCCTTCATAAAATCCATGTCCAGCACGTCCGCCGCGTCCAGCCGGATGCCGTCCACATCAAATTCACTGACCCAGAAGCGGATCACCTCACAGATATAGCTGATCACCTCCGGGTTTTTCTGGTTAAGCTTCACCAGAAGGTTGTAACCGCCCCAGTTATCATAGGAAAATCCGTCGTTATATTCGTTATTTCCCCCAAAATTCACATGGCAGAACCAGTCCCTGTAACGGGAACCTTCGCGATTCTTTTTCACATCCTGAAACGCGAAAAAATCCCTCCCGACGTGATTGAACACGCCGTCAAAGATCACGCGGACGCCCTGATCATGACAGTGTGCCACAAAAGATTTCAGATCCTCGTTTGTGCCGAGCCGGCTGTCCAGCTTCCGGTAATCCGTCGTCTCATATCCGTGTCCGACCGACTCAAACAGCGGACCGATGTAGAGCGCGCTGCAGCCGATACTGCGAATATGTCCGATCCACGGCAGCAGTGTGTTCAGCCGGTGCTCCGGCTCACCGTAGGAATTCTGCTTCGGAGCTCCCGTGAGTCCCAGCGGATAAATATGATAAAAAACAGCCTCATCAAACCATGCCATCTCGTTTCCTCCCTGTAAAACAGTTTTCAAAAATCTATGAGTGCATTTCACTGGCAGAACATACCGCTTTCCGCAATCATTTTCACAGAGGCCAGCACATCTTCATCACTGACTTTTTCCTCCGGCAATTTCATTGTGAGAGCATTGTAATCCTCCAACAGTATCATACACCATTCTTTAAAAATTTCTGAAGGTTTATACTTCCTTTTTATTCTAACTGTTCCTTTCATGTTTTTCAATGCGAATTACATAAAATTTCTGCTTCTTACCAATCTGATAGTCAACCATTCACTTGCTTTTTCAGTTGACATTTCATCGGACGAAGGGTATACTGAACACACATAAAACATTACAGGTCACACCATTACCACATGACCACCTTTCACAGAGGTTGACGCGCTGCAATAGCAGCGCATGGAGGTATATAAAGAATATTTATGAAAAAAAGATTTTCCACACAGGAACTCACAACCATGGCACTGCTCGCGGCACTTTTATGTGTGTCATCCTACATCAGCATTCAACTCCCGTTTTCAGCGGTGCCGATCACGGCTCAGACGCTCGTTATCAACATGATCGCTCTGCTTTTGAAGCCAAAGAAAGCCGGCATCACCGTCGGCATCTGGATCCTGCTCGGACTGGTCGGGCTTCCGGTTTTTTCCGGCGGAAAGGGCGGTTTCGGCGTGCTTGCCGGCGCGACGGGCGGTTACATCATCGGTTATCTGGTCGCGGCGATCATTATCTCTCTGTTAAGGGGAAACAAAAACAGGATCGTCCGCAATACCGTCTCCGTTCTCATTGGCATACCGGTCATCTACGCGGTCGGCGTTCCGTGGATGAAGGTGATGCTCGGCATCGGCTGGCCCGCGGCTTTGACGACCGGACTCCTGCCCTTCATTGCCGGAGATATCGTCAAGTGCATCGCATCCGTATATATCTGCAAACCGCTGTACCGGATCGTGAACGCAGCGGACGATCAGATTCAGGTTTCCGCACATTCCGCACGAAAATCATAAAAAGCGTTAATTCCGCACGAAAATCATAAAAATTCCGCACGAAAATCATAAAAAGCGTTTGACTTTTTTTGCGCAGTATAGTATAGTATTTAAGTCGGTGCGAATCCGGCTCAGCTGATGTGGCTCAGGGGTAGAGCACTTCCTTGGTAAGGAAGGGGTCACGAGTTCAAATCTCGTCATCAGCTTTTTTTGATGCCTGAAATTTTCTCGTAACCCCACACTTTTCATAATCTTTGTTCTTTTATTGATATCTTTCAATCACACATTCGTGCTTTTTCGAACCGTTTTTGCTGTTATAGTTAATTCCGACCAACAGTAACTCCCCGCCATAGTTTCGCAGTGCTCCGTCATAGCGTTTCTCCTTAATTTGCCGAATCGCGGCATCAGCTGATTTATCGTATTTCAATTCCACAATCATAGCCGGTTTATCCACATTTTTATATGGAATAAATGCAAGATCCGCAAATCCTTTTCCTGCCGGGAACTCTCTGACGATATTATAATAATTTTGTGCGGTATAGTAGGCAATTGTAAGTGCACAACTCAATGAATTTTCATCATTATATTCTAAAACGGAGCAGCTGGCAGAATGAATATTTTCCAGTACGTCTGCAACAGCGTCGCTGTCCCCTGCTATCGTAGATTTCAGCAATTTATCGGATTCAGCAAGTGCTTCCGACACGCCTGCCCAACCTGTTTCTTTTACAGCTGTTCGAAACGCATCAGCAATTTCAAGATTCGGAATACGCACCGCAGACTCCTGTTCGTCATAAGACAGATACCCCAGGTGTATCAGAAGAGTTAATATATCATCTCTGCTCTTCATAGATATCATATCATTTTGGAAAGTACCCGTGTCAATCTGTACACGAATGCCTCCAAGCATAGAGACAATAGCATCTTTTAAACCATCCCGGTTCGCTGTAATATAGTTTTTCAGAGATTCGTATGTCTCCGTCTTCTTCCAGTAACTCCGGAATACCCGGCGCTCTATGGCCGTCATAACAGAATTCGGACTGTATACTGATTGAAGAACAGAGAAAGAATATCCGTCGTACCACTGTTTCATCTCATCGAAATCCATCCCGTGCTTTTCGCACAATGCATGAACCTCTGACTCTGTAAAGCCAACATACGGCGCAAGCATATCCGGATCTGTCATGGTAAATTCCCGGGAATCCGTCAGAGCCGACTCTGTCCCGTATTTTTTGATTGGAAGGATGCCCGTCATATAAGCGCCCGCAACCGCCTTTTTCATAGCAGGTCCGCCTTTAAACAAGCCACGCAAAAGCCGAAGATACTCCCCCTGTAAGTATTCCTTCTGCTTAGCCTCACGGAACAACGCATCCCATTCATCCACAATAATAATAAAACGGTTTCCTGCTTTCTGGTTAATACTCAGAAGAGCAGCCGGCAATGAGACTGTTCCTTCTTTTACGCATCCGGGAAAAGCCTCCGTCAGTTCCCCAATCACAGACTGCTGAATACAGGAAATAACATCTTCCATCCTCTCCGTCAGTGTAAGAAATAATGTAATATCCAGATAAATCACATCAAATCGGTTGATGTATTCCTCATACGATTGTTCGCGGGAAATTTCCAGATCATCAAAGAGGGAATGAGAGTCACAACTTCTGTCATAATAAGCAGATAACATCATCGCCGCGTAAGACTTGCCAAATCGTCGGGGACGGCTGACGCAAATCAGGTTTCTGGGCTTATCAATCGTGTTGTTAACATACCCGATCAGCCCTGTCTTATCCACATAATTATCATTTCGAATCATACGGAAAGCGTCGTTTCCGCAATTGAGATAAGCTCCCACTGTTTCCCACTCCTTCAAAATATATTTTTACTTAATCATAGCATAGTATTATGAGAAGCTGCTTCGCAGACTTTTTTCGTCAGTTGCCTACGCAGTTTCCGTTCTTACTGATTACACCTTTTCAATCACACAGCTATGTTTTTTCGCATTTGTTCCTTTTGCGTCTTTATCGTAATTGATTCCTACCAAAAGCAGATTGCCAAAATACTTCTTTAAATCACCGTCATAACGATTCTCGTGTATCTGACGGATCGCCGTATCTGCGTCTTTGTCATATTTAAGTTCCACAACCATAACCGGCTTGTCCGAGCCCCTGCGCGGAAGGAAAACCAGATCGGCAAACCCTTTTCCCTGCGGAAACTCCGGAATGATTTTGTATATTCGCCTGGCTGTGTAATATGCAATCATGATAACGCTGCTAAGTGTAGCTTCGTTATTATATCGCAGTATAGAAGAATTGGCTGCATGCACTTTCTCCAATGCCTCAGCAACAGCATCAGAATCACCACAAAGCGTTGCTTCCAGTAAATCGTCCGATTCCTGAATCAGTTCCCCAATCTCTCCCCAGCCTTCCTGGTCTGTTGCATCACCGAAAGCATCCGCTACTTCCTGATTCGGGATTGTCACCGTTTGCTTCACTGCATCATAACTTAAATATCCCAAATGAATCAATAATGTCAGCACATCATCTTTTCTTTTAAAGGATGTCATATCATTCTGGAATGTACTGACCTTTACCCTGACAGCTTCACCGCCAAGCATTCTGATAATATCTTTTTTTAACCCCTTATAATCCATCCCAATATAGGCTGCCAGCGACTCATAGGTTTCAGACGATGTCCAGTAATTTCTTATAACATTTCTCTCAATTGCCTGCATAACGGAATTCGGACTGTATATGGATCCGACATTATCAAAGGAATAACCGTCATACCAAAATTTCACTTCTTCAAAATCCAGATGATTTGTGTCACACAAATCCAAAACTTCCTGTTCCGTAAAGCCAACATACGGCGCCAATGTATCCGGCGCCGCCATAGTGAACTCGCGAAAGTCCGTCAGCGCCGACTCCGTCCCATATTTCTTAATTGGGAGAATCCCCGTCATGTAAGCAGCTGCTATCGTCTCATCCGTCGCGGTTCCGCCTTTAAACAGTCCCCGCAAAAGCTGAACATATTCCTTTTGTAATCCTTCATCATCTTTTGCTTCGCGAAAAAGAGCATCCCATTCATCAATAATGAAAATAAACTGATTCCCCGCCTTATGACTGACAGACATAAGAGCGTCCGGAAGAAATGTTTCGTTCCCGCTCACACAATCTGTAAATGTTCCTTTTAGTTCATCTATAACTGCAGTCTGGATATCCGATGCTACGTTTTCTCCCTTATTTTTTGAACGGGAAATAAACCATGTAATGTCCAGATAAATCACATCATACATATTAAGATACTTATCGAATGAATCCTTCTTCGATATTTCCAGCCCCTCAAAAAGAGAACGTGAATCGCAACTCTTATCATAATAGGCACAAAGCATCTTCGCCGCAAATGACTTTCCAAAACGACGAGGACGGCTGAAGCATGTCAGCTTCTGAGGAGTATTGATCGTTCGATTTACAAAATCAATCAGACCGGTTTTATCAACGTAATCTCCATTTAAAATTGTCTGAAATCCTTTGTTTCCGGGATTTAAATAGATTCCCATGAGCTATAACCTCCGATCAGTTGTATTATACATTTATAGCAGTTCCTGTGCAAGCACATTTTATCCGGCAGTCCCTGTGCAAGCACATTTTATCTGTTTTCATTACAGTCCCGGGTCTTTGAGACTTCACTTAAAAAACCGGCACTTGACAATACACTTTTTTATGCAAAAATAAAATCAGATTTTCAAAGGCTCCATGCCGCGTTTATATGAAAATGAAGATGTGGATCAATCCCAGTATTATGAGTCATACCTTGAGACTTACATCAGCCGCGACATACGGAACCTGTCACAGGTCGCGGATGAACTGACTTTTCTGAATTTTATGGGAGTTGTCGCAGCAAGAACCGCGACAAATGTAAATTATGAAACGCTGGCCGGGGAAGCCGGTATCTCTGCGCCAACGTCAAAACACTGGCTCTCTGTTCTCGTTTCATCCGGGATTGTCGCTTTGATTCAGCCTTATTTTAATAACGCGCTGAAGCGGATCATCAAGGCGCCTCGAATGTATTTTCTTGATACCGGATTATGTGCACATCTGACAAGATGGAGCAGCGCTGAAACATTGGAAAGAGGATCGATGGACGGCGCTTTTTTTGAAACATGGGTAGTTTCCGAAATCTACAAAAGCAACCTCAACGCCGGGCAGACTCCGTCGCAAGATTCGCGAACGCATAAATCAGACAGGCGGAGAGACGAATCGAGAGATTCGGATTGTCCAGAAACGGCTCCGCTTCCTGAGCAGCCTGTTCCGACTGACCGCTGAAATAATAATATTCCGCCAGAGCAATCCCCCTTAGATACCCCCATCGCCTGCGCCGTCTCAAGGCAACGCCCCGGCTCATAGGCGGAATTCATCAGAGGCATCGGTATATAATTCGGTATATACTCTGCCGGCTCTCCAGGTTCAGATAATCGTTCGCCGGTTCGTTCCTCCTCTTCTGGTTCACACTCCATGCTGTTATCCATTCTCATCCACCTCTGTTTATGTTTAACTATATAACCAAACTAATACTAATATGAACCAAAAAAATTTGTTTATCAAGAAAACATCCTGTATTTTTCTGTAAATTTTCTGTGTATTGTGTATCTTATCTGTCAGAAGGAGAAATCCGCTGTACCTTCCCCCGGATCCTCTGCAGCGCGTTGTCAACGGACTTTTCCTGCATTCCCATCGCCTCCGCGATCTGCCGGTAATTCATTCCCTCCAGATAATAATCCATCACGCGCTGTTCCATGACGCTCAGCCGGTCGTAAATCCGGGAAAGAAAATCATCCAGATTTTCCCGGTCGATCATCATCTGCTCCGGGTTCTGATCATTTGCCGCCACCGCACCGCCGATCGGCACATTACCCTCGTCCGTACTCCCGGAGGAAAGAGAAATATAGGAATTCAGCGGTCCGTGTTTTTTCCGCGCGGCGGACTCGATCGCCGTGTAGATCTGCCGGCTGATACAGAGCTCCGCAAAATGAAAAAAACTGCCGGCATCCTCATCGTAATCCCGGACAGCTTTGAACAGGCCGATCATCCCCTCCTGAATCAGGTCGTCGGTGTCGCCGCCGAGCAGGAAAAGAGCATTCGCCTTTTTTCTCACCAGATATTTATATTTTTCCAGAAGATAATCCATCACACGGGACTCGCCGTCCCGCAGAAGGCGGATCAGCTCCGCGTCGGTCATTTTTTCATATCGTTCCATAACCATCTGTCACTTTCTGAGCAGTTCATCCGCATCCGTTCGGCAGACACCGCTTACATTCCCCGTCTTCTCTGCCTGTCTGGTCTGCCTGTCTGAGAAACACTGATACAGGAAAATCAGTGATTCAGCCTCTGGCGCACGACCTCCCAGGCCAGCACGCCCGCAGCCACCGAGGCGTTCAGGGAATCGATATCCCCGCGCATCGGAATCGAGGCCGTGAGATCGCAGTTCTCTTTTACCAGCCTGCCAACGCCCTCGCCCTCGTTTCCGATGACCAGTCCGATGGGACCGGTCAGATTCTGCCGGTACATCACCTCGCCGTCCATGTCCGCGCAGACAAACCAGATTCCGCGCTCTTTCAGTTCCTTCATCACGGCGGACAGATTCGTCACCTTTGCCACCGGTGTGTAGTTCAGGGCGCCGGCGGACGCCTTCGCGACGGTCGCCGTCAGGCCGGCCGCACGCCGCTTCGGGATGACCACTCCGTGCGCGCCGGCCAGGTTGGCCGTCCGAATGATCGCGCCAAGGTTATGCGGATCCTCGATGCCGTCCAGCAGAATCAGGAACGGCGGCTCACCTCTATCCTCCGCTCTCCGCAGGATCTCATCCACCGTGGCGTATTCGTATGCCGCGGCATGCGCGATGACCCCCTGGTGCTTTCTGGTCTCCGACATCTGATCCAGCCGCTCCTTCGAGACAAAGCTTATGACTGTCCCCTGCTTTTTCGCCTCGCGGACGATCGTGCGGACCGGCCCGTCCTGACAGCCGTCCAGGGCAAACAGTTTATCTATGGTTTTGCCGGAGCGAAACGCTTCGAGCACGGCATTTCTTCCCTCTATAACGAAATGCTGACTTTGTGTTTTTTCTATATCCATGCTGGCGCCCATAGAATCCTCTCTCCTCTCTGTCTCCCCGGAATGATCCTCATTTTCCTGCCTGTCTTCTGCCGCGAGTCCCCGCGCAGTTTTCCGCATGCCCTCATACTGCTTCATCCGCCCCGATGCCCCGCAAACCCACGTTGATCAGGTACAGCAGCCGCCCAAACTGATCCGTCAGATACAGATATCCCATCAGCGCCTCGAAACCGGTCGCCCGCCGGTAATCTGCCACCGTCGCGTTCTTCGCCATGGTAGGCGACTTGGCGTTGCGCCCGCGGCGATAATAATCCTCCTCCTCCTCCGTCAGTTCAGGCAAAATGGCTTCCATCATCTCCGACTGGGAGTACGCCTTCACCAGATGGCTGGTGTGCCGGTGCAGCTGACCCGGCCGGACATTGCCGTGTCCCACAACAACGGAGCGGATGACCAGATCATAAATCCCGTCGCCGATATAGGCCAGTGCGAGAGGCGAGTATGTGCGGATATCTACATCCTGAACATGAAAATACTGTCTGATCTCTGAAAAAATCGCTTTATCCGTCTTTACGATCTCTTCCATATAACGCCCTCTCTGGTATCCTTCAGGATGATTCCCATCGCGGCCAGCTGATCGCGGATCTCATCAGCCCGGGCAAAATTCTTCACTTTTCTGGCAGCCTGGCGCTCCGCGATGAGCTGCTCGATCTCCTCGTCCAGCATCTCTTCCTCCTTCTCCGTGATGATGCCGAGCACATCACAGAGCTGCGTCAATCGGGCTGACAACGCATTCAGGAATGCCCTGCTGCTGTCGGAAGAAGCATGGGTGTTGCAGAACTTCACCAGCTCAAAAACGGCCGACACCGCGTCCGCCGTGTTGAAATCATCCTCCATGGAAGCCTCGAATTTCTCCACATGCGCATCTGTCTGCGCATAGAGCTTCTGCTCCTCATCCGTCATTCCGTCCGTCGATAAAGACCCGGCCGAAGCTTCCGAGAGGCGTCTCAGGTTCTCCGCCGCCGTCAGGATCCGCTCCAGCCCGTTCTTCGCCGCATCCATCAGATCCGCGCTGAAATTCAGCGGACTGCGGTAATGCGCGGAGAGCATGAAGAAACGCAGCACCTGCAGATCATACTTCTCCGCGATATCGCGGACCGTAAAGAAGTTCCCGAGGGACTTCGACATCTTTTTATTGTCGATATTCAAAAACGCATTGTGGAGCCAGTATCTGGCAAAGGGCGTTCCGTTCGCCGCCTCGCTCTGCGCGATCTCGTTCTCGTGGTGCGGGAAGATCAGATCCTCGCCGCCCGCGTGGATATCAATCTCATCGCCCAGATATTTTTTTGCCATCACGGAGCACTCGATATGCCAGCCCGGACGGCCTTTGCACCAGGGCGACTCCCAGTACGGCTCTCCCTCCTTCTTCGGCTTCCACAGCACAAAATCGAGCGGATCCTCCTTCAGCTCGCCGGTCACCTGAATATCCCGGTGTCCTGCCTGAAGATCGTCGATATTCTTCCCGGACAGCTTCCCGTAACCTTTGAAATTCCTCGTGCGGTAATACACGGTGCCGTCCTCCGCGGCATAGGCGTATCCCTTCGCGATCAGCGCGGAGATCATATCCAGCATGCCCGGAATCTCCTGCGTCGCCAGCGGATGCGTCGTGGCCGGCTTCACATTCATGGCCGCCATATCCTTTTTGCACTCCGCGATATAACGCTTTGCCACCTCCTCCGCGGGAATGCCTTCCTCCACGGATTTTTTGATGATCTTGTCATCCACATCCGTAAAGTTCGAGACATAGTTCACCTCATAACCTTTATATTCGAGATAACGGCGCACCGTGTCAAACACGATCATCGGCCGCGCGTTTCCGATGTGAATCAGATTATATACCGTCGGGCCGCATACATACATGCTGACTTTTCCCTCCTCCAACGGTGTGAACTCTTCCTTTTTCTTTGTCAATGTATTGTAAACCTTCATTCTTTTCTGGTTCCTTTCTGAAAATCCACAAGATTGATCCGGGAGTCAAAACCGGTTCACGGATTGTTCCGCGCATCGCGCTCCCACAAGCCTGTCAGGATTATAAAACTCCGCCATGCCGCAAAAACACATGCCTGGCGATCTGCATCATCTGTTCGTTCTTTTCCTCGATATCCAGCACGAGGAAAAACTGGTTCACCGCGCGATAGAGATTCTGTCTTTCACTGGAGAAATCCGTCAGATAACGATCGCCGTTCAGATAATCCGTCAGATAACAAATGCCGCGTTCCAGCGCCATAAGCCACACGGCGTCATTGATCAGTTCCTTTTCCCTGTCCGTGAGCACCCGTCCCATTTCATCCGCATATCCCTGCAGATGGAACCGGTACAGATCCAGATCCAGTTCAATATCGCCGGACTTTTCATCCTCATCAAAGGTAGCCGCTCCCGCCCGGACGGAATCGCCGAAATCAAGAATGGAAACTCCCGGCATCACCGTATCCAGATCAATCAGGCAGATCGCCTTTTTACTTTCAGCATCGACAAGGATATTACTGTAATGCGTATCGTTATGTGTGACACGGAGCGGAATCTCACCGGCTTTCACCGCATCACGGATACGCGAAGTTTTCCTGGATCGTTCCAGGACAAACTGAATCTGTTCCTGACAATCCGAGGTTCGAAAACAGATATCCCCGCGCACCGCATCCAGAAAGGCAGAGAGCACATGGTTCATATTATGGAGCTTCGGCATCGTGTAGGAGAGCTGTTCGACCGGGAAATCGCGCAGTCTCCGATGAAACTGTCCGAGAATCTTCCCGACTTCATAAGCTGTTTCAGCCGTGTCCGGCTTCTTCATCTCCTCTCCGAAGCGAATCATACGATACAGACGGAAATAACTCCCGGTCTCGGTCTGAAGAAGCTGGTTTCCTGCCTTTGTCCGGATGAATGTCAGCGTCTCCAGATCCGGATCCCGCCCTTCTCTTTCTATGATATCTCTCAGATACTCTGTCACATGGAAGAGATTATTCATGACATCGGTCGGATATTTGAATATAAAATGGTTCATTTCCTGTAATACATAATGAATCCCGCCGCACACAATCTCATAGGTATGATTGACTGAGCCGTGCCCCAGGGGATGCACTTCTGTAATCTCTCCCTCAATCTGAAATTTGCGGATGATCTCCTCAAACTGAATCATATCCATCTCCATTCCTCCGCTGAGTCAGCGGTATTCCTTAAAGTATTGATTGTATCCATCAGCAGCCAGGACAGCCCGCACAGCCCGGCTGACTGTCCGCAACCGTTACGCTGTTCTCGTAGATGGCGGAGAGCAGGCAGACTGCGTTCGCCGCAATGCCCTCCTCCCGGCCGGTAAAACCCAGATGTTCCTCCGTCGTCGCCTTGACATTGACCTGACTCTGATCGATCCCCAGCGTATCGGCGATATTCTGTTCCATCTGCGCGATATAAGGACGCAGCTTCGGCTGCTGCGCGATCACCGTCGCGTCAATATTCTCGATCACATAATGCCTCTGCAGCAAAAGGTCTCCCACCCGGGACAGAAGCTTCAGACTGGAGATCCCACGGTAACGCTCATCTGTGTCCGGAAAATGCTTCCCGATATCCCCGAGAGCCGCTGCGCCCAGCAGCGCATCCATCACCGCGTGAAGAAGAACGTCCGCGTCCGAATGGCCGAGCAGCCCCCTCGTGTGCGGGATATCCACGCCGCCGAGAATCAGGCGCCTCCCCTCTGTAAGCTGATGCACATCATAGCCCATACCGACTCTCATACAAACCTCCGTTCCGCCGCGCCCGATCCACAATCGTCAGACTCACAGCTTTCGTCCTGAGTCTCCTCACAGTATGTTCTGCCGCGCCCGATCCTAAGCGTCAGACTGCCGGCGCTCTCATATCATCTGTCTCATCTGACGCATTTTACAGCACCTGTCTTATCTGACGCATTCACAGCACCTGTTTCAGATTCATGCGCTCCGCATCATCAGACGCTATATCAGTGTACCACATTTTCTGCAATCGGTCACTTTTTTTCTTGATTTATATGCGTTTTTTTCAGATTCGACAGAAATATTTTGATTGACAATTCCCTTTCTTCTTTCTAAGATAGGCGTGAGGTGATTAGCTTGAAGTTTCGTAATATAAAACCTGCCATAAAAAAAGCGATCGCGCCGACCATCATGGCGACCCTGATCTTTTTCATGACCTATTATTTTTTCGGCACGGAAAACACCATGATCGGTCCCTTCGCGACGCTCTCTTTCCTGCGCTTTCGCACCATGCGCAACCATTATGAGTGCATGATCAAAAATTTCGGAATCTACTTTGCCATGGCGTTCCTGGCGTTTTTTGCGGTCATGAACCTGCCGCAGTGCATCATGATCAATGCGCTGGCGCTGTTCTGGATCGCGGATATCCTGATCGACGAGTATAACCCGACGAACTACTTCCCGGCCGGCATGGCGCTGATCTTTTTCCAGATCGCGCCGGTATCCACACCGGCCGCTCTGCTGAACCGTCTGGAGGCGCTGCTGGCCACCTTTGTGCTGGTACTCCTTTTTGTTTTTATTCTGTCAAAGATCGAAGGCAAAAAAATATGCTCCCGGACTATATACGGGAGGGGTTTGAAAACAGCCGGCAGCAGCTGGAATTATGCCGTTTTTTCACGAATCATTCGTCACAGGCACAGAACGGAAAAAACGCGTCCGTTCCGGATACTGCTGCCCGTCATGCAAATACCGCTTCGGCTACGGATACTGCTGCCCGTCATGCAAATACCGCTCCGGACCCGGATATCGCGCCTTCCCTCGATGATCTCGAACGGCTTCACCGCGAGCTCGCCGACATCAACAAAAAAATCAGCAGCGAGATCTACTCCCGGAACCGCGCCAGCCTGTTCCCGAAAGGGAAGACGAACTGGTACTGCCAGTTTGTCCTGCTCTTCCAGCTCATCAACTACCTGACGCTGAATTTTAAGACAAATCAGAATCTGAAAAAAGCGGAAACACTGTATCGGGATTTCCTGACAAGATTCGAGACTACGGAACCGACGCCGGATTACCACCGGCTGAACTTCCGGCTGAAAAAACCGGATATCCGCAGCTTCCGGCTGCGCTTCGCGCTCCGGCAGGTGATCACGGTCACGCCCTGCCTGATCTTCGCGTGGGCGTCAGGATTCCAGAACGTGTACTGGCTGGTGATCTCCGTGTTTTTTATGATGATCCCATTTACGGACCACACGATGCAAAGGATCCGGCAGCGGGTGACCGGAACCATTGTCGGCATTGTGCTCTGCCTGGTTCTGTTTTCCGTATTCAGCGGATTCGCCTCCCATGTCGCCATCATGACAGTCGCGAACTTCCTGATCTACAGTGCCAGCGGATACGGTCCCACGGTAGCCTACATCACCTGTTCCGCTCTGGCGCTGCAGACGCTGGACACAAGCGTCGCCCTGGTGCTTGGACAGCGGCTGTTATACACCCTGATCGGCGCGGCCATCGCGCTCATTGCCAACAAATGGATCTTTCCGATCCGGTTTAAATATCAGATCGAATATCTGTCGGAAATGATCCGTTCTATACGCGGGGATCTGATCCGGATTGACCGGACATCGCCGCACAATGAAGATTTCCCGAAATGGAAGGTGGATCAGTGCATCGTGAAGTCTTATCTCCTGACAAATCGGCTCGAGAACATGTGCGAATCTCTGCCGCCGGAGGAACAGCACTTCAACTACAGGGATTTTGAGAAAAAACACATGAATATTATGGCGGAGTTTCTGACGACCAGACCGGTATGAGCAAGTAGCTCAATCGGCTTTCATAGATGCTGGCATGCTATATCTCCTCGATCACACATGTATGATGCTTTCTCGCATCCTTCTTTGCATCTTTATCATAATTTATCCCGACCAGAAGCAGACGCCCGTTAAATCCTTTTAATTTGCCATCATAACGGTTGTCGTGAATCTGTTTTATAGCACTGTCAGCGGACTGATTATATTTCAATTCCAGAATCATTGCAGGTTTATCTGTATTCTTTCGGGGGATAAACGCATAATCCGCAAATCCCTTTCCGGCGGGAAGTTCGCGAAATATTTCATAATAATTCTTCGCCGTGTAATAAGCCAGAAGAATCGCACAGCTCAGGGAATTTTCATCATTATATTCCAGGCTGGACGTACAGGTCTCGTGAGCCAGCTCCAGAGCGGCGGAAACGCTGTCGACATCCCCGTTAATAGTAGCGTTCAGCAGTTTTTCCGAATCAGACAGAGATTTATTTACCGCGCTCCAATCTGTATTTTTTACTGCGGATTTGAAGGCTTCCGCAACCTCAAGATTCGGAATATACGCTTCCTTCTTTTCCTCATCATACGCCAGATATCCCAGATGGATCAGCAGAGTCAGCACATCATCGCTGTTCTCAAAAGATGTGATATCATTCTGAAATGTGCTTATATCCACACGCATCCTCTGTCCGCCCAGCATAAAGACAACCGCGTCTTTTAAACCGTAAAAGTCTCTGGTAATATAATCCTTCAATGACTCAAATGTCTCCGAGGATGTCCAGTAGCTTCTGTACCGTTTTCTTCGAATCGCGGACATAACGGAATTCGGACTGTAAACAGAAGCCATATCCTGAAAGGAATATCCGTCATACCAGCATTTCATTTTGTCAAAGTCCATGTCGGTGCGATCACACAATTCCCGGACTTCTGATTCCGTAAAACCGACATAAGCTGTCAGTTCATCCGGATACGCCATGGTAAACTCCTGAAAATCCGTCAGGGCAGACTCCGTACCATATTTTTTGATTGGCAGGATACCCGTCATATAAGCGGCCGCAATCGTGTTGTCAGTCACGGGTCCTCCTTTAAAAAGCCCGCGCAGCAGCTGCACATACTCCTTCTGAAGATCCTGATCGTCCTTCGTTTCCCTGAAAAGTGCATCCCACTCATCAATAATTATAATAAATTTCTCACCTGATTTCTCCGCGATACCGGAAAGAGCGCCCGGCAGTGATCTCTCGCCTTCATCTATGCAGTCCGAAAAAGCATCCCTGAGTTCCCGAATTACACTGTCCTGCAGATCGATCACAATCTGTTTTCGATCTCTGACTGTAGAAAGAAACCATGTGATATCCAGATAAATCACATCAAATTTATTAAGATATGTTTCAAATGATTTTTTTGTTGAAATTTCAAGTCCTTCAAACAAAGTTCTTGAATCACAGCTCTTATCATAATAGGCGCACAGCATTTTTGCCGCAAAGGATTTTCCGAATCGTCTCGGACGGCTGAAGCTGGTCAGACGATTTGGGGAAATATTGACGGTACTGTTTATATACTCGATCAACCCGGTCTTATCTACGTATAAACCATTTCGGATTGCCTGAAAACCATTGTTTCCGGGATTTAAATATTTTCCCATTTTCGAACTCCTTTCTGCCCTGAATAAATCAGCGCGGAAATTTCAGCATCTTTACGCCAGACAAAATATACCGCTCCCTGTCATTTCGTCAGTCTCTCCAGCACGCGAACCGTCAGTTCATAATTCCTTTCCACTGACGCGATGTTCAGTTTTTCCCGCACCGTATGAATATCCTCCATCTGCGGTCCGTAGGAAATGCAGTCGATGCCCGGCAGCTTCTCACTGAGGATCCCGCACTCCACGCCCGCGTGTATCCCCGTCAGCACCGGTTTTTCTCCGGTGATTTCCTCCCAGGTCTCAGCCATGACGCGCTGTATACGCGAATCGGACCGATATTCCCAGGCCGGATAAGCGCCGCTGACGACGCAGCGAGCGCCAATCAGCTCTGTCAGATCGCGGATGCGCCGGATGAGCCACTTCTTTTCCGTATGGGAAGCGCTCCGGACGGAAAATGTCATGGATACGGCATCGTCTCTCATCCGCAGGACACCCATATTCAGGGAAGTGCGGACCATGCCGGGGATCTCCGGCATCCAGCGTTGGATCCCTGAGGGAAGATGCTCTAAAAGGGCGGTGAGGTGGTGTTGCCCCTCATCGGCAAAAACCATCGCGGTCACAGAATTCGCCTTGAAAGAACTGTCCTGCCCCTGTATATTCACGAGTTCGGAAGGATCATCAGACAGTGTTTTGTCATTCTGATCACGGATATCACTTGTCTCCGAAATGTCGCGTATCTTCTTCAGCGTCACCTCCAGATCCGGCTCGACCGCCGCGTATTCCGCGCAGACCGTATCGCGAAACTCAGATACGGCACCTTCCAGCGCAGCCGCTTCCGTCGACGGAGCCAGAAGCATGGCGCGGCACTGATTCGGAATCGCGTTATCCTTCTCTCCGCCGGAAACATCACAGACCGAAAACTCCGCCTTTTCACCCGCTTCCGCCAGAAATCTGCCGAACAGCAGATTGGCATTTGCCCGTTCCAGGTGGATCTCCGTGCCGGAATGCCCGCCGCGCAGACCGCTGACGCGCCATTCATACAGAATCCCACGCTTTTCCTCGCGGAATACAGGCAAAAGACATTCTACAGTCGCCCCGCCGGCGCAGCTCGTCAGAAAAATACCGTCGTCCTCGGAATCCATATTCAACAATATCTGACTGCGCAGGTCGGACGCATCCAGCGCGGACGCCCCGAGCAGCCCGATCTCCTCATCCACGGTAAAAACAGCTTCCAGCGGCGGATGCCGCAGCGTGTCATCGGCCAGGATCGCCAACGCACAGGCGATCGCTATCCCATCATCTCCACCGAGCGAGGTGCCCTCGGCGCAGATCCACTGTCCGTCCGCCGTGACAACCGGCCGGATTCCCTCCTTCTCCAGATCCATAGAACAATCGTCCGTCCGGACAGCGACCATATCCATATGACCCTGCAGCATCACGGTCGGAGCATCCTCGCAGCCGGGCGAAGCGTCCTTCCATATGATCACGTTGCCGCAGGGTTCCTGACGGCAGCGCAGGCCGTGAGAACAGGCGAATGCCGCGCAGTAATCGCTGATCTGTTTTGTATTTCCGGAACCATGCGGGATACTGCATATTTCATCAAAATACGTAAATACATTCTTCGGTTTTAAATTTCTCAACGCAGACACAGATATCACCTCGATACTAAACACCTTCCGTCTTTTCTGACAATGTCTTTTCCAGCTTCTCAAAAGCGGAAATAAAGCTGTCCCGAACAAAAATCATCATTTCATCAGCCTCGTTCTCATCATAAATATGAACAGCCGTGTTTCGTTTTTTCAGCATGAGCATCCACACTTCCGCATCATCTACGAATCCGTGTTTATAACCCATCTGCAGTATCTCTCTCGGAGAACCCGTCTGTGCCTCCTCGACACCATGCAGGCGCAGCGCTGCCTGAAGCGCTTTCCACGCAAGCTCAAATGTCAGATTGAATTGTCCGATCACACCGGTTCGGTAAATCTCATCATTATTCGCCAGTTCAAAATCTGCTCCCCGCAACACAGAAAGACAATTTGAAAAATTATCAAGCTTTTTCATAGATCAAAATTCCTTCTCTCTCTATTTCATTTCTGAATTCTTCCGAAATATTTTTGTTCAGGTCTACAATGTCAAACATCAGGAGCGAGTGCGTTTTTTCTTTGACATCCCAATAAAATCCCTCAAAATCACCGCCACATACCGCGAGATCCACATCGCTTCTTTCTGTATGGTCTCCTCTCGCCCTGGAACCGAAAAGAACAACCTTTCCGATATCATGACACTTTGCAAATCTGACGATATCTCTTACCACTCTTTCCGGAATATTTTTCTTCATTTCCCTTTACCTGCGGTTTCCACATATATTTCACTGCTCTGTTTATTCACGGTTATCGGATCTCTGCTCCGTTTATTTACGGTCACCGGATTTTATACATATACCTCAAAAAACACCTTGCCAAATAATAAATGCGCCGCTTACGCTCTTTATATCTCATTTATGATTTCTCTGGCCGTCTCCTCCGGAACCGGCGTCGCGTAGACATTCTCCCCGAAGGATGCGATGGCGCCGATGGCGCTCTGCACGACAAAACGCAGCTTCCCGTCGCGCACCTTTTTATCCGTGTACAGCTTTTTCACCAGCTTCTCCCTGTCGATGTCATCCGGTATCCCCGTCGGCAGACCGGCCCGCGCAAGCAACGCGGTCACCCGCTCCACGTCGGCGTCACTTAAGAATCCGAGCCGCCGCGACAGGTGAACCTCCGCCACGAGGCCGATGGACACGGCTTCTCCGTGCAGCAGTCGATAATCACTGACCGTCTCGATCGCACGGCCCACCGTATGTCCGAGATTTAAAATCTCACGCAGCCCGCTCTCCCGCTCATCCTGCATCACCACATGGTATTTGATCTGACAGTTCTTCTCCGCCATGTACTCGCACGGTTCCTGTTCCAGACAAAGAATCTCATCCATATGCGTTTCGAGATATTCAAAAAACGCCGCGTCCGCCATGCAGGCGTGCTTGATCGTCTCCGCCATGCCGCTGACAACCTCACGCCGCGGCAGAGTCTTCCAGGTATCCAGATCCAGATAAACCTTTTTGGGCTGATTAAATAAACCGATGAGATTCGTGGCGAGAGGCGTATCCACCGCCGTCTTTCCGCCGACGGAGGCATCCGCCGCCGCCAGCAGTGTCGTCGCGTAATTGATAAAGGGAACACCTCTGCCGTAGGTGCCGGCCACAAATCCCGCCAGATCGGTCACCACGCCGCCGCCCACGGCCAGGATACAGCAGTCCCGCCGATAAGACGCCTCCAGCATCGCATCCTCAATCATCGCCTTCGTCTCGCGGGTCTTGCTCTTCTCGCCCGCCCCGAATATAAACAGATCGGCCTGATACCCCTGCGCGCGCAGCTTTTCCGCGATCGGTGCGGCATACAGTCCGGACACATTCGTATCGGAGATCACCGCAAACTTGCGAAGTTTCCCGACCAGGCCGTCCGAAATATCGGTAATCAGCCGGTCGGACAGCCCGTATCCGATCTCTATCTCATAAGAGTCATCCACCGTTTTTTTTAGTTCGACCTGAAATTTTGCCATTCTTACTGTCTCCCTCTACTGAACCACTTTACACTTTTTCTGATGAAAAGCTATCCCATAATGATATATATTCTGAATGTCAGAATCATGAACATATTCATCGTACAGAGTATCCTCTATCTGACGCAGCCCCTCCAGCGCCCTGTTTTTTAACGCTGTCCGGCTGCGGGAATATTTCACCTCAATAATATCTTTTTAAGATTGTTTTACCTTACGCTGATTCTCCCCGCTTTTTATTATATACGGTGGTTCCGACCAAAACCGCCACTGCCATGAGTACAAACAGATATCCGAAATCATCGTCTCCCGTCTGAGCCGTCGATGCGGTTGTCACGGACGCAGAAGAAGAATCCGTGCTGTTCGAATCCGAATCGCTGTCCGAATCATCCGCCCCGTCGGCGGCAACTGCGTCGTCCGTGTCGTCAGAAGCATTTGTGTCATCCGTCCCGTCAGCATCATCTGCGTCATCCGAGTCGTCTGTATCGCTCAAATCATCTGTACCGGTCCCATCGTCTGTCCCGTCTGTATCACTCGTATCATCCGCTCCGTCATCTGTCGCGGACGGCGAATCATCATTCTCTTCTGTCGCCTCAATCAGACCGAGCGTGTGAATCTGCTCCAGAATCAGCGACTCATCCTGATTCAGATAAGCGGTCAGGATATCCTCGCACGCACCGTATTCATTGACATTGCTCTTCCCGTCAAGTTCGGGATAATCAGCTGTGTCTGTCGCCAGATAATTATTCATGGCGACCAGATATTCTCTGTCTGCCTCCACGGGTTCTCCCTGTATGGTACATGAGACGACACGGTTTCCCTTTTCCTGAGACATATCATATGTGACCTGCATACCCGCAATCTGAAGTACGTTTCCGCTGTTGGACACCCAGCCGTCATAATCCCCCGCTTCGTTGGAAGCGATATTGGACTTCATGATATCCAGCGAAGTCTCCATCATCGAAACGATCTCCGCTCCCGTCAATGACTTTGTAACTACATAGTTCCCATAGGGTGATACGTTCAGCACATCTCCGTAGGTCACATCGCCGGCCGCAATGCTGTCCCGGATGCCTCCCGCGTTCTCAAACGCCACATCCGCGCCGGTCTCCAGCAGATATCCACAGGCGATCGCCCGTCCCAGATTTGTCTCGCCGATCCGGGTGTGCTCCCACACGCCGTCCAGATCCTCGGAAACAGAAGCTATCACTTCGTCCAGAATGGGCGACTGTGCCTCCGCGATCTCCTCCAGCAGACTCACGATTTCCGCGTTCTTTTCGATTTCGGTCCCCTCCTCATAGGAGATCAGCTGCTCATCCAGGGAAAGCGACAGCAGATTGCCGTCCGCATCCAGTGTACAGTCCAGTTCCACATCCCCGATCGTCCAGAGATAATAGCCGGTCTCCACGACCAGCGAGGTCCCGCCGTTCGGTGTAGTGACTTCCGTATCAATCTCTGTGTGCTCATGACCCGCGATCCAGAGATCCACACCGTCCACCGACGCAGCCAGAGACGCCGGGGCAATACAGTGCGCCAGACCGATGACGACCTGACAGCCCTGCGCCCGAAGCTCCTCCTGTGCCTTTGCCGCATACTCCGCCATATCCGTAAAGGTAAGCCCATCCACGTTATCCGGCGCCGTCGCGCTGTAAATTTCAGGGTCGATCACACCGAAAACCCCGATTTTTAAAGTGACTCCGTCCTTCTCAATCTCTTTGATGAGATACTCCTGGTCGAAAAAAGCGTTTCCGTCTTCATCCACCACATTGCCTGTCAGAATCGGAACATCCGATATATCCGCCAGCTCTTTCAGGCGGTCCTGCCCGTAATTCCAGTCATGATTCCCGGCCGTCATGGCGTCATAGCCGACGGCCGACAAAAGCGCTGCCACTGATTCGCCCTGATCGATCGTGGCGATGGACTGTCCGTGATAATAATCACCCGCATCCAGCACCAGCATCCCGTCCGACTCACTGCTCTTTGTCTCCACAACCGTCCGTACCCTCTCCAGGCCGAGAACCTGGTTGTAATCATCTGATTCCACTCTGCCGTGGATATCGTTCGTGTGTATAATACTCACATGGATGGCTGTGTCTGTCTCTGACGCAGACACCGGAAAGTTCCCCACACTCACAATCATACAAACCGCAAGAGCCGCCGTCAGTATCGTTTTCAGAATCCTGTTTTTTGTCACTGTATTTTCCTCCTGTTTCAATCCATGTATATCCGGCCATTTTCCTGCAGTCCGCCTGCTGTCTCAGACACACCTCACATATACTCCGTTTTACAGAAAATATACCGAAATCACATTTTTCAGATTACGTCATTATAGCGGATTTTTTTTCATTTGTTAAGACTCACTGCACCAAAATGGCGCTTACTTCACGAAAATTTTGAAAAGATGTAACTTCCTCGTAACTGTGAAGGTACGGAACAGTTATGAAAAGTTTTCATTACGCGAATGCCGCTTGACACGTTTTTGGAAATCCATATATAATATCCGTAACAATAAAATTTATGAAATCCGTTACAGATTTTTTCATCACAGCAGAGGATTTTTATGACCACTTTCCAGATCCAGTGTTTTTTAAGCGCGGCCGAAACCCTGAACTTCACGGAGGCCGCAAATCAGATGTATATCGCACAGTCATCTCTGAGCCGCAATATCTCCCGGCTGGAAGCAGAGCTGAACGTGACACTGTTTGTCCGCACCAAAAAATATGTCCGGCTGACACCTGCCGGAACCGTGCTCTATGCGGAATACTCAAAACTGCTGAAGATGGCGGATTACGCCCTGGAGAAAGCCAGAAACGCGGAGCTTGGAGAAAACGGAAATCTGCGTCTGGGCGTACTGGAAACACAGCGCTCGGAAAACTTCCTGCCCGCACAGCTGAACCGCCTCCGCCAGAGCCACCCGCACGTACAGGTCGATATCATCAGCGGCACCTTCCGCGAGCTCAGAGAAGCTGTGCTGGACAACACGATTGATATCGCCCTCACCCTGAGCTTTGATCTGGAGGATTTCAATACGGAGGAGATCGTCTATCAGACCTTCTTTCGCTCCCGGCCCAAATGTGTCATATCCAAATCCAGTCCGCTGGCTTCCCTGCCGGATTTCGACTGGAAGGTTCTCTCTTCGGAGATCATGATCGCCATCTCTCCCGAGGAATCAAAGGGCGCTTATCAGCATATCCTGCAATTCTGCGAAAGGCACGATTTCACACCCGCCGGGATTGTCTATGCCAACTCCATCCAGAATGCACTGCTGAAGGTGGAAGCCGGTCTCGGATTCTCCGTCATGGATGAAAACTGCATCTCTGACGCTAACGCGGCGGTTCTGTCCGTGCCGTTCTACAAGACCGACCCCCTGAGTCTGATCGCCGTGTGGAGGAAAAATAATCTGAACCCGGCCATTCCTCTGTTCACCAATTTACTGATCGAATAACAGCCCGTATTACAATCACAATACAGGCTGTTAGAATTCGTAACTTTCACAGTACCTTCACAGGTTACGAGGAAAAGTCCATTTAAAATCACGCGACCTGCGCCGCATTGAAACCGGCAGCAGCGCCGGTCAGTCCAGCTGCCTGCAGCACCTCCTCGACGCGCCTGACCGGAATGATCTCGAGCTCGGATTTTACCTCCTCGGCGACATCCTCCAGATCTTCGATATTATCATATGGAATGAAAATCCGCTTCAGTCCGGCCCTCTGTGCCGCCATCAGCTTCTCCGGCAATCCGCCGATCGGCATCACGCCGCCGCGCAGGGAGATCTCTCCCGTCATGGCGATATCCGTCGGTACCGGCCGCTGCATCGCCAGAGAGACCAGCGCCGTCGTGATCGTGATTCCCGCGGACGGTCCGTCCTTCGGAACGGCGCCCGCCGGGACATGTACATGTATATGCTTCTCATCCCATCCGGCGGTCTCCTCCGGGAACATCGACCGCGTGAGCGTCAGTGCGATCTGTACGGACTCCTTCATCACATCGCCGAGCTGTCCGGTGATGCAGAGCTTCCCGCTGCCCTCCGTGACGGAGGTCTCGATAAACAGAATATCGCCGCCGGCCTGCGTCCAGGCAAGCCCCGTCACAACACCCGGCAGTGCGCTCTCCATCCGTTTATCATGACGGATCCCTCTGCCTTCCAGAAACTCTGAAACTTTTCTTTCACTGACCGTGATACTCTTCTGGTCACCGCGGACCAGTTTCACCGCCGCGTGCCGGCACAGGATATCCATCTGCTTTTTTAAGCCGCGCACGCCGGACTCCGCCGTATATTCACTGATGATCATCCGGATCGCGTCGTCTGTCACCTTCAGGGATGATTTCTTAATGCCCATGGTCTCCATCGCTTTCGGCAGCAGATGGCGCTTCGCGATCTGGAACTTCTCAATCGCCGTATAACCCGGGAACTGAATCACCTCCATACGGTTCAGCAGCGGCTCCGGAATCGTGTCTGCCGTGTTCGCCGTGCAGACGAACAGCACATCCGAGAGGTCATAAGGCACATTCATATAATGATCGGTAAAGCTGAAATTCTGTTCCGGATCCAGCACCTCCAGAAGCGCGCTGGCCGGATCGCCGCGGTACTCGCTCGCCAGTTTATCGACTTCATCCAGAACAATGACCGGATTCGAGGCGCCGCTTCGTTTGACGCCCTCCATGATCCGTCCCGGCATCGCGCCTATGTATGTCCTGCGGTGACCGCGAATCTCCGCCTCATCGCGGATGCCGCCCAGACTGATCCGGACATATTCACGGTGAAGCGCTTTCGCGATACTCTGTCCGATACTCGTCTTGCCTGTGCCGGGCGCGCCGACAAATAAAAGAATCGATCCGGACTGCTTTTTCTTCAGCGCCATCACAGCGATCTGCTGGATGATCCTGTCCTTTACCTTCTTCAAACCGTAATGATCCTCGTCCAGTATGTCCTGCGCTTCCTTCAGATCGATCGGCTCCGGATCCGCCTTTTTCCAGGAAAGAGTCGTGACAAAATCCAGATAATCGTACAGCATGCCGTACTCATGGCTGTCCTTTCCCTCCTGCTTCATGCGGTTTAAAACTTTCTTCGCCTCGTTCTCGGCCTCCGGATTCATTCCGGCTTTCTCAATCTTCTTCTCGAACTTCCGCACGTCGGAAATATTCTCCGGATGCATATCGTCCAGCTCCTGCTGCAGGATTGAAATCTGCTTTTTCAGAGCCGACTCGCGGTAAGCCTTCTCATGCGTCTCCCGCTGAGCATGCTCCGCCTCTCCGCTGATCTTCACCATCTCGATAAACTCATAGATGGAATTCTGTATCAGCTCCGTTCGCTCACGGTGGGAATCCGTCGCCAGGATCTCGTATTTATCCTCGGGCGTCAGATTCATATAGGCGGAAACCGCGCAGATCATCTCCGAAAGCGTGTGCCAGTGCTGGATAAAGGTACGCGCCACTACGCCCCACTGGAAATGCTGTACAAACTGAATCAGGCTTCCCTTCGTCTCCTTGTACTTCTCCTGACGCTCCTCAGCTGAAATGTCCTCCACCAGCGGGCAGACGCTGCCGGAAGCGGTAAACACATCATCTTTTTTCTCAATATCGGAAATGATCACACGGTCTGTCACACGAATGCTGACATTTCCCTCATCGTCCACATTTTCAATCCGGCCGATCAGTCCCTTTTCATAAAAATCCTCCGGCTCCAGCTCAGACTTTCTCTTATCTACGTTCTGAACCAGAAACAGGACGTCCTCACCGTCCGGGAACTCACGGACAGGCATGGAGGAAAGCACATCCTTTCGAAAATAAAAATTGACGCCGGGCAAAAGCAACATATCATATATCGGTAAAACTATCATTTGTCCCTCCTGTTTGTTAGCAGTCTGTTTCGTTGAGTGCTAGTAAAGGTATTATAAACCACTTTGTTTGATTTTTCAAGAGGCAAATGATGGTTTATTATTTTTTTATATTTATAGTTATTCAAAAAGAAACAGTTCCGACACTACTGTTTCTTTTTTCGGCATCTGCCCCTGCATGCTCCATATCATTTACGTATTTGTTTGGTTATGTTCTTCTTTGGCAGTCGAAACAGCTGACTCCACTGCGTTACGAAACTCACCGCTTCCCCGCGGCGTCCCCTTCTCTGTATAATGAAGGCGAAGCATTTGCCTCACCTGCTCCATCTCTTCCTTCAGATCGCGGGCGGACAGCAGACGGCAGCCCTCACCGCGAATGATGATCTGTTCCAGGCCGTCGGACGTCGCCACGGTCACCCGGTAATTTTTCGCATTCTCATGTGCAAACTTCTCAATATACTGGTCGGCAGTTTCCGCTTCCTTTGTATACACGACACAGATATTGTGGTAATCCAGAATCTCCGTCTGATGGCCGGTCACCCGGTAAGCATCAAACACGACCATCAGGTGCATTCCGTGCATGCCCTGATAATTGCAGAGCTCATCCAGCAGCTTTCCCCGCGCGGCGTCCATGTTTTCCCTGGCGAGCTCATTCAGATCATCCCAGGCAAAGATGATATTATAGCCATCCACAAGAAGGTATTCCTCTTTCGGTTCCTCACGCCGGAACGAACGCTGTACCGGCTCAACCGCCCCGCTGCGGCTGAGCCTTCTCACGCCTTTTCCGGAAGCGGGTCTTTTCCCGCGGTTCGCGTGGTAGGTTTTTTCCAGAATCTCGTCGATCTCATCCGTCCCGAGCCACTGCTCCTCAAAGCTCTTCGCCGGCCGCGGCGGCGCGGTGCCCGGCTGTGTATCGGAAGAAACCTTCTGTGCCAGAGGGCTTGCCACATGCATCTGATCCTTGACCTGATCCCAGGGCACGATGATGCCGGAACCGTGAGAGCAGAACACCGAATCCGGTGAATGGAGCGGATCCGCCTCCGGATCATAGCCGCTTGCCGCCACCACCTCTTCCGCATTGTGACAGGGTTCATAGCCGCGCAGAGAAACGGACAGCCGTCCGAATCCTCTGGTATAGGCGCTCACCTCCTGCCCGTAATCCTGCATGGTCGCCACAGGAGCATATCCAAGAAGGATACAGTTCTCTCCCTCCGTATACGGCGGCTCACAATGGCCGCACATCTTCTCAATATCCGTCATCGCACGGCCAACCGACTGTTCCGGAATCTCCAGACGGAAATCATAAAACGGTTCCAGAAGCCGGCTCTCTGCCTCCATCAGTCCCTGACGGACCGCCCGGTACGTCGCTTCCCTGAAATCGCCGCCTTCTGTGTGTTTTGGGTGGGCGCGTCCCGCAACGACCGTGATTTTCATATCCGTGATCGCGGAACCGGTCAGCACGCCGCGGTATGTCTTTTCACCGAGATGCTGCAGAATCAGGCGCTGCCAGTTCTTATCCAGCAGATCCTCGCTGCAGTCCGCGGAAAATATCAGTCCGCTCCCCGACGGCAACGGTTCCATCAAAAGATGAACCTCCGCGTAATGTCGCAGCGGCTCAAAATGTCCGACGCCCTCCACCGGAGCCGTGATCGTCTCACGATACACGATATGCGCCGGTCCGAAGCACACCGGAACGCCGAAACGCTCCTCTATGAGACTGCTCAGCACCTCGGTCTGCACCTCGCCCATCACCTGCGCCTGAATCTCCTGCAGCCGCTCGTCCCAGACAATATGAAGCTCGGGAAGTTCTTCCTCCAGCATGCGCAGCTTCGGCAGCATCATCCCCGCATCCGAGCCGTCCGGCAGAAGAACCTGTCTGGACAAAACCGGCTTGAGCACCGGAACGTCGGCCTCGGACTCAAATCCGAGTCCCTGGCCGGGGTACGTGCCGGTCAGTCCGGTGACCGCGCAGATCTCTCCTGCCCGCGCCTCCTGCAGCAGTTCAAACTTTTCCCCATGGTAAACGCGGATCTGATCGACCTTCTCCTCACGGGCGGCCTGTTTTTGCTCAACGTCCGGTCTTGAAAATGCCAGCGCCGTCTTCGCTTTTAAAAAACCTCCGGTAATCTTCAGATGCGTCAGCCGGTTTCCCTGCGTGTCTCTCGCGATTTTATAGACCCGCGCACCGAACTCATCCGGATATGCCTTTGCCAACGTATAGCGCGCAAATCCACGCAAAAAAGCTTCCACGCCCGTCATCTTCAGTGCGGAACCGAAGAAACAGGGAAACAGGCGCCTCTCCCAGATCAGCTTTCGTATCTGTCCGTCCCGGATCCCGCCCGTCTCAAAATACGTCTCCATCGTCTCCTCGTCACAGGACGCGATATCCTCCAGGCTCTGCTGTGACATAAGGTCAGTAAAATCCACACAGGAACAGTCCAGACGGGATTTCAACTCTGTCATAAGCTTTTCTCTGTCCGTACCCGGCTGATCCATTTTATTGACAAACAGAAACACCGGTACATCGTATCTCTCCAGAAGTTTCCAAAGCGTCAGTGTATGTCCCTGCACGCCGTCCGCACCGCTGATCACCAGAACCGCATAGTCCAACACACGCAGGGTCCTCTCCATCTCCGCCGAAAAATCCACATGCCCCGGGGTGTCGACCAGTGTGATCTGCATATCTTCCCATGAAAACCGCGCCTGCTTGGAGAATATCGTGATTCCTCTGGAACGCTCCAGTTCATATGTGTCCAGGAAAGCGTCTTTCGTATCGACCCGCCCCCGTTTCCGGATGCATCCGGCACTGTATAAAATACTCTCAGAGAGCGTCGTCTTGCCCGCGTCGACGTGAGCCACGATTCCGGTTGTAATCCTTTTTTGCTGTTTATCCGCAATTGTATCAGGTCTGTGTTCCATTAAAAAATTCCTTATATCTTTGTGTCTTGTTTTTATGTGTAAAAGCCCGTCCGTCTCGGACAGGCTGTATTTCTGATTCTTGTTGCGTGAATCTTACAGTTTTTTATCTGAATTGACACTAACATCCCTGATGGAATCCAACACCTCAATCGTGCATCGGTGCGTCTTGTCTTTTCGATCATATCCGATGCCGACCAGAATGATTCTTCCGGTCGTTCCGGGCTGTTCTCCGAGTTTTCCCCGAAACCTCAAAGCATAATTCTTATCTTTAATCTGCTTCAGCGCGGTTTCCGGGCTGTCGTCCACCTTCAGTTCAATGATAATGCCGTCGTCTGAACGATTATGGGGATAAAAAATATAATCCACATATCCGATGCCCGCCTGATCCTCGCGCCGGATGTCGTATTTATTTCTGGCGGCAATATAGGCCAGTTTCACGCTTCCGGACAGTTCTGCCTCATCGTGATATGCTTTCAACGGAGACTCTGTGGTATGCACAAATGACAATACTTCCGCGACTGTCTTCTCATCCCCCTCATAAGTGGCCTGCAGAATACGGGCTGATTCCTTCTCCAACTTGCGCATATAGCTGAACTTCGGCTCTTCCTGAACGATTTTCTGGAATTCAATCTCCAGCTCTTTGTTCGGGATCCGCACACAACCATCGTGATAATTCAGATATCCGTAAACCGTCATGACAGACAAAATCTCATCCCGGCGCTTTAACTTCGTCGCCGTGGCTGCGTATTCCGAAATGTGTGCCCGCACCGGCTCGCCCGCCGCTAGCAGCATTACAGCCTCCCTGACGCCGTCAATGTCGTTCAGCACATATTCCTTCAGCTCCTCATATTCCCCTGCTCTCGCCCAGTAAGTCGTAAGTTTATTCCGCATGAGAGCCTGCACGACAGAATTGGGATTGTACAGGCTGTCCCCGTCGTCTGTCTGGTATCCGTCATACCATTCCCGCAGATCTTCCCGTGAAAAAGCCGGCCTTTCATGTATTTTCAGATATCGCTGATACAGTTCATCGACTTCATCACCGGTAAACCCGAAGTAACGTCCGTACATATCGCTGTCCGACATATTATATTCATCAAAATGATTCATGGTGTCACTGACAGAGTATTTTTTAATGGGCAGAACTCCTGTCAGCCAGACAAATTTGGCATATGCCCGACCCTTTGTCAAATCCCCCAGAAACGCGGTGAATTTACCTCTGTCCTCCTCTGTAAAGTAATCCCGATGAAAAACATAATCCCACTCGTCAAAAACAAGCATAAATTTCACATTATTGTTGGCCATTGATACGACACGCAGGGAAGATCCGATCGTATCCGCCTCGCGAATATTCACATCCGGATAGGCTTCCTTCAAGTCATCAAACAGACGCTTTTTTATGGTACTGATATACTCTTTATAGGAATGACAACTGAATACATCCCGGCTGAAATCAATATAAATCAGATTATATCGGTTCATATGTTTCTCATAATCCCTGTATCCGGAGATTTTCATGTGGGAAAACATCTCCTTACTGTCTGTGCCCTTTCCATAAAAAGAGCCGATCATGGCAGCCACAATTGTTTTTCCAAACCTCCGCGGTCTTGTAACTGCAATATTATATCCGCCATGATCAAGCATATCAGAAATTTTGTCTAACAGCGCCGTTTTATCAACAAAATACGGTTTTTCACTTTCTTTTCTGTATAAATCAAGAACATCCTTCGGGTTCAGATAATATCCCATCTTATTCTCCTCCCTCCTTGCGTTCACTCCGTCCTTATTATAACCATCGGAAAAGAATTTGTCTATGGCCAAGTGATTTCCCGCTCCGGCAGACTGTCCCGCACGCACAGCGCCCCGTATCCCACCCGGTTGTTCGGATACTCTGAAAATCCGGGCATCTTTTTCGCCCCGCGACGCAGGTACGCCTTTATTTTTTCACCATACAGATAAGGATCATTTCCGAGACGAATCCCCCATTCCATCAGCAGAGCCGCCGCACCCGTGACAAAGGGCGCTGCCATGGAGGTGCCGCTTTTTGCCGTATAACCGCCGCCGGGCGCACAGGAGATAACATCGACGCCGGGCGCGGCCAGATCCGGCTTCATACGGGAGGTATCTGTCATCGCTGCTCCACGGCCGGACAAAGATCTTCCATCCGTCTGAATACACGAGCATGAACAGATCTCATTTCCGCGGCCGGAAAATGACGCATAACTGTCGAAAACAGCATCATATGCCCCCACGGAGATCACTTTCGCGGCCGTGGCCGGAACCGTAATCGTGTTCGCGACCGTCGGCGTCAGGAAACCTGTTCCGGCGGAAATGACGGACTGTCCGGGAAACCAGAGATCATAACGCCCCGTGACAATTTTTCGAGGAAGAAGCGCGAGTTCCCATAGCCCTGCGTCGATATAGGATCCGGATGGGACAAAATCAAAATATATCTCCTGATCGGTACTGTACGGCCGCGGCTCGCCGTAATACACCAGAAGCTTAGTCCCGGCAGTCTGATATAGCTGCGTCTGCGGCGTGGACGGAAGCGGCCCGATCTGATTTCCCTGCGGATCGTGCAGGTAAATATCAAACACATCCTCATAGGATTTCCAGAGCTGCAGATTGAGAGACGGCTCATACTCCCCGACGGAAAAGACGATCGTCTCCATATTCGCCGCAACGGAACCGTCGGAGAGAAAACCGGAGGTGTGAATGCGCGACGCGCCCTCATTCCCGCTTCCGGTCACAATGACAGATTTCCAGAAGGATGAGACCTCGCTCAGATATGTTTCGAGCAGGGAAGTCCCGGCATGCGAGCCATAGTTGTTTCCGAAGCTGATATTGACTGCCACAGGCATCTGCAGCTCCCTCGCACGCCTCAGCACATAATCGACGGCAAGCATCAGCTCTGTCGTCCGCGGGAAACCGTCCGGATCGGCATTTCCCATCTTTACAATGAGAATCGGAGATTCCGGCGCGACGCCGCGGTACACGCCGCCGGATGCCCGGCCGTTCCCGGCGCAGATGCCCGCCACATGCGTTCCGTGTCCGCTCGTATCCCGGCTCGGCACGATCCGGTACCGCTCCGACTCCGTTGTCTGCGCCAGCGCCTTGTTAATCTGGTCCGAGTCAAAAATTTCGCCGCTCACCTGATCATAAAGCTCCACGATCCGCGTCGTACCGTCCGCGTTCCGAAAGTCCGGATGGGCGTAATCAATGCCAGAGTCGATGATGGCCACAAGAATGCCGGTACCCAGCAGCGGTTCTTCCGCTGCGGCATTCTCAGGCCCAGGCTGCCGGGATTGATCCGCATCTTCCCCGGGCGGTGCTGACTGCTGCAAGATCCCTGCGCCGATTCCCTGCAATAACGGCTGCTGCAGGTTCTCTGTGCCGCCTCCGCGCAAGACCGGCTGCTGCAGGTTCTCTGTGCCGCCTCCGCGCAAGACCGGCTGCTGCAGGGAATTCACACACGAGACACGCCTGCCTTCGTTCACGGCGAAGAACAGGCGCTTTGGTTTCTCCATATATTCAATTTCCGGCCGCTGTGAGATCTCGTCAATCAGGTTCTGCGGCACAGTCATCACGGCATAGCCGTTCAGCAGCGTATGGATTTCAATCTCCGGATATAATTCGAATAATTCTGTCACGCTGCCGGAGGTTTTGACAATCAGCTGCCAGGTTTTATCCGCAGCATTGTATCCGATATTCAGTTCTTCAGATTTGATTCTTTCTTCCTCGGATGCTTCCAGTGCAAGGTTTAAAAGGTTATCCAGTTTCTCATTTATCATGGAAAAACGCTCTGTGTGTTTTTCATATCATATGCGATATCTGATCAACTGTTGATATGCCCGTTCTCCAGATTTGGTTTCAGAAAGTATTCTTCTGCATAGTTCCAAAGCGTCTCCGAACCCAGATGTGTATCCCGATTCCGGTTCAGAATCTGATCAATATGTACGCCATGCTCCACCCACGCTTTTCCGTCGGTCGCCGCGTTCAGCATCATCGGCTGCAGGTTGTCAAGGGTTCTGGCAAACCGGGCTTCCGGCGTCTTCTGCTCCTCGAATTCCCGCCAGACCTCATAGAGCATATTGCCCTGATCCTCCGGAAGCAGGCCGTAAATGCGCTTTGCCGCCGGCTGCTCCCGTTCCGCCTGTGTTTTCTTTCCCTCCTCGTCGTAGGCATAGGTATCCCCGGCGTCGATCTCCACGATGTCATGAATCAGAAGCATCTGCACGGTCCGCAGCACATTGATCGGTTCATTGGCGTACTCTGCCAGAAGGATCGCCATGATCGCCATATGCCAGGCATGCTCCGCGTCGTTTTCTTTATGCTCGCCATCGGTAAGATACGTCTGACGCCGGATCTGTTTTTCTTTGTCTATTTCCAGAATAAAATCCAGCTGCTGCCGGAGACGGTTTTTCTCCATATAAATCCTCATTTCACCGCATTACATTTATAGGAAACGACATTAAGTCGTTTCCTTTGCGCCAGACGCAAGGCTGCGTAAGCAGCCATTCCTCATGCGTCTGTGTGCATCATTTACAGTGAATGACAAATTATGTTTGTCGTTCACTATATAACCCGCAGATTTCCAGTATCCTGTGCACCGCGTCCTCTTTCCTTGTGTTGACCACGTAATCACAGAGTGCCGCGTTTTTCAGCTCATTTTCCAGGGAGATCAGCCGCAGCGTCTTCTCCCGGTTACTCATCTGTTTTTCAAGAATCGAGGCGATCATTTTCTCCCTGCTGCACTTGCAGAATATGATCACCGTCGGATAATGTCGTTTCATGGCGATCGCACCGCTTAAGTCAATCGGCATGACGATGTAACGC
Organism: Clostridiales bacterium; assembly: GCA_021201535.1. GTDB lineage: Bacteria > Bacillota > Clostridia > Lachnospirales > Lachnospiraceae > Eubacterium_I. Next base: position 15,955 of record JAJQEU010000010.1, on the reverse strand, counting down.
TCCTGTTCCATCAGCGCGGAGATGTCCGCCCATTTTGTCCCGTAGGCATATCCCGCGTACATCGTCGTCTCGATAAAGGATTCTCTGTCGCGGATAAACTCCTCCGGCGAAATCTGAATATGTATCCCGTCGGTAACCGGTTTGGTCGTGTAGGCCCTCGGCGCCAGAAAAGCATCGTTTTTGCATAGTTCTTTCGTGATACTGTTTTTATTTGATCCGCTCGGGCCGACGAGCGCCACCACAGCAGGCCGCTTCGCCTCCACGCGATCCTCTATCATGGAGGATTTGATCTGATCCAGAAGAACAAAAAATTCCTCAAAATTATTGACCGCCAGCAGACCGGTCAGCTCCGTATTCCAGGGTTTTCTCATCAGGACGGGAAACCGGGCATTGCTTTTTAAGATATTTTTCGGACCGTCGTCGAGGGCGATGTCCACATGAATCATGGACTTCTGAACGCCCATGATAATATTTTCCTCAGGAAAATCCGGGAAAGCCTCCCGGATCTGCTCCATCCGCCGCGTCATATACTGCGGATAAGCGGCTGTCACTATGTACACGATTCCCTTCGTCATCAGCCTGCGAATGAATGCTTTCGATTCCTCCGGCACATACTGCCGGTCATAAAGCCGCGGATCATCATAATATTTTCTGATCACGGACGCCCGGCCGGTATTTTCCCAGGAAGTAATATCCTCCAGCGTCAGCGGCGGGTCAAATCCGTATTCCTCATTCGCCATCTCAATTGCTCTGTCATTGAACGGGGCAATCACATCATCCCAGTCTATTCCAAACGTAAGCATCTTTTTATTCTCCGTATGGGCAATTTTGCCGTTTGTGTTGCTTTTGTCCGTACATCCACACAGTTTCTACGGTCGATTTTGCCTCTCCTGACTGTTTCGTCAGTATATCCCCGCTGTTCCTACGGACGGTTTCGCCTCTCTTGATTATTTCGTCCGTACATATCGGTATTTTCTACGGACGAAAACTCCAGAAGAACGAGTATCGTCCGTTCTCACTATGAAAAAGGAGCAGATAGCATAAACTTAAAACTCCTGCGGAAAAAATACAAGCGCTTTCATCGAACGCTGATCCGAGGTCTTCCATGCCCTTCTTTAAGACTCCTGCGGCAAAAAAGCGAGCGTTTTCATCTCCCGGTCCACATACAGTTTCAGGTATCGCCCGATCACTTCGCTGACCGTGCGATACACTGTCTCTGTCACTTTGAATGTATATAATTTCCCTATGGATGAAGATATAATGTACTGCAATGTATACAGAGAAGCCTCATCCAACGCGATTTTGCCCGACCTGCACGTGTCATCCGACGCAATCCTGCTTTGCCTGTCACCATCATCGGGCGCGATTCCGTTCAACCTTCCCGCACAGCTGCCGCACAGAACCCCCCGGTTCTCTATGTAAAATGAAACGAGACCCTCTTTTTTCCCGCATTTCACACAGGCAAAAACCTGCGGAGCAACACCGTAGTAAACAAGCGTCTTCAGTTCATAAATCCGCCGGACCAGGCGCGGCTCCAGGCTCTGAACGCCCAGTGCCCGGACGGTCTGATAGAGCAGACTCAGCTGCTGCACACCTTCACTGTACGGCTGAACAAAATAATCAGCCAGTTCCAGAAAATAACATCCGTAGTACATCCGGTCCGGATCGGTATACAGCCAGCTGAAATACTCCTGTATGTCCGCGCGGACGACCGTATAGGCCTCACGGCCCTCATAGGCCTCGAATTTTCCGAAACAGAAGAGGTTCGTCGCCGCCTGCATGGCGCTTTTCGGCCGTCTGGCGCCCCGTGCGAAGGCGGTAACCTTCCCCTGTTCCCTGGTAAGTAACGTAATACGCTTATCGTACTCGCCCGCCGGTGCAGCCTTTATGATCATTCCCGTCAGAATACAAGTCTGCCCCATCCTGTCTCTCACTTCTTTCCGTGTCCGCCCCGAATTCACTGAATCTCCCGGCGCTGCTCTGACAGTAAGCCAGATAATCCGACACTCTCCCGCTTTTTTCGAAGCAAATCCACTCTTTTTCTCTCATTGCATGTCCCCCTCCGCCAAATCCGACCGAACTGAAAATTCCGGCGACTGTTCTCCCTCAGTTCCTGACCTCGCTCTCACAGTCCTGCCGGAAATGACAGACCGTCTGTCTCAGACATCTGCGTCTTTTCATCGGCTGATGTTAGGTTATGCAATCCAAAATCGGTTATACGTCCTTTGGATTATATCCAAAATTTTTCATTTGTACATCACTGTCGCGCCATCCCTTCCGAACCTTCACCCAGAGCCGGAGATTCACCCTGCAGTCCAGCATTTTTTCAATATCCTTCCGGGCATTGCTGCCGATCTTCTTCAGCATCGCGCCGCCTTTTCCGATAATGATACCCTTATGGGAGTCCTTTTCACAGATGATGGTCGCCTCGATATCGACCATATCTCCCTTCGGCCGTTCCTTCATAGACTCTACGGTGACCGCAATCCCGTGTGGAATCTCTTCACTGAGAGAACGAAGTGCTTTCTCGCGAATCAGCTCCGCCACGATCTGCCGCTCCGGCTGGTCCGTAATCGTATCCTCATCATAAAACATCGGTCCGCAGGGCAGATATTTAAAAATCATATCCAGAATGACGTCTGTGTTATCACCTTTTAAAGCGGACGCCGGAATGATCTCCGCGAAATCATATATCTTCCGGTACGCATCGATAAAAGCGAGAATCTCTTCCTTTTTGACGGTATCCGTCTTGTTGATAATCAGAAGAACCGGCGTCTTTACCTTCGACAGCTGTTCCGCGATGTGGCGCTCCCCCGCGCCGATAAAGGTACTCGGCTCCACAAGCCAGAGGATCACATCCACCTGATCAAAGGTCTGTTCCGCCACATTCACCATATATTCTCCCAGTTTGTTTTTCGCCTTGTGAATACCCGGCGTATCCAGGAAAACAATCTGTCCCCGTTTCGTGTCTGTATACACTGTCTGAATGCGGTTCCGCGTTGTCTGCGGTTTTTTTGAGGTAATCGCGATCTTCTGACCGATGATCCGATTCATCAACGTCGATTTTCCCACATTCGGCCTGCCGATCAGCGTGGCAAAGCCGGATTTAAACTCCTCATTCATAAAAATCTCCATTCATAATGTTTCCAGCGTCTCAAACAGATCTGACTCCCGTCTGAGCGTTTCCTCATTTCCGATAGCGCACACATACGCGTCGGAAATCACCGCTTCCAGCAGCTTCGCCAGATCACGGATGCTCTGACAGCCGGCATTCAGGACCTCATCTCTCTCCCTCTGTATCATCTCATAAGAAGTCCCGTTCATCCACGCCTGCAGGGAACGCCGTCCCATGCCTGCCGGAGTCAGAGGAGCGTCCATCTCGCTGAATGTACCGATCACATACCTCGTCATATCGCGCTCCTCCACATCAAAATTCTTCAGATACTCTGTCACACCGCGATAAACCTCCAGTGTTCTTCCGAGATTCGGATCCCGGTAGGAGGAAAAATAAATATCACCCGTACGTCCTGCGCTGCAGCCGCATCCGTAAGCACCGCCTCTGACGCGGATATTCTGCCACAGATATTCATAGTTCATGATACACCGGAACACGCGAAGCGCCCCTGTATATGGCAGTCCTGCCTTTTTAAAATTGCCGGCAAGCGCAACATACTGGATCTGGGAAGCGTCCATAAACCCTTCATTGACCTGCTCCGGAAGCGCGATCCCGGCGTCCGTCTTCTCCTCATCCGCATAAAGACCCTCCCGGATCTGATCCGCATGATTTTGCACCATGTCAAACCCGCTGCGGCTGCCGGTGCAGCTCACCACCAGATTGGACGGCTGCATGAGGGACGCGATCAACCCCTTCAGGATGGATTGCAGTTCTTCCTTCCTGTTTTCATAATCAGCTACCAGATTCTCCAGCACACGGTACTGGGCGATTCCGTGCAGGAGCTCATTGTATCTGGCTCTCCGTGAAGAATAGGATAACACTCTGCCCGCCGCCACACTGTTGCCGCTCTCCCTCAGCTGCGTCTGCAGACGGGATTTTGTCTCGGCCAGCAACTCACAGATCCTTTTTTCATCTGTAAACAATGTGCGAAGCATCATGCTCTTTGCAAGCTCGATCGTCTTCGTCAGATTGGACTCCAGCGTCCGCATACGGATCTCCAGCTTCGCCTCATATTCCCGGTCGCCCGCAACCACGGCCGAGACATTCGTCTCCGCGTGTACGCCGCCTGTATAGAGATAGATCTCATTTGTCAGATCAAGAAACGAATAGTCCTCCGTGTCCAGACGCCCCAGCAGAGTGCATAAGATCTGCAGATACGGAACCTGTGCCTCCGGGATATGGTTCGCGTCAAAAAGTAAGTCCAGGTAGACAATACCGTTTGTATCATAGTCATGCCAGAGATAAGGGATTCCACCCATCTCCTCCACGATATTGCTGTACGGATCTGAGACCTTTTTCATATCATCTCTGGACAAAAGCGGAATCTTATCCAGATCCTCTCTGGACGACGGCTCCTCCTGATAGGCCGCCAGGTCTTCCGTGTCCCGGATCAGCGCCTGAATCTCGCTCTCCCCGAGAGAATCCCGATAAGCGTTCAGCTTCTCCTGAAGTGCCTGGTCCCTTTCCGCATTCAGTCCCTTCTTCGGCATCACGCGAAGTATGGACGCGTGCGGGTTATCCAGCAGACAGGTCTGAACCAGTTCCTCAAAATAACCGGCCGGTATCTTCTCTCTCAGTTCCTGATAGATATGAATCTCATCCATATGAAGGAACGGCTGCGCATCATCATAAAGCCAGCTGTCCATCATCTGCAGACCGAACATCAGCCCCTTCGGGAAACGCCCGAAATCCGCCTCGCGGAACTTAAACTCCGCCCGGTTGACCGCCGCCAGCAGCGTCGTCCGGTTGATGCCGTTCTGCGCCTGAGCAGACAAAACCTCCCGGATGACCTCGCAGAACCGATCCCGATCCTCCGGATTCGCGTTCTTTGCAATCACGGAAAAATACGGCTGAAAAATGCCGCCGTCGTATCCGCCGTAAATATCATCCCCGATCCCCGCGTCGATCAGCGCCTGTCTGACGGGAGCTCCGTTGCTGGTCAGCAGCGCATAGCCCAGTATATCAAAGGCAATATACTGCTCGGGATCCAGACTCGTCCCCACAGACCAGTTATAACAGAGATAGGTGTTGTCTCTCTCGTTCTCCGCGCTGGAAATCGAGTAAAAGCTGTCCTCACAGACCGGCTGCGCAAACGTCGGCTGCAACGGAATCTCCGAACCCGGATCCGTCCGGTCATATTCGGACAGATAAGCCTGATCCAGCCAGTTTAATTTTTCCTCCACATCCATATTTCCATAGAGATAGATATAGGAATTGGACGGATGATAATACGATCTGTGGAACGCGAGATACTGCTCATATGTCAGCTCCGGTATCACCTCCGGATCTCCGCCGGAATCATAACGGTAGGGCGTGTCCGGATAGAGAGAAGTCTGGATGCTTCTCTCCACAACAGAATCCGCAACCGAATACGCGCCCTTCATCTCATTGTAAACCACACCGTTTATGGTAAGATCGTCCTCCGGAGAGTCCATCTCATAATGCCAGCCCTCCTGGCGGAAGATATTCTGTTCTTTGTAAATATTCGGATGGAGCACCGCGTCCATATAGACATCCATCAGATTCTGGAAATCCTTATCATTGCAGCTCGCCACCGGATATACCGTCTTATCCGGATAGGTCATGGCGTTCAGGAACGTATTCATCGAGCCCTTCACCAGCTCAATAAAAGGATCCTTTGCCGGAAACTTCTCACTGCCGCACAGGACGGTATGCTCGATGATATGAGGTACGCCGGTGCTGTCCTTCGGCGGAGTGCGGAAACCGATGTAAAACACCTTGTTTTCATCCTCATTGGAGACCACGACAACCTTCGCGCCGCTTTTCTTATGAAGCAGATAGTATCCCTCCGAATGAATGTCTTCCAAAGGTCTCTCCTGCAGTATCTCGTATGCATTCAGATTCTTTAAATTCAGTTTCAAAATCATTTCCTCCGAAAAATTTATGATATGGGAAGAGGCTGTCCCATCGGACAGCCTCCATAGATCAATCTCTTATCTGTCTATGTAACCAACCGCGGTCTGTAATCCTAAATGCGTCTTACATTCGCGGCCTGTACACCCTTATCGCCCTCGATGACTTCAAACTCGACTGCTTCGTTTTCTTTCAGTTCTTTGAAACCATCCATAGCAATAGCGGAAAAATGGACGAATATATCATTGCCTTCAGCATCTGAAATAAAGCCATACCCCTTTTTGGCATTAAACCATTTGACTGTACCCTGTTGCATACCTTACTCCCTTCTGCAAGTTTCATTTGCGGCAAAAACGGTACCTAAATGCCGCATCGCGCAAAAAACGCTTTTCTCACTTCTTAAAGGTATCACATACGAGGACGTTTGTCAACAGAATAAAATTTATTGATTTTCACCCTGTTGTGCGTATGTAACCGTAACCTGCGGAAACGGAATCTCAATGTTATTTTCATCCAGCGCATATTTAATATTTTCCGTGAGCCGCCATTTTACCTCGTAATAATCTTCCGTCCGCACCCATGTCATGGTTCCGATGACCACAGAACTGTCCGCCAGCTCGTCCACATAGATCTTATAGGGTTCGTCCTCGATGCGTTTCTGTTCACCGGCCAGCACGGTCTCGATGACCCGCTTTGCCTCCCGGATATCCGCGCTGTAGGAAATACCTACCTTGATATCTACCCGCCGCCTGTCCTGATTTGTCATATTCGTCAGGCTGGAGCTGGTAAGATTCGCGTTCGGGACGATGACAACTTTGTTATCCAGGGTGACCAGCTTCGTATAAAAAAGCTGAATCTCCTGTACACGGCCCTCGTTCCCGCTGGTGTCCTCCTTAATATAGTCTCCCACCTTAAACGGCCGGAGCATCAGGATCAGCACACCGCCGGCGAAATTGGATAATGTGCCCTGCAGCGCAAGTCCGATGGACAGTCCCGCAGAACCGATAATCGCGATCACGGAGCTCGCCGTGATACCGAAATGCCCCAGTACAATCAGGATCAGCACGAAATGCAGAGCTACGCCGACAAACTTATCAAAGAACTGCTTCAGTCCCGTGTCAAGATTCGTTTTATCAAGAAAACGACAGAAACACTTCCGGACAAACCGGATGATCCGCCGTCCGACCAGAAGAACAATAATCGCAATGATCAGCTTTACCAGAAAATCAAGAATGGTTGGCAGAGAGTCATGAAAATACTCTACCAGCACATCCCAGGTGACAACTTCTACATTATCGGAAATCACTTCCGTGATTGTATCCGCCACATTCTCCGACAGAATACCTGTAAAAACAGAAAACATGGATATCTCGCTTTCATAAATAGTGCCGTCTGCGTAAACAGACATGTCCGTTACGACTCAGGATTACGACAGCGCATGTATAAACAATCCGCTGCGCAGCTTCGGTTCAAACCAGGTAGACTTCGGCGGCATCAGCCGGCCGGCGTCCGCCACGGCAAACAGTTCCTGAATGGATGTCGGATACATGGCGAAAGCCGCTTTCGCGTCGGCATGGCAGCGCCGTTCAAGCTCATCCATACCGCGGATGCCGCCCACAAAATCAATCCTGGGATCCACCTTCGGATCGGTGATGCCGAGTACCGGCGCCAGGAGCAGGTTCTGCAGCAAAGAAACATCCAGCCCGTCCACCGGATCGTCCGACCGGTCTGTCGTCCGGAATCTGCACAGGTACCACCGTTCATCCAGGTACATGGTAAAGCTGCCCTTCTCCCGCGGTCTGCGCTCTGCGCCTTCCAACAAAGATACATCAAAGATATCCTGCATTTTCGCGAGAAACGCATCCGCGTCCATGCCGTTTAAATCTCTTACCACACGGTTATAATCCATGATATACAGTTCTTCATCCGGAAACAGAACAGAGAGGAAGAAGTTAAACTCCTCCGTGCCGTCATAATCCGGATGCTCGTCGCGTCGTTTTAATCCGACTTTGACCGCGGATGCGGCCCGGTGATGTCCGTCGGCAATGTATATCTGATCGATGCCGGAGAAAGCATCCTGCACCGTATCTATATCCGCATCATCCGCGATCACCCACACCCGGTGAGTGACTCCGTCCGGGGCTGTAAAATCATACGCCGGTGTCTCCTGCTTCGTCCGGTTCACGACAGCAGTAATCAAAGCATCCGCACGGTACGCCAGAAAAATCGGCCCGGTCTGCGCGTCACAGGTGTCGACATGACGAATCCGGTCCTGTTCCTTCTCCGCACGGGTGTTCTCGTGTTTTTTGATCACGCCGTTCTGATAATCGTCGATCGACGCGCACGCGGCAATTCCCGTCTGCGCCCTGCCGTCCATTGTCAGCTCATATATATAGTAGCACGGCTTCTCCTCAGTTACAAAATCCCCGTTACCGATCATTTCCCAAAGAATATCATGCGCCTTCTGATAAACCTCCGGCGCATAGGTATCCACGGAATCATCAAACTGCGTCTCCGCGCGGTCAATCCGCAGAAACGACTCCGGCTCCCGCAGAACCTCCTCCTTTGCCTCCGTGCGATTGTACACATCGTAAGGCAGGGCAGCGATCCGCGCCGCTTTTTCCCGGCACGGACGAATCGCTGCAAATGGTCTGATCACTGCCATGTTCTCATCCTCCCTCAAAAGATGAACTATTTCACCACGCGGACCTTCAGCACACCCTCGATCGCGGACAGCTTCTCAATCACCTCCGCCGTGGCCGGCGCGTCCAGATCCAGGATGGAGTACGCATACTCCCCGCGGCTCTTATTCGTCATATCGGAAATATTGATTCCCGCATCGCCGCAGACAGCCGTATACTGGCTGATAGTGTTCTTGACATTCCGATGGCAGATCGCAATCCGGCCGGCACCCGAGCAGACGCCCATATTGCAGTCGGGATAGTTGACGGAATGAGTGATATTGCCGTTCTCCACATAATCAATCAGCTCATTTACTGCCATCACCGCGCAGTTATCCTCAGACTCCGCCGTAGAAGCGCCGAGGTGCGGGATCACGATACAGCCCTCTGCGCCCGCTGTCGTCGGGTTCGGAAAATCCACCACATATTTGCGAATTTTCCCGGCCGCCAGAGCTTCCACCATAGCCTCCTCATCCACCAGAGTATCGCGGGCAAAATTCAATACGACCGCATTTTCCTTCATGGACGCAATAGCTTCCCTGCTGATCATGCCCTTTGTAGAATCCATCAGTGGTACATGGATGGAAATAAAATCACATTCTTTATAGATATCATCAGCGGAAAAGACATGCTTCACCTGCGTGGAGACATTCCACGCCGAATTTAAAGAGAGATACGGGTCATAGCCCAATACCTTCATGCCGAGATCAACCGCGGCATTCGCAAGCTTTACGCCGATCGCACCGAGTCCGATGACACCGAGGGTTTTCCCCATCAGCTCCGTTCCGGCAAACGCCTTTTTTGCCTTCTCGGTGGATTTTGCGATACCTGCATCGCTTTTATTTTCTTTCACCCAGCTGATGCCGCCGGCGATGTCCCGGCAGGCCAGAAGCATACCGGCGATCACCAGCTCCTTCACGCCGTTCGCATTTGCGCCGGGTGTGTTAAAGACGACAATTCCCTTTTCCGCGCATTTATCCAGCGGAATATTGTTGACGCCGGCGCCCGCACGGGCAACCGCCAGCATGGAATCGGGAAGATCCAGATCATGCATGGCCGCACTCCGCACAAGAACAACGTCCGACGTCGCGAAATCGTCCGTTTTTTCATAAGTATCCGGAAAAATATCCAGACCGCAGGACGCGATCGGATTCAGGCATGTATATTTCGCCATATTTATCATCCTCTTTTCTTCTTTTTTGCAGTTGTTCCGTACCCTCTCCGTCACATACTGCTTTCTGTCCGCGCAGAATCTGTATACAGAAATTCTGCCGGCATCATAATCTAACTGTTCTCAGGCATTCTCCGCTTCGAATTTCTTCATAAACTCCACCAGCGCCTTCACGCCCTCGATCGGCATCGCGTTGTAGATGGACGCGCGCATACCGCCAACCGTCCGGTGGCCTTTCAGGTTCTCGAACCCGGCCGCTTTCGCCTCTTTGACAAACTTCGCCTCCAGATCCTTATCGCCGATGACAAACGGCACGTTCATCAGGGAACGGTCTTCCTTAACGACTGTACCCCTGAACATAGTGTTGTTGTCGAGATAATCGTAAAGGATCGCCGCCTTCTCCTCGTTGCGCTTCTGCATCGCCTCAAGCCCGCCGAGATTCTTGATCCATTTAAATACCTTGCCGCAGATATAGATGCCGTAGCACGGCGGCGTATTGTACATGGAGCCGTTGTCCGCCTGCACTTTCAGATTCAGCATGGTCGGCACATAAGCCGGCAGGTCATCGCGGAGCAGATCCTCGCGGATGATCACGATCTGAACGCCCGCGGGTCCGATATTCTTCTGTACGCCTCCGTAGATCACGCCGTATTTCTCCACATCGATGGGTCCCGCAAGGAAACAGGAGGATACATCCGCAACCAGCGTCTTGCCCTTTGTGTTCGGCAGTGTATGATAGGTTGTGCCGTAGATGGTGTTGTTCTGGCAGATGTAAACATAGTCCGCGTCCTCGGAAATCGGCAGATTGGAGCAGTCCGGAATGTAGGTAAACGTCTTATCCTCGGAGCTGGCGATCTTATTCACCTTTCCGTATTTCTGCGCTTCCACATAAGCTTTTTTCGCCCACTGGCCGGTCACGATGTAGTCCGCAACTCCGTTTTTCATCAGATTCATCGGAATCGTGGCAAAATGCAGTGCCGCGCCGCCCTGTAAAAACAGTACTTTATAATTGTCCGGAATGCCCATCAGCTCTCTCAGATCAGCCTCAGCCTCGTCGATAATCTCCTGAAACATGGCGGAACGATGACTCATCTCCATCACGGACATGCCGCATCCGCGGTAGTCCATCATCTCCTCCTGCGCCTCTTTCAGAACCTCCTCCGGCAGGACAGCCGGTCCGGCCGAAAAATTATAAACTCTTTTCATTCTCCTATCCTCCTGAATAAACTTTCTATATGCTGCTGACGCAGCTTGCCATCTATTGTTCGCAGGATTCCAGATCCTGCTTGTCAAACGCATCGCTGATCGGCGCCCCCGGGGCAACCATCGGCCATACATTGTCATCGCTTCCGATCATGCAGTCGATCAGTACCGGTCCGTCCTCGGAAAGAGCCTTTGCAAAAGCCTCAGCAAACTCCTCTCTGGTCGTCACGCGCATACCTTCCGCACCCATCCCCTCGGCGATCTTTACAAAATCAGTGCCGTCGGAGAACACCGTGCTGGAATAACGCCCACCGTAGAACAGCTGCTGCCACTGATGCACCATACCCAGCACACTGTTGTTGATCACCACCTGGATAATGGGCAGCTTCTGGCGTGCCGCCGTCATCAGTTCGATCATGTTCATGCGGAAGCACCCGTCGCCGGCGATATTGATCACATGCTTATCCGAATGCGCCACCTGTGCACCGATCGCGGCGCCGAGGCCGTAACCCATAGTACCCAGACCGCCGGATGAAAGAAACGTACGCGGATTCTTATACCGGTAATACTGGGCAGCCCACATCTGATGCTGACCCACCTCAGTCACAATGATCGCGTCACCGGCTGTCTGACGATAAATCTCCTCCATGATAAAGGGACCGGTCAGTCCCTGTTCCGTGTAAATCATCGGGTATTTCTTCTGAAGGTCGGCGATCTCACGTTTCCAGTCAGAATGATCCTGCGGCTCCAGCAGCTTATCCAGCCGGACAAGTATCTCCCGGATATCGCCGACCACACTCGCGTCTGTCTGAATATTTTTATTGATCTCCGCCGGATCAACGTCAAACTGAAGAATCTTCGCGTGCTGTGCAAAACGTTTCGCATCGCCGATGACCCGGTCACTGAAGCGAACGCCGATCGCGATCAGCAGATCACAGCCGCTGACGCCGTAATTGGAAACCTTCGTGCCGTGCATACCGAGCATGCCCGTATAATTCGGATCCGTCCCGTCAAACGCGCCCTTTCCCATCAGAGAATCACAGACCGGCGCATCCACCTTCTCAACAAACCGGGCAAGCTGGCGGCCCGTGTCAGAGATGACTGCTCCGCCCCCGACAAAAATATACGGTTTCACAGACCGGCGGATCATCTCGGCCGCCGTCGTCAGATCCTCCTCCGTGATCTGATCCGCGGAGCGCGGTACAGGCGGGATCTGCTGAAACTCAAACTCTGTCCTGGCGCCGGTCACATCCTTCGGAATGTCCACCAGCACCGGACCGGGACGCCCTGTCCGTGCGATACGGAAGGCCCTGCGGATCACGTCTGCCAGATCACGGATATCCTTTACGATAAAATTATGCTTTGTGATCGGCATGGTGATACCTGTGATATCTACCTCCTGAAAACTGTCTTTCCCGAGGAGGGATACGCCGACATTACAGGTGATCGCCACGATGGGAACCGAATCCATATAGGCGGTCGCAATACCGGTGACCAGGTTCGTCGCACCCGGTCCGGACGTTGCAAAGCAGACGCCCACCTTTCCGGTAGAGCGCGCGTAACCGTCCGCCGCGTGGGAGGCTCCCTGCTCATGGGAAGTCAGCACATGGCGAATCTCATCGCTGTGTTTGTATAACTCATCATAGACATTCAGAATCGCGCCGCCCGGATAACCGAATACGGTATCCACACCCTGCTCCTTTAAACATTCTATAACGATCTCAGCTCCTGTCAGCTGCATTTGCGGTTCCTCTTTTCTCTATCGTCCGCAGCGGTTCAGAACCGGATGCATCTCCAACTCCGAACATCTGCATTTACTCGTTCACTTTCAAAATTGCGCCGGTATTTCCGGAAGTCACCATCGCCTGATAGCGCTTCAGATATCCGGTCGTCACCCTCGGCTCACGCGGCTGCCATTTTGCCTTTCTGGCTGCCATCTCCTCATCGGAGATATCCACATCCAGCGTATTCGCCGGGATATTGATCTTGATGATGTCGCCGTCCTCGACCAGCGCGATGGGTCCGCCCACAGCCGCCTCCGGGGAAACATGACCAATCGCAGCACCTCTGGACGCGCCTGAAAAACGGCCGTCCGTGATCAGTGCCACGGTAGAACCGAGTCCCATACCGACGATCGCGGACGTCGGATTCAGCATCTCACGCATACCCGGGCCGCCCTTCGGTCCCTCGTAGCGGATGACGACCACATCACCCTCCACGATCTTTCCGCCTTTGATCGCCGTGATCGCATCCTCCTCGCAATCGAACACGCGGGCCGGTCCCTCATGAATCATCATCTCCGGAGCCACGGCAGAACGTTTTACCACGCCGGAATCCGGAGCCAGATTGCCTTTCAGTACGGCAATACCGCCGGTCTTACTGTACGGGTTGTCGATCGGCCGGATGACCTCCGGGTTCCTGTTCACAGCGCCCTTTATATTCTCAGCGATCGTCTTTCCTGTCACGGTCATGCAGTCCGTGTGGAGCAGTCCGAGCTTATCCAGCTCAGTCATCACCGCCGAGATGCCGCCCGCCTCATTCAGATCCTCCATGTAGGTCGGACCTGCCGGAGCCAGATGGCAGAGGTTCGGGGTCTTCTCGCTCATCGCGTTCGCGATATCGAGGTCGATCTCCACACCTGCCTCATGCGCGATCGCCGGCAGATGCAGCATGGAGTTCGTGGAGCACCCCAGCGCCATATCCATGGTGAGCGCGTTCATAAACGCGTCTCTGGTCATAATATCCAGCGGACGGATATTCTTTCGATAAAGATCCATAACAGCCATTCCTGCATGCTTCGCCAGCTGGATACGAGCGGAATATACAGCGGGAATTGTTCCGTTGCCCGGAAGACCCATGCCGAGAGATTCGGTCAGGCAGTTCATGGAGTTCGCCGTGTACATACCGGAACAGGAGCCGCAGGTCGGGCAGACATTCTCCTCGAAGTTTGTCACATCCTCCTCGCTCATCAGTCCCGCCTCATAGGATCCGACCGCCTCGAACATAGATGAAAGACTTCTCTTCTGTCCCTTCACATGTCCGGCCAGCATCGGACCTCCGCTGACAAACACGGTAGGTACATTCACGCGCGCCGCCGCCATCAGCAGACCCGGAACATTCTTGTCACAGTTCGGGATCATAATCAGAGCGTCAAACTGGTGCGCCAGCGCCATGCACTCGGTAGAGTCCGCGATCAGGTCGCGGGTCACCAGGGAATACTTCATGCCGACATGTCCCATGGCGATACCGTCGCATACCGCGATAGCAGGGAACATGATCGGGGTGCCGCCTGCCATGGCCACGCCGAGCTTGGCAGCCTCCGCCAGTTTGTCCAGATGCATATGGCCGGGTACGATCTCATTGTAGGAACATACGATGCCGACCAGCGGCCGCTCCAGTTCTTCTTTCGTCAGACCGAGCGCGTTGAATAAAGATCTGTGGGGAGCCTGCTGCATCCCCTTTTTTGCGTTATCACTTCTCATGACTATGTCTCCTTTTCTTTTATGGGCTCTCATAAACCTTCTTCTGCCTGACCTGATTGACCGGTAAAAGAATCTGAAAGCACAAAATTTTTATATGATATAAAAATAATTAAACCTGCAAACTGATACAATGTTATATTGATCATTCAGCAAGAATTCTCTCGCAGATCAGGTCTCCCATCCGGAAAGTCCCCACCAGCTCCACAGAAGATTTCTTATCCTCCTCCTGCGGCATGATGTCGATGGTGCGGTAATGATCCTTAAGAACCTGCTTGACGGCTTCCTCCACCGCGTCCGCCTCCCGGTCAAGGTCAAACGAGTAACGCAGCATCATCGCCGCGGAAAGAATTGTAGCAATAGGGTTCGCAATGCCCTTCCCCGCGATATCCGGCGCGGAACCGCCGCTCGGCTCGTAAAGGCCGAACTTCGTATCATTTAAGCTGGCGCTGGAAAGCATGCCGATCGAGCCGGTCACCATGCTGGCCTCATCCGACAGGATGTCACCGAACATATTCTCGGTCAGGATCACGTCAAACTGTTTCGGATCCCGCACCAGCTGCATCGCACAGTTGTCCACCAGCATATGCTCGTATGCAACCTCAGGATAATCCGCGGCGACCTCCTCCACGATTTTTCTCCAGAGCCGGGAAGAATCCAGCACATTTGCCTTATCCACGCTGGTGACTTTCTTCCGCCTCTTCATCGCGATCTCAAATCCCTTGACGGCAATCCTGCGAATCTCATTCTCATTGTAGGAAAGCGTATCCGTCGCGGTCATCACGCCGTCCACCGCCTCCGTCCGTCTCTCTCCGAAATAAAGTCCGCCGGTCAGCTCACGCATAATCATCATGTCAAACCCGTCCCCGATGATGTCATCGCGCAGCGGGCAGGCCTCCTTTAACTCATCGTAAAGATAAGCCGGCCTGAGATTGGCAAAAAGATTCAGCGACTTGCGGAGTTTTAAAAGTCCCGCCTCCGGACGACGCTCCGGAGGAAGCTTATACCAGGGTGAAGTACTGGTATTCCCTCCGATGGATCCCATGAGGACCGCGTCCGACGCCAATGCCTGCTCAATCGCATGATCAGTGAGCGGAACGCCCGTCGCGTCGATCGAGCATCCTCCCATCAGGATCTCTTCATATACAAACTCGTGACCGTATTTCGCGGCGACACAGTCCAGCACCTTCCGTGCTTCCGCGACGATCTCCGGGCCGATGCCGTCCCCGACGATCACTCCGACCTTAAAATTCATGTGTATTCCTCCCATCCACGATCCGCACAGCGTTTTTCAGATACATCGCTGCTTATATCTCAATAAACTTCCATGCGCTGCTGTCGCAGCGCGCCAACATCTATGAAAGTCGATTGC
>JAJQEU010000050.1 GCA_021201535.1 Clostridiales bacterium | reverse complement strand
ATCGCAAAACGGTCATGAGCAGATTTCAAATCCGACTTATGACACCTAAACCAAACCGTAAAATCAGGATAAACTGTCCCTATTCCGCGCATCGCAAATGGCGCCTCATACCTGTAGGGAACACCTTTCAGGGATAACATATCCGCTATGATTTTTTCTGATTTGGAGCGCACCCTTTCACCTCTGTTCGTGTATATCACCGCTGTTCCCTCTTCGAATATTTTCCCTTCATACTGTACGTCACTCCATTTTTCTGCAAATTTTTCATCTGTAACAATTTTCGGTTTCACAATTGTCCGTCTCAGAGGTTTCAATTTATCGTATAATTTTTCCATTTCACCTTTTTGAAGCTGTTCTAATAAACTCTGAACACAGTTCAATCTTTTTTCAGACAACTTGAGCAATGCTGAGTCATAATCTCTTTGAGCAATGGCAAAGGCCAACTTTTCATCACTCTTTCTGACATATATTCCCTTCTCAGATTTCATAGCGTTCGCAGCAGGATGCGAATAACGAACGCTCATTTCATCAGCAGGTCTCTCAGAGAATTTATCTGCTGCCTGATCTCTGTCACTCCAATCTCCTCTACTTCTTTCTTTTACGTTCCGCTCACCTCCCCATGCGCTAATTTCATTTAAACCGGACTCATCATAGTTCGACTTATCATAGTTCATTTCTTTCAATGAGGATTCTTTTAAGGTTAATCCTTTAGAATTTGATTTTCCTCCTGGTTTAATATAGTATTGTACACTCTTTCCGCAGCGCGAGATTCGCAGATTCCCATCCGGGGCTTCATCCAGAGATTTTAAAAGCGTCTCAACCAAATAATTCAATCTTCTTTCTTCCTTCAATAATTCGTGGATCAATCGGCTCATTCTACTTTCCTCCTGTATATAACATTTTGTATAATAAGTTATCGAAAACGGCGCAGCTGGTTTCTATAAAATCCTGCGTGAGTCGGTTTCAATTCCAGCAATTTATTACATAGAAATTTCTGTTTTCTACGGACTTTTTCCTCTTTTTGCTGTTTTGGTACGTAGGTTTTTCTGTTTTCTACGGACTTTTTTCTCTTTTTGCCGTTTTGGTACGTAGGTTCCCCGCCGACGTACGTACCGATTTGCGCTTTCATTGATTTTGGTACGTATGCGTCTCTATTTTCTGCGATTTTTCATTTCAACATTTCAGTACATTTTTTCTCTAAACACACATGCGCTGCTGACACAGCGCGCCAACATCTATGAAAGTCATACAGTCAATTTTGCAGCCATGGAGATTTGTTTCTCCCAGGATTTCGTTTCTGACAGTTGATTTCCCGCGTTCGTCCGCTTTTGTCCGCTTATTTTCTCACCGCGAACGATTGATTTTGTTGCTATGCTCAGGAACTGTCCCGAAATAATATGCATATCTTGCGCAGGCTAATGCGCGAATCGCAGCCTTTAAAAGCCTCGCCGATCTACACTCCGTTTCGGTCGGCGCTAAGCAAACGTCCCCCGGACGTTTGGCGCCCCGCTACGGCTACATTTTTTAAAGACTGTGCTTCACGCATTATCCAGCACAATCTGTACATATTATTTCTGGACAGTTCCTTAATTTCTTCTGCTCCTTTCCCAGATTCCGACAGCCGCCGTTGCTGCCTGGTCCTTCTCCACCGCCTGTCCGCTGATTTTAAGCGGTCGATTTTGCAAATTGAATCATCGTATACGGCCGCCCAAAAGCTTAATCACTCGAATTGTATACTCTCATCCGCCAGTTTCCCCTTTTCTCATAAAACGTAATCTGTCCCGCTTCCTGCGTCTGCAGGATCTCGCTCCCCACATCCTCAAGTCTCTGCAGTGTATCCGCGTGCGGATGCCCGTAGCTGTTCCCTTCTCCGCAGGAAATCACCGCGTACTCCGGCAAAACCGTCTCCAGAAACGCCTCACAGGACGAGTACTTCGACCCGTGATGCGCTGCTTTCAGCACCACACAGTCCGAAAGCAGTTCCCGTTCGACCAGCAGTTCCTCCTGCTCCTCCCCGATATCTCCGGTAAATAACATGGACATCCCATCCTTTTCAAACACCCAGACCTGGGAAAGCGCGTTCGTATCATCCCCCGTATCCTCCGAGGACGGGTACAGGCAGGTCATTTCAGCGTCTTCGAGGCGGATCGAATCCCCCGTCTCCACAAACACAACTTCCGTTTCGTTCGCCTTTGCCGCCTCAATCAGAGTCTCCCGGGTCTCATCCTCCGGCATGGATTTTGCCAGAAGCAGATATCCGACCGGATAACCGTCCTCCAGAAGCTCCAGCAGACCGGAATAATGATCTGCATCTCCGTGCGTCAGTATCCAGACATCTACCTTCTTCACTCCATGATATTTTAAGAAGGGTTCGATGCGGTATGCGCCCACCTCGTTCTCCGAGCTGCTCCCGCCGTCGATCATCACATGCATGCCGTCACCATCCGACAAATAGATCCCGTCGCCCTGTCCCACATCGAGAAAATCCACCCGGCAGCCTTCACGTTTCGGGAGAAAAAGGATACAGATCAGCAAAATAACCGGGAGAAAACACGCGAACCGGATCAAAGCAAAACCCGGATGGCTGTCCCGCATTCCAGAATCAGAAGATCTATGCCGCATTTCAGAATCCGAATACCTATTCCGTATTCCAGAATCCGGATACCTGTCCCGCATTCCAGAATCCGGAGATCCATGCCGCATTTCAGAATCCCGAGTTGACTCACAGACGCCGGAATCCGCCTTTTTACCCAGATACCACAGACACACACCGGCAAGAAGCACATAATAGAGCAGCAGCATCCATGCAGATGGTTTTCCGGTGATCACCTGACTGAACGGCAGACAGTTGACGACCGCAATGGATTTTTCATATAACAGCAAAATAAAATGACAGAGAATCAGAATCCATTTAGATAGCTGCGTAAAATACAGTCCCAGAAGTCCGCCCAGCAGACCGGCTCCCAGCAGCCAGCTGCACAGCGGCAAAACGAGCATATTTAAAAAGAGAGCATACAGGGGAACCTCATAATAGATCCAGGCCGTCAGCGGCAGTAGAAATAGCTGGAGAAAGGCTCCGGACTGCAGTCTCTCCGCCAGACTCTGCATGAACCGACGAGCCGGCGGCAACTCTGTATCAGCGTTCTGCGGCACGCTGCGCTCACTCTTTGTTCCGGAAAATTCCATTTGTGAAAATACGCCGCCGCGTTTCGTGAATATCCTGATTCGTAAACATACACTGCCCCGTTCCTCCCGAAGCTTCCGTGTAACCTGCGAGGACAGCACGATCGCCCCCATGGCCAGAAAGGAAAACTGAAATCCACTTTGATACAGATTCATCGGATTCTGAATCAAAAGGATCAATGCCGCGATTGACAGTGCGTTCAGCGAATCGTAAGCCCGTCCCATCACCTCCGCCCCCATCAGCAGAAGGTACATAATCAGTGCGCGTCTGGACGAAACGCCCATACCGCTCATAATTACAAAACAGACGACAACCGTACTCCCGACGATCGCCGAAACCGGATAAGAGCATCGGATTCTTCTCAGAAACCGAAAAACACCGAGACCGAGAACGGAAATATGCAGGCCGGAAATAGCGAGAATATGAGAAATACCCGCGTCCTGATACAGTTCTTTTACCTCCTGATCCAGCAATCCCTTATTTCCTGTTACCAGAGTGGCAAGAACACCGGCATCCCGCGCATTGAGTTCTGAAGAAAAAACGTCTGAAACATGTTTCTGTAATTGATAAAGGCATTCGCGAAAACTGCGATCCGGCACATCTGTCGGCGTCACCTCATCCGCGAACATTCGAAATGAAATATTCTGATACTGATAATAACCCGCAAGATCAAAGACGCCTTCGTTCGTTGCATGGGGAAACGATTCCAGCTCGCCCCGCGCCGTTACCACAGAACCGATAGGAATCTCATCTGAATCAAAGTATATCAGTATGGTTTTATATTGGGTTTTCAGATAATAAAGATACGTATTCGATTTGATTTCTTTTTGATAAATAACACCGGTAAGCTCTGTATCGACACCCGTAGACACGGACGACTGAATCTGAAAATAAGAAAGGTCCAGATATCTGCATCGAAAAAAAGCAGTCAGAACCAGAATCATGCAGATGGCAGCCAGAACCATGCTCTCCTTTTTTTGCCTGCCGGTCAGAAGAGGAAAACAGATGACTGTTCCCAGCAGCAGAAGCACCGGCAGCCATACATCCTCCGACCGACAGTAAAGCACGGTTCCGAAGATAAACGACAGAGCAAACAGGCACACATGTCTTTTATTCTCCAGTATTAAGCAGCCCCTCCTTTTCTGACTGAGATTCCTGATCCACCTCGACGTCCTCGCCTTCTTCCGTGATCAGTTCCGCATTCATCGTGTAAAACTCCGACAGAGACATTTCCTGTCGGTAAACCATATTGCTGTCACCGTTCACAGCAATCTGTACCGTATCAACGGTTGAAAGCTCCGAGAGTGAATTCACAATGGAGTAGATCACCACAGACTCCTGAATATTGTAATTCTGTGTCAGAAAATTTTCGTCCAGATTTACCACACAGATGCCATCCAGGACAGACACGCTGATCAGACCGGTCCCGGACGGGATCGCGGACTGCGCATTTTCGGATACCGGACCCTCCAGAAGCTGTTCCATCACCAGCTTTTCCATGGAAATATTGCTGGAATAATAGTATACATGCTGAGTCTCGCTGACCAGGCTCGTTCCGTCCAGAGAGGCAAAGTACAGCGTCAGATCGGCCGTCTGGATATCATTGATCTCCTCACCGGGATTGTCCAGGAAGGAATCCAGCGTCATGAGTCCCACTTCGTTCCCGTTCGCGTCCGTGAGCGGCTCATCTCCCACATAAAAGAACACACCTGTAATATCCGTGATCTGCAGCATTGTCTCTACGATTGCCTGTCTGCACAAAACCTCCTGTGTCACAGACATCTTCAGATAGGCATTGTTAAAATACAGATACAGCCGATGATTTTCATATTCATATTGAATCATCTCCACGGACTCCGGGTAGACCCGCTGATATTCAACCTGTGTCGTCCCCTCATCCATCAGTCTGAGAAACTCCTCAATCATGGCATCCGTGTCGTCCGGCTCTGCCTCCGGCTCATAGGCCACAAGCTCCAGCCCGGTCGTATCCTGATTCAGATAATAGATATAATAATCCGATCCGGCCGACTTTCTCGCGCCGCACCCTGCCATTTCGAAAATCAGGGAGAAGGTGAGCAAAATCATCAGTCCGGTCTTCCATTTATTCCGTTTTCGACTCACAGCTTTGTCCTTTCTGAATACTTTAACGGTATGCGCACAGTGAATGTCGTCCCCTCACCCGGCCTGCTGTAAACCCGAATCTCGCCGCGATGCAGGATCACAGCACTTTTTGCGATCGCCAGTCCCAGACCGGTACCGTCGATCTCATTGGAGTGAGACTTATCTACGCGATAAAACCGTTCAAAAATATGATCCTGCGCCTCCTCGGGAATGCCGATCCCGTTATCCTCCACCGTCACAAAGAAATCCTGATAATCCGCGTTCAGGGAGACATGCACCCAGCCCTCCGGAAGGTTATATTTAATCGCGTTTTCAATCAGATTTGACAGCGCCAGCGTCAGCTTTACCTCATCGACCTCCGCCGTCACCGGACGGTAACTCTCCAGCACCAGATCCACGTTCTTTTTCCGGGCAATGGGGCGCAGCCGCCTCATCAGCAGTTCCATCATCGCATTTATATCTGTGGAAGCAGCATTTACATTGCCGGAGGTTTTATCCATTTTCACCAGCGACAGCAGATCGTTGATGATCTGATTTTCCCTGTCGATCTCCGCTCCGATATCTGACATAAATTCACGGTAAAACTCAACCGGAACATTCTCCTGACCGATCAGGGAATCCGCCAGAACCTTCATGGAAGTCAGCGGTGTTTTCAGCTCATGGGAAACATTTGACACAAAATCCTGCCTTGTCTCATCCAGAATCCTCAGTCTCTGCAGCATATCGCCGCAGGCCGAAGAGATCTGTTCCGTCTCGGAATAGGTTCTGACCTCTTCAAAGTCATTTTCATAACCATTCTGGACATCGGAAACAGATCGGAAGAGCCGGGTAAACGGCTTCGTCAGACGGGCAGATACAGGAATCGCCACAATAATGATCACAACTACCAGAAGCAGCTCGATCAGCATCGCCCACTGCCTCAGGTACTGCAGATTCAGCTCGATGCTGTCCGTCGAAACACTGATCAGCATCATCCCGATGGTCTCCGACGAATCAGGATTCACAATGGGGATCGTTACCTCAATGTAATGATATTTGCCGTCATAGGTGAGCATCGTCTCGCCCTGATAAGCGCTGATAACATCCTCTGTCACGACCAGCTTCCCCTCATCCATCTCATATGTATCAGCGACGATCCGAAATGTATTGTCAATCAGAATGATGCGTCCGTCGTAAATAGTCGACATCTGATCCATCTGTGCCGTGATGGAATCCGACGATAATGTCTCCAGGTAGTTATTGGCAGCAATCTGTGTCGCAAGAAGCCTGGCCTGCGTGGAAATCTCGTATTCGTCCACCTCCACCGCGCGGTTCTCATAAGCATACAAAAGACCCGCCCTCAGCACAAAGCCGGGGGCGATCCCAAATATCAATATCATAAGGAAAATCCGAAATCTCAGACTCTTCAGAAAAAACAGGAGTTTTTCCATGGCGATACCTCCCTGTGGCACAGTGCGCCAACATCTGTGAAAGTCGAATATCCAGCCATCTGTCTGTCTATTCACGACACTTTCATATCATTCACCTGTCCGAGTGATAGTAATATCCCACACCCCACTTCGTGTGTACATATTTTGGCTCACTCGGATTCGACTCCACCTTCTCGCGGAGACGGCGAACATGAACATCCACGGTACGAAAATCTCCCGGATACTCATATCCCCAGACAAGATTCAGCAGACGTTCCCTGCTGTAGACTTTATTCGGGTTCTTCACCAGCAGCTCCATAAGATCAAATTCTTTGGCTGTCAGCCGAATCTCCCTTCCCTGTATAAACAGACGGCGGCTGTCACAGTCAAGCTTCAGATCTCCGTCAATGATCAGATTCGGATCCTGTTCTTCTTCCTTATGAGAAGTCCGGCGTATGATCGCCTTGATGCGGGCTTTTACCTCCAGAATATTAAAAGGCTTTGTGATATAATCGTCTGCGCCGTACTCGAGACCGAGGATCTTGTCCATATCGTCTCCCTTAGCAGTCAACATGATGATCGGGACATCGGAAAACTCGCGAATGGTCTGGCAGACTTCAAAACCGTCCATCTTCGGCAGCATGATATCCAGCAAAATAATATCATACTCATTACTGCGGGCCAACTCCAGAGCTTCCTCGCCATCGTAGGCACAGTCTACTTCCATCCCATCCTGAATCAGGCTGAAACGGATCCCCTTCACAATCAGTTTTTCATCATCCACAACCAGAACTTTTCTTGCCATCTCAACCTCCCGCGGTATGCAGCCGCTGCAGCGACAGCTGCAAATCTCATTCCTTTCCGCCAGACTAAACTGTTATGTACTCTCTGATCTTTTCATAGGTCCCCTCGGCGATACCGCTCACCAGCATGATCTCTTCAATACTCTGAAAGCTGCCATGCTCCTCGCGCCAGGCGACGATCGCTGCCGCTTTCGTCTCTCCGATTCCGTTCAGTGTCGTCAGTTCCGACACATCGGCAGTATTGATATTCACCTTGCCGCTGTCATCTCCCGCATCCTCTGATGAAACCTCATCGGCCGCCTGCTGCGGTGCCGTCGCTCCGGCAACACTCTCCTCCTCCGTCGGGATCCAGACCATCTCGCCGTCCTCCAGAAACTGAGCCAGATTCACACTCTGTTCATCGGCATCCGCTGTCAGTCCCCCTGCCATCTCAACCAGCTGATAAATGCGTGCCGAATTCGGCAGTTCATACACACCGGGATTCTGAACAGCGCCGCAGATATACGCACAGATCACGGATGATTCATCCTCCGCAGA
The DNA here is from genome assembly GCA_021201535.1 of Clostridiales bacterium. Classification (GTDB taxonomy): domain Bacteria; phylum Bacillota; class Clostridia; order Lachnospirales; family Lachnospiraceae; genus Eubacterium_I. The sequence continues at coordinate 9,037 of JAJQEU010000050.1, read as the reverse complement.
TATTGCATTCCCGGACGCGGTTTCTTCAGTGGAAGACATACCGGCATAACCGGTATCGTCATCCGCTGCGGAAGACTCCTCCGAATCCGCCGCGGAAACGCTCTCTGACACGGAAACACCGTTCTGTAAAATCACATCCGGATCCGCCTCACATCCGCACAGGCACAAAAGGCAAACACACAGCACACCTGCGAACCATTGTTTCATTTCAAGCATCTCCTTCACATCTGATGTAAAGTCTCAATGCTCTACATCATTTTAACATTTACGAAAAATATTACAAGACAATTCATGAAAAAATAAAAAAGTTGACAAACATTACCTGATGCGGACAGATTCAGAATCAGTGACATCAGAAAATCAGAATTCCCGTGAAATAATAAATGCTGTGGAAAGTATGATAGCACACCTTCCGCAGCATATCTACAATGAAATTTATTTTTGGATAATACAGAGAATTTCTCAAAAAATATTTATCTATATCCTCTGAAAAGTAACCGGAAAACTTTGTGAATTCTCACGAAGTTCTCTCCCATTGAAAAAGAATCACTCCACCGATCGCAACTGCCATCCCAATCAGCTTCTGCACAGACCAGTCCGCTTTCTCCGTACCGAACCATCCTGCCAGTTCGATCAGATAAGCGCTGATCATCTGTGCGATCACAATGAACAGCACCGCTTGCGCCGGCCCCATCATATTCATACTTTTTACAACAGTCAGCGTGATAAAAGCGCCGATCACACCACCCAGCAGCACATATTTCGGTCGGAAGTCAAACAGCAGCGCAAACGAACTCCTGTCCGCCATGCCCCAGAAAGCAAAACAGACCGCCAGCGCCGTCATCTGCACCCAGGTATTTGCCACCCACAGGCTGCTGTGTTCCGTTACATCCGTGTTAAATACACCCTGCACACTCATCAGGATCCCGGAAAGGATCGCGATCAGGATTCCAGCCATGATATCCCCATCCTTTTTCAACAGCCGGCTGAAGCAGCCAGCCGTTGTTTTTTCGTAACTGTGAGTACTGAACAGTTACCCTTTTTCTATAGGATGGACATTACTCGCAAAATTATACGTGTCATTTACGTCATCGTACGTACTTCGCAGCAGATGCGAAGTACTGTCCTGAATCGTTACCATGATACATCATACCGCGCGCAGGATCCCATGTTGTTGCAGTCCGCAGAGTCATGAATACAAATTTGTATATTCCTGTCCCCTGAATCACTGCATCGTCTGAAGCACTGCATCCAGCTTCTCTATCATCTCATCCACGTGCTGCCGCTCGATCACAAGCGGAGGCACAAAACGAATCACACCGGATCCTGCCGTGATCAGGATCAGTCCCTCATCCAGTGCCTTTGACGCCACTTCTCCCACCGGGATCTCCATCTCAAGTCCCCGAATCAGGCCCATACCGCGATGATCTGTGATAAAGGAATATTTATTTTTTAATTCTTCCAGCCTGCTCTCCAGATAGAGGGCAATCTGATTGACGTGAGCCACAATCTGCTCCCGCTCAAAGATATCAAACACAGCGCTGACGGCCGCTCCGACCAGCGGATTCCCGCCGTAGGTCGTACCGTGGTCCCCCGGCGCCAGAGAAAGATCCGCCACCCGCTGCGTCATCAGGAAAGCTCCGACCGGCACGCCGCCGCCCAGCGCCTTCGCCACAGTCATGATATCCGGCTTTACTCCATATTGCTGCCACGCGAACATAGCGCCGGTGCGTCCCATACCGCACTGTATCTCATCCAGGATCAGAAGGATATCCTTTTCATCGCAGAGATCGCGGACTCCCTGTAAAAATGCCGGATCCGCCGGGTAGATACCGCCCTCCCCCTGCACCGTTTCCATAATGACGGCACAGGTTTTATCGCTGACCTGGGAACGCACGCTCTCCAGATTATTATACTCCGCAAACCGAATGCCCGGGATCAGCGGTTCAAAGGGCTCCTGATAATGCCTGGTACCCGTGACCGACAACGCTCCCAGACTTCTTCCATGAAAAGAATGCTGCATGGCGATCACCTCATGTCCGGCATGCCCGTCCCGCGTGTAAGCATATTTTTTGGCAGCCTTTAACGCTCCCTCGATCGCCTCCGTCCCGCTGTTGGTGAAAAACACGCGATCCATCCCGGAAGCCGCCAGCGTTTTCTGTGCGGCCTCAATGATCGGCACATTGTAATAAAGGTTCGACGTGTGAACCAGCTTTTCCACCTGCGACTTTAAGGCGTCTTCATACTCCTTCTTGCCGTATCCGAAAGCACAGACGGCGATTCCCGCCGCAAAATCCAGATACTGCTTTCCATCTGTGTCATAAAGGTAAACGCCCTCCCCGTGTTCCAGGACCACGGGAAACCGGTTGTATGTGTGAAGCAGCGCTGTTTCCGCCCCGTTCATATATTCCTGTTTATTCATGATAAAATCTGTCCTCCTTGTCGTTTAAGATTGCAGTTCCGATTCCCTTATTGGTAAAAATCTCAAGCAGCAGGCAGTGCGCCAGCCGTCCATCCAGAATATGTACCCTTGACACTCCGTTTTTTACGGCATGTATACAGTTGTTCAGCTTCGGCAGCATACCGCCCACCACATAGCCGCTCTGAAGCAGATCCTCCGCTTCTGATACCGTCAGCTCCGAGATCAGCGTGGAAGGGTCCGCCGGGTCGCGGCGCACGCCCTCGATGTCCGTCAGGAAGGCCAGCTTTTCCGCTTTCACCGCGCCGGCGATGGCACAGGCAGCATCATCCGCATTGATATTGTATGTCTGAAACTCCTCATCCAGCCCGATGGGGCAGACAATCGGCAGGAAATCCTTCTCCAGAAGGTCGAATAAAATTTTCGGGTCGACCTTCTGTATCTCTCCCACGAAACCGATATCCTGACCGTCTGAATATTTCTTCTTTACCTGAAGAAGCCCCCCGTCCTTTCCGCTGATGCTCACGGCGCGGACGCCCAGCTCCTCCACCATGGTAACCAGAGATTTGCCGACTTTACCAAGCACCATCTCCGCGATCTCCATCGTTTCCGCGTCCGTTTTCCGAAGTCCGTTGATGAATACCGGCTCTATGCCGGACTTCGCCACCCATTTGTTGATCTCCTTGCCGCCGCCATGTACAATGATCGGTTTAAAGCCTACCAGCTTTAACAGTGTTACATCCTGAATCACACTCTTTTTCAGATCTTCATCCAGCATGGCGCTCCCGCCGTATTTCACCACAATGATCCTGCGGTTGAAACGCTGGATGTAGGGAAGCGCCTCAATCAGCACCTCCGCCTTTGCTTTCAGATCTTCTATTTTTTCAGCCATCTTTCTCCTCCCATGTTATGCACCGCCCGTGCGGACGGGCACCCGAAAATCCGGGAACTATCGCAAAATAATATGTACATATCATTTCTCGACAGTTCCTTATGAACGGTAATCCGCATTGATCTTCACATAATCATAGCTCAGATCACACCCCCACGCCGTCGCGGACGCATCGCCCATATGCATATCCGCGATCACCGTGACCACCGGTTCCGACAATATCCTCGTCGCCTGCTCCTCGCTGTAATCCAGTGCCTTACCTTCCGCAAAGATCGGAATCCTCCCCGCCTCGCTCTCAAAGAAAAGCTCCACCTGATCCGGATCAAAATCCGCACCGGAATAGCCGAGCGCACACAGGACTCTGCCGAAGTTCGCATCATGTCCGAAGATCATCGCCTTTGTCAGGCTGGAACAGATCACGGATTTGCTCAGGATTCTCGCCTGCTCCTTTGAACGCGCATGGAGCACCTTTGCCTCAAACAGAGCAGTCGCCCCTTCCCCGTCGCCCGCGATCATTTTCGCAAGCTCTGTATTGACATAGTTCAAAGCCCGGCAGAACTGCTCATAATCCGCATTTTTCTCTGTAATCTCAGCATTTCCGGCAAGGCCGTTCGCCAGAAGCAGAACCGTATCATTCGTGGATGTATCTCCGTCGACCGATATCATATTATAGGTATCCCGTATGTCCTCCCGCAGTGCCTCCTGCAAAAGCTCACCGGAAATCGCCATGTCTGTCGTGAGAAAGGCGAGCATGGTACACATATTCGGATGAATCATACCGGAACCCTTGCACATGCCGCCCAGGGTTACCGTTCTGCCGCCTGCCTCAAACTGGACCGCCACTTCCTTCTCATGGGTATCTGTCGTCCGGATCGCCTGCGCCGCACAGGTTCCCGCCTCCACGCTGCCGCTGAGCACGGGAACCATCGCTTCCACCCCGGCACAGATCCGGTCAATCGGAAGCTGCATGCCGATCACTCCCGTGGATGCCACCAGAACCCGCTCCGGCGGGATCTCCATATGTCCGCTGACCGCGGCTGCCGTCCTTCGGCAATAGTCAAGTCCCTCTTCGCCGGTGCAGGCATTCGCGATCCCGGCATTCACGACGACTGCCTGCGCTGCACCTGACTCCTCCACGATTTTTCTGTCCCACAGAACCGGAGCAGCCTTTACCACATTCGTCGTAAAGGTCCCGGCCGCTCTGCACGGCACTTCGCTGTAGAGCATCGCCATATCGATCCTGTCGTTATATTTAATGCCGGCTGCCGTGTGGGCGGCAAAAAAGCCCTGAGCCGCCGTGACTCCTCCATGTATCAATTTCATCTCTTTCCTCCATCACTGATTAAAACGCGTTATATTTTCCTCGTTCAGGTCAAAATCAAAACAGTTTGCATCTGCCCGCTCTGTCCAGCCGAATCCGTGCCAGAACTGATTGCCTATCTCATTGTGTTTAAAGGCGATCAGACTCACCTTGTTGATCTTCTGCTCCTGCAGGGCGCGCATCGCCTCGGTCGCCATGCGCTTTCCGATTCCTCTTCTCCGATATTTCTCATCCACACAGACATGATAAAAATATCCGGTTCTTCCGTCATGTCCGCATAAAATCGAGCCGATAATCCGTCCGTCCAGCTCTGCCACCATGCTTGTTGAAGGATTCCGGCGCAGAAAACGCTCCGTGCCGTCTCTTGAGTCATCAATGCTCCGGATACCGAAGCCCCGGATGGATTTCCACAGGGAAAACACCCGTCCGTAATCTTCCATTGTCATCGGACGAACTGACACCTCCATCTGCGCACCTCCGTAATTTTTACACATCATTGTATATTTATGCAATCATCGCCGTGTTTTTCCCACGCCTCATATCCCGCGGATTTCTTTTACTTCACCGGAAAATACTGAGTTTTTATGACATAAATTTTTACAATACCGTTCTATAATAGCACAAAAGCAGAAATATTCAACCATTATTTTTTTCTTTCTTCTCTTTCATGCAAATTTTATCATTAAATGTATTTTTATAAGATTTTTATGTATATTTTTATGCTTGCGCAGGCAGACATCTTGTAGTATAATCGAACAGGCGTATCCGATTGATTTAATATGAAAGTGTCGTCAATAGACAGACAGATGGGCATGCTTGCATGACCAGATGGCTGGATATTTGACGACCAAGACGGTATGAGCAAGTAGGGCGATAGCCCGGATTGCGAATACCGGCGGCGATTGCGGGAGCACGAAGTGCGGAGCAATCGACTTTCATAGATGTTGGCGCGCTGCGACAGCAGCGCATGGAAGTTTATACATGAAAGGAATTATGACTATGAAAGAAAAAGTGATTCTTGCCTATTCGGGCGGATTAGATACCACCGCGATCATCCCCTGGCTGAAGGAAAACTATGATTATGAAGTAATCTGCTGCTGCGTAGACTGCGGACAGGGCTCCGAGCTCGACGGCCTTGAGGAGAGAGCAAAGTATTCCGGCGCATCGAAATTATATATTGAAGATATCACGGACGAGTTCTGTGAGGACTATATCATGCCCTGCGTACAGGCCGGCGCCGTATATGAGCACAAATACCTTCTCGGCACGTCCATGGCCCGCCCGGGCATTGCAAAAAAGCTGGTAGAGATCGCCCGAAAGGAAGGTGCGACCGCCATCTGCCACGGTGCGACCGGCAAGGGCAACGACCAGATTCGTTTTGAGCTGACAATCAAAGCACTGGCGCCCGATCTCAAGATTATCGCTGCCTGGCGCGACAGCAAATGGAACATGGATTCCCGCGAATCCGAGATTGAATACTGCAAGGCACACGGCATTGACCTTCCGTTCTCCTCTGACCAGAGCTACAGCCGCGACCGCAATCTCTGGCATATCAGCCACGAGGGTCTGGAACTGGAAGACCCCGGAAACGAGCCGAACTATGATCATCTGTTAGTTCTCGGTGTTTCCCCGGAGCATGCACCGGATGAGGGCGAATATGTCACCATGACCTTTGAAGAGGGTGTTCCGACATCCATCAACGGAAAAGAGATGAAGGTCTCCGATATCATCCGTGAGTTAAACGCACTCGGCGGAAAGCACGGCATCGGCATCGTGGATATCGTTGAGAACCGTGTCGTCGGCATGAAATCTCGCGGCGTATACGAAACACCCGGCGGAACAATCCTGATGGAGGCACACGACCAGCTGGAAGAACTGGTTCTGGACCGCGCCACCATGGATGTGAAAAAAGACATGGGCAACCGACTGGCTCAGATTGTATATGAGGGGAAATGGTTCACACCGCTCTGCGACGCGGTTCGGGCTTTTGTAACATCCACACAGAAGTATGTGACCGGAACCGTTACGTTCAGGCTTTACAAGGGCAACATCATAAAGGCCGGAACGACATCCCCCTACTCTCTTTACAGTGAATCTCTGGCGAGCTTCACCACCGGCGATCTGTATGATCACCATGACGCCGAGGGCTTCATCACTCTGTTCGGTCTTCCGCTGAAGGTTCGCGCCATGATGCTGGCCGAAAAGGATAAGAACTGATTCTGAACCGTATCTTCAACGAAAAACAGGAAGCAGAGCACACGGATGACGCTCTGCTTCCTGTTTTATAGTCTTCTGTTATCATTCACGTCCGTCGGGCGCTTATCAACGATCTTTGCGCCAGATGGCAGAATTTTCTATTCCGGTTTATCCGGGTCAGGAACTGTCGGTGCAGATCAGGCACAGACTATGCAGCAGCATCATTTCTTCTTCTGCACGCTGTATCCGAATCTTCCGATCTTCTCACCAAGCGTGAAATACTCTCCATGGGAATAAGCCACCAGACCCAGCTCATTCAGATGAAACTTTCCATTCTCATCCAGATAGTCCGGATTGACAGACACTGCCGTCACCTCCGCCAGAAACATATCATGAGATCCCAGCTCCAGGATCTGCTTTACCCTGCACTCCAGACTCACCGGGCTCTCAGCTATGCCCGGCGCATCAACGGTTTTTGATACGCTCGGTGTCAGATGGAGCACGGAGAACTTATCCATATCTCTTCCGGACTTCACACCGCAATAATCGGCAGCATACGTCAGCTCCTTTGTCGTCAGGTTGACCACAAACTCCCCTGTTTCTTTTATAATATCGTAGGAATAACGCTCCCGCCGGACAGAAACAGAAAGCATCGCCGGATCAGAGCAGACGGTACCCGCCCACGCGATCGTGATAATATTCGGTGTCTCTCCGGGGCGCTGACAGCTGACCATAACCGCCGGAACGGGGTAGAGCATATTCCCCGCTTTCCAATATTCCCTTTCTGTATTCATACCACTACACTCCGATTCCGAAAAAATCTACACATAAAATCAGATAATCCTCAGGACGATGGATTAAAACGATATCACGCCTGTGACATATAATGTCATAAATATCATCAGCAAAAAGCCTAAAAAACCGCAAAGCGTAAAAAACTTCATTCCTTTGAACGACTTCTGAATCTTTTTCAGGCTGTTGTCATCCAGTTCCAGTTCTTCAATCTTTACATCCAGATCTGTTATGAGCCCCTTCATATTGCGGTAGCATTGTACATTTTCCGTATGAATCCTCTCCACCATATCTGTCTTCAGGCTCTCAGTCTTCTCATTGATCTCATCCATGGAGACTTTCTGCTGATCCAGCTTCTCCACCATGGCTCTGAGCTCATCTATCTGACTCACCGACTGCCGTATCTCAGCGATCTGATCAGTAGACGATTTTATCTCATCCATCCGGCTCACAGACTCATGTATCTCACCGATCTGATCCGCCGTGTTCTGTATATCGCTGATCCGATTCAAAGACTCTCTGATCTCTTCAGTAGAACTCTGTATCTCACGAATGGGCTGAACCGACTCAGAAATGCTCCGGGCCTGATCAGCAGTGGTTTCTTTAAGCTCGTTGATCTGCTTCTGCGTACTCTCCGTGAGCTGTCTGAACTGATCATCCGTCCTGTCCTCCAGCTGCTTCATCTGCTGATCCAGAGTCTCCATCATATTCTGCATCTGTGCCGATACTCCGACGACCAGCCGATCTGTTTCTTCTTTCTTCGAGTCGGTACTCTGCTCCACCTCTGCGATCTCCTTTTTCATAGCTCGAATCTGATTCTCCAACTGAATAATCTGCTCACGTGCAGCATCCAGCTGCTCCTGCAGCATGATATTCTTTTTCTGCAGTTCGCTCTCCCGGTGATGTAATGCAGAATTCCTCTGCTCACTGTCGGTTCTGGCCGAAGCCGGTTTCACACCAAACATAGTCTGCAGACCGCTCAACAACCCCATCACGCGTCCTCCTTCATGTATTCTGATTCATTCGTAAAACTATTCTGGATTCATTGTACCATATTCACTGAGTAAATGCACGCCTTAATTTCACTAAAGCCTTTTTTTCGATGCGGGACACGTAAGACCTGCTGATTCCAAGCTTCTGCGCTATTTCCCGCTGTGTGCGCGGCACAGTATTGTATAAACCGTATCTTCTGCAGATAATATACTGTTCGCGGCTGTTTAACACCTTCGGAACCAGAGCATACAGCTGCCCGACATTTTTCTTCAGCAGTACGCGCTCCCAGAGTTCTGATTCCGGGCTTTCGAAAATATCCGCCATGTTAAACGGATTCCCCTCTCTGTCGGTGCCGATGGGTTCGTAGAGAGAAATCTCCCTGTTTGTCTTACGTTTTGATCTATAGTACATGAGCAGTTCGTTT